>CAZVEE010000078.1:13487-16382 GCA_964625525.1 uncultured Alphaproteobacteria bacterium | reverse complement strand
ACTGACCAAGCTACCCTCTAAAATTGTTAGGGATCACAACAGTGTGTCACTAAAGTACAAAGCACCTGAAGTGGATGATCGATACCGAAATTAGTAATAGTAAAAACATAACCTGTAAAGCTTTTTGCATCATCGGACATGTTTTAGAGAGAATTGGATCTGCATTAATTGGAGTTGAGTTTGAATGGTCCGAGAACGCTCACGACGTGCCTTGACCTCGCCTCCTTCACGTCGCGACGCATCGGCGTTCAAACGAGGGAGTAAACTGGAAGCAGATCAAGGGCTCTATCGACAAAGGCAAAGCAAGTTGGGCTCACTAAAGCCAGACCTGCTGTGCCGATCCGGTCAGATGAAACGCTGCGGCCCCCCAGCCAGTCGCGCGTTTGGAAGCGGGCCGACCAGGGCCTCGTTATTCCGATAGCGCATTCATCACCCGGAGGATACTGGGGCTGGTGACAGCGCGCATGTCGTCACAGGTCTGAATGTTCGGATCAAGACCAGGCAGTGAATTGCCATAAAGGCCGAAGTAATTGCACTGCTGTGCGCCCCTTTTTCGGCCCCAATGAAGTCGAGGAAGGGCTCGACTTGTTCCCCGACCCTATTTTGAATGTGAATGACGATAAGGCCGAAACTGTCAGCTATTCCGTGCCTGACGAGCCCTATCTTTTCAGCCTGGGCCTTTTGGCGATTGGCGGCACGTTCGGTCCGACGCGTGAATTATTCGGCAGGTCGGTCAACCTGAACTGGGATCGGGACCGAAAATGCCATAGGCAACCTGAGTGAAACGGCCACCCTGGGTGACGGGGATAACTCGCTCTCGCTGGTGACTGACGACGGCGTCGACACTGAGGCCACCAATTCGATCCCTGACATCATCGATGGGAGCCTCGACACGCTGGCGGAGTACGAAGGACTGCTTGCCGCTGCGCTCGACCACGAGGATGAGCGGGTTGAGCTTGTGGCCATCGAACCGGATGCTTTCACCGTTAAGGTGAACAATGCCGAGACGGGCGAATTCGATTACCTCGTCTTGGATGACGACGAGCGCGTTGAACAAGTGCTGTCCGAGGGGGCGTCGGGTTTTGCGAACCGCTTCAACGAGACCAGCGAATTCGTTTTTGCCGATGGGGAGGGCAACGCCCGTATTGCCAACGGCATCCGCGAAGGCGATCTTGAAAGCATCCTTGCCGACGTTGCAGACCGCCCTTTCCTCAACGCGATCGACCAAGGGGAGACAGTCCGCCTGGGAATCAATGGGCGCGGCGGATCGCGCGACATCATCATCTTTGAGACCGATGCCGACATTCCCGGTGGCGCCTACGACGACGGGTTCAGCTTCTGATCCATCTGGGGATGGGTCCTGTGGCCTTTTGATGCGTCCATCACGGGCGGCTTTCGCAATGTAGCCGCGCAACGGTCTGTGTGCAGACGACAAATGATAGGGGGCGGGGGTGACGGGGTTTGCGCCCCTCACCCGGCACCGGGACATGCACGGGGGTCGCGAGATCGCGCTGCCCCTCTCGGACGCATGACCGATTCGGGGTCTCACGCAGACTCAAAAATTTTGAACAGGGGGCTAACGCCCCCTGTACCCCCAAAAGGGTAAAAGAGAAAAGGACAAAGGGTAAGCGGGCCTGACGGCCCTTAAAGCGTTCTGGCAACACGAAACCCGTAGTTGCTGTACCGGAGGGGCGGAGAGTTGTAGTAGCGGAACGCGGAGCGGAGGATCTGAGGAGTGTCGTACCAGGACCCGCCGCGCAGAACGCGATTGGATGAGACGCAAGATGTCAACCATGCGGAGCCATCCGTCGGCGCACCATCATAGTTTCTGTGCCAACAATCCTCGACCCACTCCCACACATTGCCATGCATGTCGTAAAGGCCAAAGGCATTGGCCGGGAAGGAGGCCACCGGCCGGGTGCGGCGATCGGGGCAATCGCCAAAATTGGCACCGTTGCGGGCGGTCTCGTCACAGACCGGGTCCTCATCGCCCCAGGAATAGCGTGTCGTACTCCCGGCGCGGCAGGCATATTCCCATTCCGCCTCACTCGGCAGGCGCCAGTCCCCATCCGTCTGCTCACAAAGCCATTGGCAATAGGCCGTGGCGTCGTCCCAGGACACGTTGATCACTGGCCGGCGGCCCCGGCCCCAGCCTTCGTCACGGGGCTTGTCGCGGCCTGTAGCCGTGCAAAAGGCGTCATACTCGTCAAAGGTCACGGGATAGGCGCCCATGGCGAAAGCGGGCACCCACACCGCGTGCTGCGGTCGCTCGCGATCATCGGCCTCGTCGAATAACCAGGACGTGCTGACTGGCGCGCCCATCAGGAACCGGCCGGAGGGGATCTCGACCATTTCAGGGATGGGGATGCGGCGCGTGGGTGGAGTGCTCTCGCGTCGCCGATGCGGCTGCTCCGCTGTCTCGGACCCGACCCGCGCGCGCAAGGCGGCGATCAGCTTCACCCATTCCGGGACGGAGCGGTCGCCGGACCAGCCGCGCAGATCGGCGTATTGCAGACGCTCAACCCGGTAGTTCAGGCGGCAGTCATCAATGAGGGCCTGGGCGAATTTGCCCTCATAAAGGCCATACAGCGCTTCCGCCTCCACCTCTTGCGAGGCCACCGCATGGGGGGACCAGAGCACCAGGACACAGCCACAGGCCTCCAGCTCGGCCTGGATCATGGCGGTCCAGGTGCGCTCGGACGGCATCAGGTTTTCGTCGATCCAATAGCTCAGGCCTTCCGCCTCCAGCCCGTTCAGGATCGGCTCAATGCGCCTGCGGTCCTTTTTGGAATAGCTGATGAAAATCTGCGCCATGGTCCCCTGCCCTCATCCCCCCGGCAGTATTCCGGAAGGACGGGGGCGGCGCAACCAGTGGCTTGGCGATGCATGCTCATA
>CAZVEE010000078.1:0-13387 GCA_964625525.1 uncultured Alphaproteobacteria bacterium | reverse complement strand
GGGCCGCACCTAGTGGGGCTCGTCAGGGCGCACCGTCGCGCGCGCGCTGACAGCGCGCCACACAAGGCGGATCCCGACGCCGATCAGAAGCACAAACACCAGGGCCCCGGCGATGATCACAAGCAGATTGCGCTCGACGACCGCAGCCACGACATTGTGCGTGACCTGGGCCATCGAGTCATAGCCCGGCGGCGTATCGAGCACACCCACGCGCTGTGCATAGGCATCATAATCAGCACGCAGATCGGCGAAGAGGGCGGGCCGCGTGGTGGCGAGATCCCGCGTTTCGCCCGGATCTTCAGCAATGTTGAAAAGGCGCCACTGGCCATCACCGAACGGCGTCAGGTTACGGACGATCTTGTAGTCGCCTTTGTAAAGCGCGGCATTGCCGGAGACTTCCATTCCCAGGGGCTTGTCCGGACCATGGACCCGCTCGGCCGTGCCGAACAAAAGCGGGCTCAGGCTGACACCGTCCACGCTGACAGTGTCTTCCGGCGCCGGCCCGGCACCGGCGAGATCGAGCACAGTCGGGGCAACGTCCGTCACCATGGCCATGGCGTCGATCCGCCCGGCGCCGTCAACCCGCGGGCCAGCCATGATGAGAGGCACGCGCAGCCCCCCCTCCGAGGCGTAGAACTTGAACAGCGCGCTCGGGGTCGACGCGGCGCTGGCGAATTCCGGACCGATGAAGGCGTAGCTGCCCTCCTCGCCAATGCCTTCAAGGCCGCGATGATAGCCGTTCGTGGCGAGCCATAGGGTGAGGCTGGCCTGATCAAGGTTCGAGGGTTCAGAGCCATTGTCCGACGTCACGATAAAGACCGTGTCGTCGAGAAGCCCGTCCTGAGCCAGATGGTCCATGAACCGGCCGATATGGTGGTCCATGGCCTCCAGCATGCCGGCATTGACCGCCATGCGCGCCGCGAACAGTTCCTGCTGCTCCGTAGGCAGATCCTCCCAGCTCCGCATGGTTTCGTGGAACGCGGGCTTGGTCGCCCCCGGCGGCGCGAGACCAAGCGCCTGGGCGCGCTCCCAGCGCCGAGCCTGAAGCGCTGTCCAGCCGTCTCTGTAGACGTCGCGATAGCGCTCGGTGAACTCGGCCGGCGCTTGCACGGGGATGTGGATCGCCAGAAAGGCGAGATAGACCAAGAACGGATCCTCAGCTGGCGTGGCGTCTAGATAGTCAATCGCCTTATCGACAATGAACGCCGAGGAGTAGAAATCCTCCGGCAGGTCCACGGCGACGCCGTCCTCATACCAGGGCGCATCGGCATAAAACGGCATGTAGGACTTGTCTTCCCAGTTGTCCGCGCCTGAAGCATCAAGCGCGAAGGAGCGGTCAAACCCATGACTGTCGGGCAAGGCGCCAGGGCCGCTGCCCAAATGCCATTTGCCCACCATCATGGTGCGATAGCCCAGCGGCTTCAGCCGGTCCGCCACGGTGAGCACGCCGGGTTCCAGATGCATGCTGTAACCCGGCTGACCTACATGTTCCGGTGGCAGAACTTCCGGAATGGTCGCAACGCCGGTGCGGTGGTTATCCACCCCGGTCAACAGCATGGCCCGGGACGGGGCGCATAAGGGCGAGGTCCGGTATTGCGTGAAGAGGGCGCCGCGCTCGGCCAGTGCATCGATATGGGGCGTGCGGGCTTCGCCGCCATAGGCGCCCAGGTCCATAAGGGCCGCGTCGTCAATGAGGATGATCACGAAATTGGGTTGCGCCCGCGCCGGAGAACTCAGGGCCGCGAGCACGAGGGCCATGATCACGGCGCCAGCCAGGCGTGGTGTCAACTTGCGGCAGCCGTCGAGGGTCCGCAGGCCCCATGCGAGCCATCTTTGAAACACCCCATTCATCTCTCACCTCCCACCCATTCACCGCGATTATAATCGCCCTGCCCTGCTTTCCTATGCAGTATTTCGAAGGGACACGGACACCGCAACCACTGCCATGACTGGCATCGCGCCGTGGCCACACCGTATTGCAGTGGAACGCTTGCCCCGATCCTATCGTTCCAGGACAGGGGGGCGGTAACGCAGCGGCGGGCCGGTGAGCGTTACCGTCCTTGTACAGAAGGATGCTCGATAGACGTGGACCGTGCCCTGGGGCCGTTCCAGGCTGGTGACCGGACCACCTCAACTCTGAAGTCACCCGGGCTGGCCGTCACGGCGGCGTTCTTTGTTTTACCGCGCGTCCTTGAATTCGTCCTGGCTCACGACCCCGTCATCGTTCTTGTCCAGTCTTCCAAACGCACGATCGAACATGTTACGCCGGACAACCATCGGAGCACGGCCAATATCATCTTCCGCATTGGCTCGGATGAAGGCCTCAAACTCCTCGCGCGTCAAGCTGCTGCTCCGATCCGTATCAGCCTGCTGAAAGTTCTCTTGGACCAAAGCCCGCTGCTCTTCCGAGAGGTCCGACGCCGCCACCGGGCCAGCGCCCATGACCATTGCGATGATCCCGGCCGCCACAAGTCTGCTCTTCATAAGGAGGCTCCTTTCTCCTTGGTTCCTTCAACGCGTGCACGCATTGCCCACACGGGCCTTTACGCTGTAGCATACCCCGCCTTTTGCGACGATACCAGAAGTGTGAGGTGAATAAGCACCAGGGCTTTTCAATCGGCGGCAAGATGGCCTGTGCCATTATGGTCAACCACCCAAGGTCAGCATCGTTCGCCTTTTCTGTGATCGAGAGAAGACCTGACCGCGCCGCATCTTGAGCCGCTCACGCTCTGGGCCAATGGCGGCCGGCTGTGTTAGAGAAAGACGTAGACCATCTGAAAAACTAAAGAGAGCACGCAGCCGATGAGCGAGAACACCCCTTATGTGCCGCCGAAAGTATGGACCTGGGATCAGAGCAGCGGTGGGCGATTTGCCAATATCAACCGTCCGATTGCGGGATCAACCCATGACAAGGCCTTGCCGGCGGGGACCCATCCGCTGCAACTTCACTCTCTGGCGACGCCGAACGGCGTCAAGGTGACCGTTATGCTGGAAGAGCTCCTGGAGCTCGGCCATCAGGGGGCGGAGTATGATGCCTATACGGTCAATATCGGAGAAGGCGAGCAGTTCTCCAGCGGCTTTGTCGACATTAATCCCAATTCCAAGATCCCGGCTTTGCTTGACCGTTCTGTCGAGCCGCATCAGCGCGTCTTCGAATCCGGCGCGATCCTGCTTTACCTGGCTGAGAAGTTCGATGCCTTTCTGCCCCATGATCATGGTCCGCGCACGGAGACCTTGAACTGGCTGTTCTGGCAGATGGGCTCGGCGCCGTTCCTGGGCGGCGGCTTTGGGCACTTCTATGCCTATGCGCCAGAGAAATACGAATATGCCATTAATCGCTACACGATGGAAACCAAGCGACAGCTTGATGTCCTGAACCGTCAGCTTGCAGAGCACCCCTATATCGCAGGCAGCACCTACACCATCGCGGATATGGCGATCTTCCCCTGGTATGGGGGGCTGGTGCGCGGCGTGCTTTATGGCGACGCGGCCACATTCCTGGAAGCAGACAGCTACACCCATGTGGTGCGCTGGGCCCAGGAGCTCGGTGAGCGCCCGGCCGTGAAACGCGGTCTGCGGGTCAACAAAGTGTGGGGGCCGGAAGACCAGCAACTGCGCGAGCGTCATTCGGCGGCCGATTTTGGCCCGCAGGACTGACCTGTCTTCACCCTGCGCCTAACGCCTGCGGGAGCGGCTGTGCGCTCCCGCTTGGAAACCTTTGGCCCGCTTGGTAACCTTTGGCCCCTTGCGGACCCGCCATCAGTCTTGCGGCTGCGTTTTTGCCACGCGGAAGCCGTGCAGAGTGTAACGGTGACCGCGGAAGTGACGGCTGCGGTTGGCGGCGCGCAAGAACTTGGCAGGCTCACTCCAGGCGCCCCCGCGCACGGGTGACGCGGCACAGTCGCCGCGATCAGCTTCCAGCCAGGCAGAGCCATCCGTGGGCGCCTTTTCGTAGGTAAAGTGCCAGCAGTCTGCCATCCACTCCCACACATTGCCGTGCATGTCATGAAGGCCGAATGCGTTCGCGGGAAACGATGCCACGGGCCACGTGCGGCCATCAGTACAGACATTGAAGGCGGCACCGTTGGGCGCCGTCTCATCGCAATCGGGCGAGTCGTCGCCCCAACTGAACAGGGTGGTGGTGCCGGCGCGCGCGGCATATTCCCATTCCGCCTCGCTGGGCAAACGATAGGGCATTCCCTCCACTTGCTCGTTCAACCAGGCCAAAAAGCCAGGCTCCGGCTGCTCCTCGCCCGTAATGTCGGCCCAGGACACGTTCATAACCGGGCGGATCTGGCGGCCACCGCCGGCATCGTCGGTCACCGGGCGACAAAACCCGTCGGCCACGCAGGCATCCCACTGGGCGAAGGTCACTTCCGTCCGCGCCATGGCGAAAGCCGGCACGGTGACGGCCCGCAGCGGGTGCTCATCCGCATCCCCCTCACCCTCCGGCGAGCCCATGCAGAAACTGCCCGTTGCAAGTGGCATCATGGCGGGGCACTCGGGACAATCGCGGAAAGCAGGACCGGCGGCCACAACCGGGCTTTGTGCCACGCATTCACCAAGAGTGATCGCAACGGTCTCAATGGGTGCGGTCTGCGTGTCGGGCTCCGCGCAAGCGGTCAGGCCCGCGATCGCTGCGAGGGCCAGCATAAGGCCTCGAACTGTGTCCGCCGTCATGGCAATTCTCCCCTGCCGCGCCGTGCCATTCGTCTCTGCAGGGTGCAGCGCCGGACCCCAGTTTGCGATTATGCCCGATTGGACACGTCAGTTTCATGAAATCACAACATCTGAAACGGGCTCACGGCCATGCGCCCCCGCGCAATCTACTCTCTTAGGTCTATATGTTGCGGCCCGTTGATCAACTTTTTTGCGCGGCGCCAGGGGGAGCTTGCCCTGGCTCGGTGTGCGTTCGTCCACAGACGGCTTACACCCGCATTCAGAGCGCGCTTTTTCTTGATCCGCATCAATGATCGGACAGTCGCTGGGTCTAGGGTCGCGGCCAGGTTCAAGAGAGCCGCGCGCGGTGCGCAGCTCAGCTCATGGGGGACAATCATGAGACCGATACGGACGATTGCTGCCGCCCTTGCCGTGGCAGCTTGCGCACTGTGCGCTGGCACAGCCATGCCCACTCAAGCCGAAGCCGCCGCTGGCGATGTGCAGCTGCGCCTGCGCGGTATCGTGGTGGCGCCGAACGAGAACTCGACGGTGCGCGGCATTGGCGGTGAGGCGGAAGTGGATGCGGGCTTCGCGCCGGAACTGGATATCAGCTATTTCCTCACGGATAAGCTGGCGCTGGAGTTGATTCTCGCCACCACTCGTCACGAAGTGGAAGCCTAGAACACGGCCATTGGGGATGTGGATCTGGGTCAGGTCTGGGTGCTGCCGCCGACCGTGACGCTGCAATATCACTTCATGCCGGATCACCCGATTGTGCGCCCCTATCTGGGCGCAGGGGTGAACTACACCGTGTTCTGGAAGGAAGATTCGCCGGACTTTGACATGGGTTACGACGACAGCTTTGGCTTTGCGCTGCAGGCCGGTGTTGATATTCCGGTCAATGAAGACTGGTTCGTGAACCTGGACGTCAAACGGCTGTTCCTCGACACCAGTGTGGATATCGGCAACGGCGCCGTGACCGCCGATGTGGATCTGGACCCGTGGGTGTTCGGCGCTGGTTTCGGCACCCGGTTCTAACGATCAGACTGCTTCCAAAAAGCAGGCGGGAGGCCATGCCTCCCGCCTTTTGTGTATGCGGATCGCTCCTTAAATGCCGACAGAGTGGCGGCAATCAGCCGAACGGACAGCCGTCACTCCCCTCACGCCCCGACAGATCCCCCATCGTGGTCCGCGCCTCCACGCAAGACCCGCAGCCTATACGACGGTCGTCGCGCCTCGACGAAAGGGTTCGCGTCCAAACGAGGCCCGGTCAGGTCGCCGCAGCCGGCACCGTCTCTGCTGACGGGTTGGAGGCCGCTGATTGGCTGACAATGCGATAGGCTTTGCAGTTTTTCAGGTCGCGCCAGAAGGCCATATTGGCATAGCGCTCGAACAGGTCCGGGGGCAGAATGGTTTGGCGGGGCCGGGGCTCCACCTTTTTGTGGACTTTGTGCAGGCCGCTGACGCCGAGCTGAGTGTCAAATTCCGGTGCGTCATAGTCGACCGCGTCGAGATGATGCTCGAACGGCTCTTCCTCAAGGACCTGATAGATCAGGGCGATGACCTCTTTGGGTCGGCTCACCAGCAGGTCGTAATCGACGATCACCAATTGCTCCGCATGCTCCCCCCAGCAGGCCTCGCGCAGGGCATGATAGGGAAAACCCACGAGCCGGTTGGCATGGGCCAGTGCCTCAATGCGGGTGTAGACGGTGGCGCGCTCATTGGGTGTGTTGAAGAGGCGCGTGTGTTCAAACGCGTTGCCCCGAAATTGGCGTTCCATGGAGTCCATGATCCAGGAGATGTCCCGCACACAACAGATGAGCTTGGCCTTCGGGAACAAGGTCATCAGCGCAGGCATTTTCGCCGTCCAGGCGCGATTGGTGTCAAAGATCACCGGTTCGTCCCGATCATCATAATAGCTGTCGAAGAGGCCGCGCAGGATCCGCGCCCGCTGCTCCGCATTGACCATGGACGCACGTTCCGATCCGGCCGACACCTGCGCCACCACGCCCTCGAACAAACTGGCAACCGGGCCCGACATGCCCGCGTGAAAGCGCGGGTTCTACCGCAACAGCGCCGCCAGCAATGTCGAGCCCGAGCGCGGCAGGCCGGAGATGAAGTGAAATGTCCTGGTCATGACCCTAAGCTCTTCTCTGAATTGCGTTTAAGCGCCTTGTCGTGCAAAGCGAGCCTACCCGCACAGAGCCACCCGCACGGAGCCCATCGGACAGCCTGCCCCGGCCGGAGCCCGTGACTAGTCCTCTCCACACGATGTATAGACCCAACGCGATGCCCGTGCCTCGTCAAGGGTCGCTGCTTCGGCGTTGAGCGTTCCACCGTCTCGGCGATAGGTAATGCGTTGGGGAAAATCGTGGTCGGGATTTTCAAAACGGACCCAGCCGGGCCCTTCAGCGGTTTGAGCAAAACGCGTGGGACGGCCGCCCCGAGGATAGGCAACGAAGGTCATGGACGCGGACAGCGCGCCTGAGGCGGGCGGCTCAATGCGCAGATGTTCGAAAAAGACTGTTGCCCCATCGCGGATGGTGACGGCATGGCCGAACAGGTAGCCGCCGGGCTCGGCGACCCAGGTTTCGCGGGTGCCGCCGCTTTGCGTTTGCCAGCAGCCAGCAAGCCATGCCAAGGGCGCCGGTGTCTGCGCCGGAGCGGTGGCGACACTCACGGCGAGGCCCAAGGCGGCAGCTCCGCAGCGGCTTATCGTCCGAGCGCGTAGGGACATGGGCGGCATCCTTGTGTCCGTCGGTGTCATCGACGGGAAGCCTAGCACGGCCCGCGACAGGTACCACGCGCCAACGTAAGGACCCCAAGACCAGCCTGCCGACGCAATCCGGTCGCAAGACCGGATTGTGCGCCGTGACGATCCTTCAGGGCCGAGGTGGCCGCCACCGGCGGACGCCGCGGTCATTCTAGATCCCAAGTGTTATCGCGCCCGCAGCCAACTCCGGCTAACGATCATGGGACCCGGCACCGTCCGGATCCATCGCAAGCCGGATCCATCTTTAGAGAGAGAATTCCATGGTCCTCGTTGCGCTCACGCCCTTGCTGGCGGTGTTGATCCTGCTGGTGGGCCTGCGTCTTCCGGCGGCGCGGGCCATGCCCATCAGCCTTGGCGTCACCGCCGTCGTCGCCGTGACCGTGTGGCAAGTCCCGATGCGCCAGATGCTGGCCGCATCGCTTGAAGGGCTGGTCATCGCCGCATCGATCCTCTGGATCGTGCTTGGGGCCGTCCTGCTGCTGAAAATCTTGACCGAGAGTGGTGCCATGGCGGCGATCCGCGCTGGCTTCACCCGCATCACGCCCGATCCGCGCGTTCAGCTTATTCTCATCGCTTGGCTGTTCGGGGCCTTCCTGGAAGGCGCGGCGGGCTTTGGCACGCCGGCGGCAATCACAGCGCCGCTCTTGGTGGCGCTCGGCTTTCCGGCACTCGGGGCCGTGGTGCTCGCCCTGATCGCCAACAGCAGCCCGGTGTCCTTCGGCGCCGTGGGCACGCCGACACTTGTCGGTGTGGGGCGCGGATTGGAAGCGGAGGGGACGCTGGCGCCGGTCGCGGCAACGGCCCCTGGGGGCCTGTCAGGCTTTTTGAACCAAGTGGCCGCGGAAGCGGTGATGATCGACCTGGTGACGGGTACGGCTGTCCCGCTGCTTCTGGTCTGCCTGTTCACGCGGTTCTTTCATCCGGTCGCCAGTTGGCGGGCGGGCCTGGGTGCCTGGCGCTTCGCGCTTGTGGCAGGGTTTGCGTATACACTCCCGGCTCTGGTGATTGCCCTGACGCTGGGGCCGGAGTTTCCGGCGATGCTTGGTGGGCTGATCGGTCTGGCGATTATCCTGCCCCTCACCCGCTCGCGGTTTCTCATCCCGACCGCCCTGCCCGGTTTTGAGACCGTGGAGAACACGCCACCGGACACCCCACCGATGTCACTGCTGCGGGCGTGGGCGCCTTATCTGCTGCTGGCGGTCATGCTGGTGCTCAGCAGGCTGGAGACCTTACCTTTCAAGGCCGCGCTGCAAAGCCTTTCTCTGTCCTGGACCGGTATTCTGGACACGGAGATCAGCGTGTCCGTGGCGCCTCTGTATCTGCCGGGCGCTCTGTTCGTGGCCGTTGCCGTGCTGGCCATTCCGCTTCTCAGCCTGCGCCGCAGTGCCGTGATGACAGCGGTGTCGGACACTGGCGCCGTCATCGCCCGCACCGCACTCGTGCTCGGCGCGTCAGTGGCCATGGTGCGCATCTTCATCCAGTCCGGCGTGAACGAGGCGGGGCTTGAGAGCATGCCGATCGCCCTTGCCGACCTTGCCGCCGCCACCCTTGGTCCGGCATGGCCTCTGGCGGCTCCTTTTGTGGGTGCTTTCGGGTCCTTCCTCGCCGGCAGCGCCACGTTCAGCAATATGATGTTTGCCCTTCTCCAGGCGAACACTGCCACCCAGGCGGAGTTGCCCGAGACCACTGTCCTCGCAGCCCAAATGCTCGGCGCCAATGCTGGCAATATGATTTCTGTTCTGAATGTGGTCGCCGCCGCCGCCGTCGTTGGCCTCCACCGACAGGAAGGCGCCATCATCCGCTACACGCTGTGGCCGATGCTACTCTACTGCACAGTCGCCGGCATGGCGGCGTTACTCACTACGGAATGGTAAGGCTGGGCAGTATACCAACCGTCTGGCGCTGATCGATGGCGGCCCGCTCGGCACCACCTGTGCGCGGGTGGGCTGCATGCCCTCGGCTTCGGCCCCAAGCCGCCCCTGCGCTGCATGGACTGCGGCCCGGGCGGCTGAAGCGTGTGTGATGGCGCATCGGGCCGGACCAATTTCCGGACGCTGCCTGGCGTTTAGGCTGGCGGCATGCGGGCGGGCGCGGTAGATACTATGTTTGAGCTCTAGAACACTTTTTGGGGGTAGATCATGCGGGTATTCGCTCTGCTAGGCGTTCTTGTGTTGGTGGCGGGCTGCGCCACACGGCCGGACATTGTGTTGGATTATGACAAGGACCATGACTTCAGCCGCTACGAGACCTTTGCCTGGATGGATGGCCAGCTGGTGACCGTGGAGGGCAACCGCCAGGCGCCCGAAATGGTCCTCGCTGCGGCGGAACAGGCGGTCCGCACAGAAATGCGCGAGAAAGGCTTCCGGGAGGTGCGGGATCCGGCCGACGCCGATTTCGGTGTCAAAGTTGTCCTCGGTGTCAGCCAGGCTATGGTGTTCGACTCAACGGACCGCACCGTGTACGCCCCCACGCAGGGCGCCGTGCGGACCGTCAACCGCCCCGGTCCGCGCCGAGACAAAACGGTCGTTGTGGCGTCAGGATATGAACAAGTGAGCCTCGATCCACTCGCGCGCATGATCGATGAAGGCAAGGTGGTCGTTCAAATCTTTGATCTCACGTCAAACACCGCTGTGTGGAGCGCCAGCGCGACCAAAGACGTCACCCATCAAAGGCCCGATGGCAGCAACGCGGACCGCGCCTTTCAATACCTGCTGCGTGACTTTCCGCCGAACTGAACCAGGCCGGCCGGAGGGGCGGCTGCGCACTCTGGCCTCGCGTCTTAACCAGCAGATCTGGGCCGGCCCACCCGCACCACCTGCCCCTTTTCCCTCGCCATCGCATCAAGCCGATGGCGAGGCGCCCGCCACCCTCCAGATGGACGCGCTCCATCCTAAGCCGCTCCGGCGAGCCGTAAGACCATGAGCGCGCTGAGCCATGATTCAGGATCAGGAAAAATGGCGCTCCCTAGGGGAATCGAACCCCTCTTTCCAGATTGAAAATCTGGCGTCCTAACCGATAGACGAAGGGAGCGCAGGCTGGTGCGTGTTAGAGGCGAGCCCCTGACCGCCCGGCGCCGAACCGGTGAGGGGCTGATATAAAAAGTTTGCCGGCAGTTGGCAAGAGGGGGGTGCGGGCGCGGTGCCGCAGGGGGTCAAAAATCCGGGATTTCGGCGGAACAGGGGTCCGCATCAGGTGTTTGGCCTGTGTCGAGCGCGATGTCTTCTATGTGCAGTTGCACGCCGTTGCGGCCCTTCCAGTTGTCCGCACGCAGGCGGCCCGTGACATGGGCGGCCCGGCCCTCGGCACTGCGCAGCGCCTGGCCCAAGGCGGTGTCACGGCACCGGAAGGCCACCGCGGCAAGGCGCGCGCCTTCTGGGCTCGCCAGAGTGCAGCGCAAATGGTTCTCGCCGATCTCGCGGACCCATTGCACGAGCGCCCCGCGAATCGCGATGACGGGTTCGGCATTGCCAGCGCCAAAGGGCCCGGCGCGCTCGAAGGTTTCATAGAGGTCACGGCTGGCACCGGCCACGCTGAGGGTGGCATCAATCCAAGTGGCACGCTCGGCGCGGGCGCGGGCCACATCAAGGGCCAGGGCGTCGCAGAGGAACCGGTCGAGGGCGGCGATGTGCTCAGCCTCCACGGTGAGACCGGCCGCCATGGGATGACCGCCCCCATTGACCAAGAGCCCCGCCTCGCGGGCAACAAGGACAGCCGCGCCCAGATCGGCGCCCTGCACCGAACGACCTGACCCCTTTGCCACGCCATTCTCCAGCGCCAGGACGAGTGCGGGGCGCTCCAGGCGGTCTTTCAGACGGCTGGCCACGATCCCGATCACGCCCGGGTGCCAGCCCTCGCCGCTGACGCACACCAGAGGACGCTCGGGCCAGGCTTCGATCTGGGCTTCCCCCGCAACCAGGGCCGCGTCGAGCACAGCCTGTTCGATGTCACGACGCTCGCGATTGAGGGCATCGAGCTGGCGGGCCAGATCCTCCGCGTCCGCCGCGTCATCCGTGGCGAGCAGCCGGGCGCCAAGATCCGCCCGCCCCACCCGGCCGCCGGCATTGACGCGCGGCCCCAGCAGGAAGCCCAGATGATAAGGACCAGGCTGTTCACTCAACCCCGCCACCTGGCCTAGCGCGGCCAAGCCAGGGGCACTGCCACCGATGCCCAAGTGCCCCGCCGCAGTGCCCTGCCCCATAACCTTAAGACCCTGCACCACCAGCGCGCGGTTCAGACCCTGAAGCGGCACCACATCACAGACGGTTCCCAGGGCCACCAGATCGAGCCAGCCCAGGAGATTGGGTTCAGGGACGCCGGCTTTGGAAAACCACCCCCGCGCGCGCAAGACGCGGGTCAGCGCCACCAGCGTCAGGAACACCACGCCCACGGCGGCGAGCGTGCCCAGGCCCGACGCGTCATCGCGGCGGTTCGGGTTCACGACCGCGGTGGCAACGGGCAGAGCATCGTCTGCCTGGTGGTGATCAATGACGACAATGTCGAGGCCGGCCGCCGCGGCCGCATCCAGAGCGTCAAAGGCCGTGACACCACAATCCACGGTGACGACCAGCGAGGCCCCCTCCGCCGCCAGTCGCTCCAGAGCCGGGCCATTGGGACCGTAGCCCTCGGCCTGACGATCGGGCACATAGAGGCGCGCCTCGCGACCGAGCGCTCTCAAATAGCGCAGAAGCAGCGCGGCGGACGTGGCGCCGTCCACATCGTAATCAGCAAAGACGGCAAGCGGTTCGGACTGTTCCACCGCAACGGCCAAGCGCTCGGCCGCCCGGTCCATATCCGCCAGAGTACTGGGATCGGGCAGCAAGCGGCGCAATGTGGGCGCGAGATAGGTCTCGATGTCCTGGTCCGCGAGGTCCCTGGCCACAAGCAGCCGGGCGAGTGGCTCGGCAAGACCATGGCCCGCGGCAAGCCGCTGGACCGCGTCGAGGGGCGCCGGCCGCAGACGCCAGCGCCGGCCTAAGGCGGAACGGGATACGTCCCAGAGTGCGTCCGGCCCCAGCGCATCCGGCGAGAGCGCGTCTGGCTCAGACAGGCCATTGACAGCGTCGCCCCCCGGCACCAGCCGCCCATCCGCCCGCAGCCGCGCGCGCGCGGCCGAGGGATCAGGCAAGGCAGGACGGGGGGCGGAGGCGCTCACTTCAGTTTGGTATCCGCCAGGTGCTGGGCCTTGATCCAGCGCACGGTGCGCGAATGGGAGCGCATGACCACGGTGTGAGAATGCACATGGCCGCCGACAATCTTGATGCCGTCGAGCATGGTACCGTCGGTGACGCCCGTGGCGGCGAACATGACGTCGCCAGACGCCAGTTCGTGCAAGGAGTATTTACGATCAAGATCGGTGATGCCGATGCGCCGGGCGCGCCCGCGCTCGTCGTCATTGCGGAACACCAGGCGCGTTTGAATCTGCCCGCCAATACAGCGCAGCGCCGCCGCCGCCAGCACCCCTTCGGGCGCGCCGCCTTGGCCGATGTAAATGTCGATGCCGGTGGTGGGATCCACGGTGTGGATCACGCCTGCAATGTCCCCATCGGGGATCAGGCGCACAGCGGCACCGGTGCTGCGCACCGCTTCGATGAGATCCTGGTGGCGATCACGATCCAGGATACAGGCGGTGATGCGGTCGGGCGTGGTGTTCTTTACGCGGGCCAGCTCGCGAATATTGTCCGCAGGCGCCGCGTCCAGATCGACGACGCCTTCGGGCAAGTCTGGCCCCACGGCGATCTTGTCCATGTAAACGTCGGGCGCGTGCAGCAGCGTGCCACCCTGGGCGATTGCGATCACCGCCAGCGAGTTGGGCATGTCCTTGGCGCAGAGCGTGGTGCCTTCGAGGGGATCAAGCGCAATATCCACTTTCGGGCCCTTACCGGTGCCGACGCGCTCGCCGATGTAAAGCATGGGTGCTTCGTCCCGCTCGCCCTCGCCGATCACCACGGTGCCGTC
>CAZVEE010000077.1:0-16405 GCA_964625525.1 uncultured Alphaproteobacteria bacterium | reverse complement strand
TCATTGAAACGGCTCTCGGTCTTTGGTTTGGCGCGCTTTCCGGGCAGAAAACCGCACACACTTTTCCTGAAAGCGCTCTAGGGCCAAGACATCTGCGGCGGAGGCGGGCGGCGTCCATTCACGCATGAGGATGCCGAGGTCGAGGGCCCGTTCGGCGAAGAGGCCATCGGGATCGACAAATTTGTAGCCGGAACCTTGATCATTCGAGGTCAGGGGCACTCGCAGCGCATTATGGGCATGGCAATCACCATGCACGAGGACACAGGCCTCAGAATCATAGGCCTGCTCGCGCCGCCTTGCGCACTCCAGCGCAGTATCCAGAACAACGCGGGACCAAGGGGCTTTCAACGCCTCCCACAAGGTCTGAATGAACTGGAATAGATCGCGAGCTTTGGCCGCCCCCGACAGCAAGCCGTCGGTGCAGGCAGGCACAATCCAAGCATCTTGCAGAGTCCGGCACAAAAGGGCCGTTTGCGCTTGGAGGGACAGGCCGGTTTCTGCAAGGCAGCCCCCCAAGCGCTCGACCAACAGTGCCCCGCGGTCCGCGTCGGACTGCAGGCCGCCCAGCCCGTCGGCCCAGGCCTGTCCATCCGCACCCTGAAGGCTCACAGTGCGCCAAACAGCTTCTGGCAGGTCGACGGGGTGTGTGGACATGGCCAGGTCTCACTCTCTCATTGATCGCTGAGCCGGGTTTCAAAGCGCAGGTCCCAACCATCTGGCCCCGGTGCAAGCCGGTACTGATCGATCATGGCCGGCTCGACCACGGCAGTGGTTGTTGCGCGCTCAATGCCTCGGCTCGCCTCAATGGTGTAAGTGCCGGCGGGAAGTAGAAACAGTCCCGCCTCCCCTTCCGCCTCAAGCAAGGGCGCGGCTTGGCCTTCCGGCGTGACAGTCAGGCGCACAGGCCCGACGGCTGTGATCTCGGGCGCGATCTGCACACCGATGTTCCCGGCATTGAGGATCAAAACAATCCGTCGTGGCGTGCCAGAGCCTAAGGGCACGGTCGTTTCAACCGTTGCGGCACCATAGCGGACGGTCACACGGTACAGCCCTGGCTCGGGCCCCAGTACCGGCTGCATCACCCCACCCGTGTCCACAGCGCGCGTGGTGCCATCAGGCAGGAGCTGATCAATACGCCAGGCAAGGTCCCGCTCCAGCGCCGCTTCACCCGGCCCCAACACCGCGACCAGACGCACATCCGGATTGAGCACGACGGAGAGATCCTCGAATGCCTCGACGAGCTCCACCGCTTCAGAAACCGGATAGAAACCGCCCCCACTCTCTTCCGCGATACAGCGCAAGCTGTCTTCCGCGTCCGGACCAACGGCCAAGCTGATCACATGGGCGCGGAAATCGACCCCGCGTGCGGCGATGTCTCGCACGGCCGCACAAGGATCCTGATCGCACGTGTCCACGCCATCGGTGAAAACGACGATGCTGGCTTTGCGCTCAGCGGACCCCAATGCATCGGCGGCGGCGCGGATCGCGTCGGTGAGAGGCGTGCGGCCCATGGGCTCAAGCCGGGCCAGGGCCGCGTTGATCGCCGGCCCCGATCCGCTCCGTGCCGGCACCAGAACTTCATAATCCCGGCAAGCGCCCTCCGGCTGCAAAAAGCGTCGATGGCCAAAGGCCAGCAAGCCAAGCGGCACATCCTGTGGCCAGGCGGCGACAAAGCGGGAAAGCTCCCGTTTGGCGGCGTCGACTTTGAGTTCCGCGCCGAAGGCTTCGGCCATGCTGCTGGACCCGTCCACCATCAGCATGACAACGCCGGCATCCGCCGAGGCTCTTCGGGAGCCCTCCGACCCCAGATCATCCGCTTGCGCCCATGCCTGACCAAATTGCAACAGTGTGCCAATCAACACGCCGATAGCCCAGCCCGTCATACGGATGGTTTTGTCACGGATCGCCATGTGCCCCTCCCCCGAGTTACCCACAGAGGCTAGCACGACCCGCAACCCAGAAAAAGACCCTTCACGGAATTGCAGCTTATACGCGCAGCTTAACCACTGAGGAGAAACCCCGATGGGATGCACACGTCCTCAGCGAGACCACACCACAGAAGGCGCGCGGGATCGAACGGCACGGCGCAGCGCACCGTACCCGGAGCAACCGGCACAAACCCGGCGCGCGCGTAATAGCGCGGCTCGCCCAGAAGCAGAACAATCCGGTGGCCCGCCGCCCGGGCCGCCGCCAGCCCATGGGTTACAAGCTTGATCCCGAGCCCGTTCCCCTGGCGGGCCTTCACCACCGCAAGCGGTCCCAGAAGCAGAACGGGAAGCCGACCACCCTCCGCCTGCTGAAGAGACAAAGGTGTAAAGCGAATGGAGCCTGCCAGCGTCACACCATCCCAGGCGGTGAATGCCAAAGCCGTGTCATGAGCGCGGCGCCCGCGCAAGAGGAAGCCGGAGCGCGCATGGCGCCCGGGCCCGAAGGCATGGCCGTGCAGGGTTTCGACGGCGGCGGCATCTTCGGCCCGTTCAAGCTGGATGGCAGTCATGACGGCATCTCTCACAAAGCTCGGGTGTCGCTCTTCAGCGGGTCACCAGCGGCCCTCCCCTTGGGATCTGATCCCTCGGATCTGGTGGATACGGGCCGTCTTGTCGTGCGATGTGCCGTCTAAGGAGAAAAACGGTCGCGTGCAATCAGACGCCCAGGCCAAAGCGGATCCGCACTGCCGGGGGGGCAGTGCGGCGGCGCGGTCGTCGTCGCGCAATCGCTTGAAAAGCCATGGGCATGGAACACAAGGTCCTAACGTCCAATTGAATACCGTTGGCGGAACTATGGGCGAGGACGGCGGCGAGGCCAAGCGTTTTTTGGCTGTGGGTTTTGACGCCGGTCACCGCTTTCCCGCACACTGTCGGCCGGAATGAGAAGACGATCCCCGAAGCGAGGAGCAGGAAACAGTCATGACGGAACAGGCAAAGGGTGTGCTCGATGGCAAAGTCGTCCTGGTGACGGGTGCCGCGCGCGGCATCGGCCGGGAATGTGCGCTGCTGGCGGCGCGCGAAGGCGCGAAAGTCGTGGTGAACGATCTAGGCGGCGGTGTGAGCGGCGATGACAGCGGCACCGCGGGCCCGGCGGAAGACGTGGCCGCGCTGATCCGCGAGGCCGGCGGCGAAGCGGTGTCAAACTCCGATAGCGTCGCCTCGGCGCGCGGTGCCGAGCATATGGTGACCCAGGCGCTCGACACGTTCGGCGGCTTGCACGCCGTAATCAGCCCGGCGGGCATTTTGCGCGATGGCATGTTCCACAAACTGGACGACGAGGACTGGAAAGCGGTTATCGACGTTCATCTGCACGGATCTTATTTCATCACCCGCGCCGCTGTGCAGCATTTCCGCGACCAGGAGGAAGGCAGCTTCGTGCTGTTCACCTCCACCTCCGGGCTGATCGGAAATATCGGCCAGGCGAACTACGCCGCAGCCAAAATGGGCATTGTGGGTCTGTCCCGTATCGTCGCCATGGAAGGCGCGATCAAAAATGTGCGCTCTAATGTCATCGCGCCGTTTGCCTGGACCCGGATGATCGCCACCATTCCCATCAAGGACGAGGCCTCGCGCCAGCGGGTGGAGCGCATGCAGAACGCCATGCGCGCCGATCAGGTGGCGCAATGCGCCGTCGCCCTCGCCTCGCCGCAGGCCTCCAGCGTGTCGGGCCAGATTTTCGCGGTGCGCGGCAATGAGGTGGTGCTGTTCTCTCAGCCACGCCCCGTGCGCTCCATCGCCAAGCTCGAAGGCTGGAGCCCGCAGAGCCTGATCGACCAAGCCTTCCCCGCCATGCAAGGCGGCATGGAAGACCTGGGCGCCACGGCCTCGGTCTTTCCTCACGAACCAATCTGACTGCTATCGTCACAGTTGTTTCCCCTGAATTGACGATCTAGGTCTCACGCGCGGGCTAATCAAACCCGCGCGTGCCCGCCATATCAGCCCCAACGCAACAGGCAGGGGTTTCACACACCCCCTACCTCTGGAATAGGAGGGGCTCATGATTGATATCCGCCGCTTTGACAGCCTGGGCACGTTTGGGACTGACTGGCTGAAGGCCCATTATCACTTCAGCTTCGCCCATTACTTCGACCCGGCGCGGGTGAACTGGGGCCGCTTGCGGGTCTGGAACGACGACACCATCCAACCGCATACGGGCTTTGGTGCCCATGGGCACCGGGACATGGAAATCATCACCTATGTCCGGTCCGGCGCCATCAGCCACCGGGACAGTCTCGGCAATAGCGGGCGCACCGAAGCGGGCAATGTGCAGGTGATGTCCGCCGGTAGCGGCATCCAGCATGAGGAGATGAACCACGAGGACGCGATCACCCAGATCTTCCAGATCTGGATTGAACCCGCGCAAACCGGCGGGGCACCGAGCTGGGAAAACGTCGAGTTTCCCACCGGCGACCGATCGGGGGCGCTGGTGGCGCTGGCTGCGGGACGCCCGGGGCGCACGGACGTGCCGCATATCCGCCAGGATGCGGAAGTTCTAGGCGCCCATCTCAAAGCGGGCACAACAGTGCGTCACACGCTTGATGCGGGCCGCCTCGCCTATCTGGTGCCGGCCACCGGATCGGTGAGCGTGAATGGCGAACCCCTGTCGGCTCGCGACGGGGCCGCGATCCGCGATGAGAGCGTGATCGAGATCACGGCGCTGGAAGACGCTGAAGTCATCCTCGTGGATACAATCTGACGCCACTGGCGTGTTACACTGATGGCTCCGGCGGATCATGGGGATCCGCCGGATGTCCGTTTCGCAATCCCCAAGCCGAGATGAGGGAACCGATGGGCCTGCTGATCGACGGCAAATGGCATGACACCTGGTATGACACGAAAAAGACGGGCGGCCGGTTCGTGCGCCAGGCGTCGCAGTTTCGCAACTGGGTCACGCCGGATGGCGCACCAGGCCCCAGTGGCGACGGCGGCTTCGCGGCGGAAAGTGGCCGCTATCATCTCTATGTATCCTGGGCCTGCCCCTGGGCGCACCGCACCTTGATCCTGCGGACATTGAAAGGGCTGGACGGCCATATCTCCGTGACGCCGACGGACGCCTATATGGGTGATCAGGGCTGGACCCTGGGCTCTGAAGAGGGCTCCCCCGCCGACCTGATCAACGGTGCGACGCGTCTCTATGAGGTTTATCTGCGTGCGAATTCCACCTATACCGGCCGCGTAACCGTGCCAGTGCTGTGGGACAAAGAGCGGCGCACCATCGTCAGCAATGAATCGTCTGAAATAATGCGCATGCTGAATACAAGCTTTAATGCGCTACTGCCAGAGGATCACGCAGAGATCGATTTTCTGCCCGCCTATTACAAAGCTGAGATTGACGAGATCAACGCCTATATCTACGACACCGTGAACAACGGCGTGTACAAATCGGGCTTCGCCACCACCCAGGACGCTTATGACGAGGCGGTCTCCGCTCTGTTTGAGGCCCTTGACCGGCTCGATGAACGGCTGTCGCGTCAACGTTATCTGGTGGGCGCGCGGATTACAGAAGCCGACTGGCGCCTCTTCACGACGCTTGTGCGCTTTGATCCTGTCTATGTGGGACACTTCAAGTGCAATATCCGCCGTATCGCGGATTATCCGCACCTCTCCCATTATCTGCAGGATCTCTATCAGGTTCCCGGCGTCGCTGAGACGGTGAATTTCGACCACATCAAACGCCACTACTATCAAAGCCACGGCACGATCAACCCCAGTGGCGTCGTGCCGGCGGGACCGCAGATCTTGCTGACAAAGCCCCACAACCGGGACCGCTTCGGACCGGATGCATGAGGGCAGCATGAGGGGAGACGACACCTTTGGGACGGATAACAGAGTACGCGACCTATGACGCGTTAGGATTGGCGGCGCTGGTGCGGGATGGATCGGTCACGGCCAATGAGCTGCTTGAGGAAGCAATTGCCCGCACCGAGGCAGTGAACGGCGCCATCAATGCGGTGGTTCACAAACAGTACGATGAGGCTCGCGCAGCCATCGCGCACGGCCTGCCGGACGGGCCGTTCCAGGGCGTGCCGTTCCTGCTGAAAAACCTGTATGCCATGCAGCAGGGGACAGTCACCGATCACGGCTCGGCTTTTTTCCGGGGGCTGACGGCCACTCACGACTCCACGCTCGTGGCGCGCTACAAGGCGGCGGGCCTGGTGACCTTCGGCAAAACCAACTCGCCTGAATTCGGCCTCACCGTCTCCACCGAACCGAGGCTACACGGCACAACAGCCAATCCTTGGGACCGCAGCCGCTCCGCTGGTGGCTCCAGCGGCGGGGCCTCGGCGGCGGTCGCCGCCGGGATTGTGCCCATGGCCCATGCCAGCGACGGCGGCGGCTCTATTCGCGCGCCTGCTGCCGTGTGCGGCCTGTTTGGCTTCAAACCAACCCGCGCGCGCGTGCCCTCCGGCCCCGACCGCGGCGAGGGGTGGGACGGCATGTCCCACGCCCATGTGATCTCGCGCAGTGTGCGCGACAGCGCGGCCGCCCTCGATGCAACCCACGGCGCCGAAGTCGGCGATCCCTATGGCGCACCACCGGGCGGACCATTCCATCAGAGTGCGGAGCGTGATCCGGCCCCCTTGCGCGTCGCACTGGTGCTGGATGAACCCGACGGCGTGACCATCACGCCGGACGTGCGCGCGGCCGTTGAAGAGACCGCCCGCCTGCTCACCGATCTGGGCCACCATGTGGAGCCTGCGAGCTTGCCGATCGATTACGCGGTGCAGCGCGGGGCGCAAGGTGTCATTATTTGCGGCAGCACCGCCGCCGCCGTGAGCGAACGCGAAGCTGCGCTCGGCCGCAAGGCAGGGCCGGATGATCTGGAGCCGATCACCCACGCCATGGTGGCCGCCGGGCGCGGTTTCACGGCAGAAGACTACGCGCGCGCCAGCTTGACCATGCATCAACTCGGCCGCGCTATGGGCCGGTTCCATGCGACCTATGACGTGGTCCTGCAAGCCACCACGGCAACGCCGCCCCCGCCCTTGGGACGCCTTCGTCTCGACCGCACCGATCACCTGGAGTATCTGGGCGAGCTCTACGCCTTCACCCCTTTCCTGGCCCATCACAACATGACCGGTGCACCGTCTATGAGCGTCCCGCTGGGCTGGACCGAAGCGGGGCAACCGCGAGGCGTGATGCTGACGGGAGCGTTTGGGGCGGATGACCTGCTGTTTTCGCTGGCTGGCCAGTTGGAACGGGCCGCGCCGTGGGCGCATCGCCGCCCCGTCCTCTGAGGCGGGCCTGTGAGCCGGTCCTATGACTGGGTGACCTGATCCGGGTTCCAGACCGAACTGCGCGGCACGGCACCGCGCAGTTCCGCCAGCCGGCGCCGCAGCCCAGGGCCAATATCGGCAGGCAAGGCATCTTGGGCGAAGAACTGAGTTTCGGCAATTTCCAGCGAGGATTGCGTGACCCGGCGCCAGCGGCGCAGTACATAGACCGCCATATGATCTGTATACCGCTTGTTCAGATGAGTGTAGGCGCCAAGCAACTCGGCACCTTCTTCGGCAATGACGCCGGTTTCCTCATAGGTCTCGCGCACGGCTGCGTCATGCAAGGTCTCGCGCCGGTCTACGCCGCCGCCGGGCAGAAACCAGCCCGACCGGTAGGTCTGGCGCACGAGCAGCACCCGCTCCTGATCATCCAGCACGATCATATGAGCGCCGACCCGGTGCGGCCGCAGCCACGTCAGCAGCGGATAAGACACCAGCCACCAAATCGTAAACGCCAGCCACAGCATTGCCTTGTCCTTTCCCGCGCCTGTCGCCTGCCGCTCGACGCTTAACGAATCCTCAGCCACAGTCGTCTTACCATTCCGGCTTTACGCCAGTCAGCGGACCACCATGCCTAACCCAAAGCCGAACCTGCCCACAAGACGCCGTCGGCGTCCCGGCGGCCGCAGCCTCGCGGCCGGCTTGATGCGCACCCTGCAACGCCTGTTGAGCGGCAACGGGCATCAAGACATGCCTGCCGTCGCGGCCCTGCGTGACCGAGCGAGTTTAAGCGCGCATCTGCATACGGCCCGCACGGCGCTTGATGCCATGGCCGGCTGCTTAACAGAGGCCATGCGGCTTGCAGACTTAGCCGGCCAAGCCGTGGACCATGTTCAGCGCACGGACTTGCGCACCCGGCTGTGTTGTTGCCTCTCGCGCCTCACCTTGTGGAACGCGCGCAGCGGTGGCATCGCTCGCCCGCCCCTGACGCAAGCCGCCTGGACCATCACCCTGCCCGACGGTCAGACCGTCGACGTGCCGCGCTTGCTCGGCAAAAGTGGCTTGCCCGTGGCGCCTCCGCCGGGCGCCGGCGGGGGGGCTTATGACCGCTTCCACACCACGCTCGACCAAGGACGTTGGGAGGTCAATCGCGCCCGCCGCCGCGTTACCGAAGCGCTGGCCGCACTGGATGCCGCCACGGGCCGTGATGTTACCCCCCGTCTCAACGAGACCTGAAAGCCGATTTGCGCCAAGAACGTGGCCAAGGATAAGCGCCCCGATACAACTTATGGAGGGGTGCTATGCGGTCTATTTCTTGGGGCGGTGTGATTTTTATCTCGTCGTGGCAACCGTGTTTTCCGGGGCCTTTCGGCAAGGCTATTTCGATTTCTACAACAGCGACGAGATCCCGTTCCTGCTGGCCTTCGCAGCCGGCGCGCTGGTGATTGCCTTGGGGCCGACGGTGGCGGCGGTGCTGTCTTGGGCCTTGTTCGGGCCGCAATATCGCAGTTCAACCTTTCAGGGCACGTGGAGCCTGGGCGCGATTTTGATGCTGATCACCCCGCCCCTGGTGCTGGCCGGCTTCGGCTATAGCCAAGAGGGCGTGGACATGAACCCGCATCTCTTCGGCGCCGCCATGGGGACGATCATCGTGCTGTATGCGCTGGGCGAGGAAATCGGCTGGCGCGGCTATCTTCAGGACGCCCTCACGCCCCTGCCCTTTATCCAGCGCGCTTTCATTGTGGGCACTGGCTGGTGGGCGTGGCATCTGTGGTTCCTGGAGGACAGCAACAGCGCCACGCAACTCGCCGTCACCTACGGCATTTTGCTGGCCACGTCGTTTATCTTTTCCTGGATCATTTCCACGACCAAGTCCTGGGTTTCGGCCGCCGCCTTCCATTCGTTGGGCAATATCGCCTTCTTCGCCGGATCCCTTGCGCTTCCCCAGGATGAGCGTTTCCTGATCGCCGGCGTGGCCTTCGCCATCTTACTTGCGCTGCACACACTGTGGATGCGGCTCTATCCGGTCCCGGCGCAGACGGCCACGGCGTGACGCTCCGAAGTCTGATGGTCAGGGTCTCGATGGTCGGGGGCTTGACGGGCTGGATGTCCGTCAGGCCAATGGCGCGCGGTGGCGCACGGTGAAGGGCGCGTCTCGATCCGGTTGAGAGAACAGGCAGAGCGCGTCGATGGTCAATGGCGCCTCGCCCAGCACGGCCGCCACCGGTTCCAGCACCTCCAATATCATCGCCTGCTCGTCCACATCGCTCAGCCGGCTGGTGAGCGTCATATGGAAGAAGAACTCGTCCATGACATAGGGATAGCCCCACTGGTCTAGATAGGCGATCTGGCGCTCCGTGAGCGGCGCCTTGAGGCGGCGTTCGCGATCGGCCGGACTTAAAGGCGCGCGGAAACCGTCGAAATCACGCACGCAGGCCTCGGCGAAGGCGTCCATCTGGGCCGAACGCTCTTCCAGCACCAATGCGATAAATCCGCCGACGGATTGGAGCGCCAAGGACGGCACGGTAAACACAGTATGCTGGCTGGCGAAGGCATCAAGCGCCGCGATCAAGGCGGCTTCACTTTGGCCATCCGCCAGTGCAAATGGCGCCTTCAGTGTCGCGTGAAAGCCATACCGCCGGGCATTCTCGGTGATCTCCTCCTGGCGCCAGGGGAGCATGTCGCCGACTTCTTCCAACGCGATACGTTCGCCCGAAAAGGCATCGCGGCCGAGCCAAGCGGCGCCGAACGCGGCCAAGTCACTGCCCGGCGGCGGCGCAAAATAGAGCGCGTAGCGGGTCATCAAAATCCTCCGTCCTTAGATCAAGCGACACGCTCGCCGGCACGCCAGACACCGCGCACCACCGGACCGCCTGGGGTCTCGCGAATGCGGATGAGATCGGCGCGCGCGCCCGGCGCAATGCGACCGCGATCATCGAGCCCGGCCATACGCGCCGGGTTCGTCGTCACCAGCGCCATAGCCCGGGGCAACCCCCAACCCAGATCTTCCGCCAGCCGGAACGGCGCACTGATCAAGCTGATGGGCATATAGTCCGAGGACAGCGCATCGAGCAATCCCGCCTCCGCCAGATCCTGGGCGGCGATGTTACCGGAATGCGAACCGCCGCGAATAACATTCGGGGCCCCCATAATAGTCGCAAGGCCCGAAGCCCGCGCCGCCCGCGCAGCATCCATGGTGGTCGGAAACTCGCTGATAGAGGCGCCATAGGCGCGGGCCTCGTGCACATGGCTCACCGAGGCATCGTCATGACTGGCGATGATAAAGCCCCGCGCGCGGGAGCGCTCGGCAATGGCGGCCCGGTTGGGCACCGCATGCTTGGCCTGAAGGGCTTTTTCTTCAGCGACCCGCTTGTCGAAAGAGGCGTTGTCCTCGCCATACCAATCGAGACAGGACTGCCGGTAGGTGTCCATGTCCAGGAACTGACGGTCGCCGGGTGTATGGTCCATCAACGAGATAATGCGCACCGAAGGGTCATCGGCATACATGTCGAACAATTCGCAGACATGGGGCTTGGGCACTTCACAGCGCAAATGCAGAAAGTGATCTGCACGCAAATGATGGCCCGCCCGGCCCTCGCGCATCGCGGCCACGGCCGCCGAAAGATAGATAAGCCGCTCCGTGCGCCCATCCCGTTCGCCAAGCGCCACCGCGTCGAACACCGTGGTCACGCCACAAGCCGCCACCTGCGCATCATGGGACAAGAGAGCCGCGAACGCCGGCCAATGCACATTGGCGCGCGGCATCAGATGCTTTTCCAGATTATCCGTGTGCAGCTCTACAAGGCCTGGCGCCAGAATATCGCCTTCCAGGTCGATGGCGCCCGCCACATCACTCGGGCCGGCCGAGACGTCGGCACACACACCGTCCCGCACCGCGAGTGAACCCGCAATGAGATCCTCTCCCGCGACGATGCGGGCATGGGTGAATACGAGATCAGGGTCAGCGGACGGCACGGTTATCTCCCCTCATAGTTGCGGCCACGAGGCGCGAGCCTCGCCAACCTCCGGGGCAATTCCAAGGCAGTCAGGGTTATTTTTCACGCCTGTCCCGAAAGGAGAGAAGATGGAGGATCATCAACCTATTGAAAATCATGCACTGGTGGAGATTTTTAGACCATTGCATAATTGATTGGCTCGTGTAGACTACTCCCAAAATGAACCACCGGTCGGGGATTCAGGACCTTCAACGGCGTTGAAGCGTTCTGGATGGATCGGGGCAACCGCGGTTCATAGGCATCGGGCCAAGCGTGAGAGAGGCGACCGGTGCCATGTTGTGGAAGCAGGGATCAGCGGAGGCGAAAGCCATGGAACGCAATGCGGGTATCGCCCTGTGGCGCCAGATTGCGCAGGCGATTGAAGGTGAAATTACGAGCGGCGTCTATGCGGCAGGCACACGCCTGCCCACCGAGGCGCAACTGGCCGAACGATTTGGCGTCAACCGTCACACGTTGCGCCGGGCCATGTCCTCGCTCCAGGACCGGGGTCTGATTCGGGTGGAGCAGGGTCGCGGCACTTTCGTGCAGGACGACGTTTACGACCACATGGTGCAGCGACGCACGCGCTTCAGTGAGAATGTGGCCCGGCTCGGACGCAATCCGGGCGGTCGGCTGCTGCGCGGAGAGCATATGCCCTCCGATGCGGTGGTGGCGCGCGGTCTGGGCTTGCGGCCGGGTGAACTGGTTCTGCTGATCGAGGTGGTGCATGCGGTGGACCACCGGCCGTTGACGGTGACCGGACACTATTTCCCGGCGCGCCGGTTTGAAGGCCTGATTGATGCCTATCGCGAGACCGGCATGATCAATGAGGCACTGAAGCGCTACGGCATTGAGGAGTACTTCCGTCGGCAGACACGCGTCTCTGCCCGCCTGCCGTCCGCGCCCGACGCCCGCAATCTGAATATGCCACGCACCCAACCCATTGTGGTGGCCGAAAGCGTCAATGTGGACAAGGACGGCGTGCCGTTCGAGTTCTCGATCTCGCGATGTGCTGGGCAGCGCATGCAGTTCGTCTTCGAGCCCTGATCAGTTTGATCAAGAATCCTCTGTGACCGGATGACGCGGGCCGCACTGATACGGCCCGTTTTCCGTTTTATTCGCTCCCGCCACGCAAAAAGGGCCACAAAAGCCCCGGACTGTGCGCATCACTTCACGCGTCTTCACAAAATGCGGCGGAGCGGGCCCTTTTGTTCCGTTCTACCCTCGCATGGGCTAGAACCGATGCAGCTCGTCTGCGAGGCGAGCGACGCGGAACGCGAGGAGACGCATCATGGCAAGAGCGGTTTTGGGACTGGTGACGGGTGGCGTGCTGGCGCTGTCCATGGCGTTTGCGCCCACGGTAATGGCAGACGAGACGTGGACGGCGGTGCCGGCGGACGCGCTGGAAGATCTGGCGCAATCCGAGGCACTTGATCTGGATACGGTTTATCTCGACCCGGACGTGGATTTCTCGGCATATGAAAAAGTGTATCTTGAGCCAGTGCGCGTCATGTTCGAAGACGCGCGCAAGCAAGAGCGCCTGTTCGGTTCCGACGAACGCTCCCTGGAGCGGGACCTAACCCGTGCGGTCACACGCGCCCTTGAAGACACGGTTGAGTTTGTAGAAGACGCCGGCGAGGGTGTCCTCATCATTGAGCTGATCATCACCGACGCCACCACCAATCGCGACATTCTGGGCACCTCCACCACCACACGCGGCGGCGGTTCGGTGAACTCCCGCTCGGTCGGCATTGGGGGGGCGGCTGTGGAAGGCTTGCTCATTGATGGCGGTAGCGGCGATATTGTCGGCGTGCTGAGCGACGACTACCAGGGCCGTCCGTTCAGCTCTAACACCAATCTGTTCACCCGCTGGGGTGACGCGCGAGCTGCGTTCCGCCGCTGGGGCCGGGAACTGAACGATCTGGTGGAGTGAAGCGCACGTCGCTGAGGCATTGGCGAAGGGCCCGGCATGCCGGGCCCTTCTTGCGTTACCAGATCTTGAACGTCAGACCAATCTGAGTGGTGGCGAAATCATCCGACCCCGCATCAGCAACAATGGGACTATCGGCCGCCTGCCTCAGGATCTGGCCAACCCGACCCGAGACCGAGACCGACCAGCGCTCCGTCAGGCGTTGGCGCACACCGACACCGGCGGTGGCGACGAGCCCGCCCCCGGCCGGGTCGAACGCCGCAAAGCCGGACCGGTCCGCCTCCCCTTGCGTCACCCCATCGGCGTGACCATAGGCCCGGCCGCGACCCCACCGCCACCAGGCCATAGATTGATCCGCAGCCCCGAGGCACCGAAGGCGGCCCAATACTGCTTGTATTGCACCCGCCCCGACACGCCAGGGCCCCACTCATAGGCTTCCGCCCCCGGATAATCCGGCCCCAGCCCCGCCCCCGCCGTGATGGCCGCAGACCAGGCGCCCGTGTCCTGCGCGGTAAGCTGTTCCTGGGTCAACTCCGTGTCCGCCTGCGCGGGACCCGTGGCCGCGACGCTCCCCGCCAGACGGAGCTCGTCGGGCAAGGTGGCGATCAGGCCCGCGAAGGTTTCCACCGTCAGCAGTGCCCAGGGCACGATCAGCGCCAGGATCACATAGAGCTGACGGCGGTCCTGGGGGTTGTCAGGAAAAGAGAAGAAGTCCCGGATCCGCTCGCTATCGCGATGGAGAAGGCGCAGGCTCGCCACCAGATAGCAGCAAAAAGGTCGAGCTTCGGGCCATGCCGGCGAGCACGGGGCGCCCCTCGTAAAAGCCGAACAGGTCCAGCAGATGCGATAAAGCGAACCAGGCGATGAGCGCGAACAGCCCCGGTAGCGCCCAGGCACGGCGTGCGCGCGTGTGGCCGTCGGTGAGGAATGTGGCGCAGGCACAAGGGAGCCCTCCCAGCGGGGCCGTGCGCTTATTTCAGCCCTACCCATTTATGGGTCTGGAGGCTCAGCTTCCAGCGGGGATGGGCCAGGCAATAGGCGATGGCGGCCTGGGTGTTCACCGCGGTGGCGGGACCATCCATGGGTTGGAGGAAGAAATGCCGGAAGGCGAGCGTCTCGAAGCGCTCGGGCGCGGCCTCGGCCTCCTGTTGCGGATAGACCAGTTTGAGTTCGTGACCGCTGGTCTGGCGCAGCGGCGCGCCGGCCTTGGGACTAACGCAGATCCAGTCTAGGCCTTCGGGCGCGGCGATGGTGCCATTGGTCTCCACCGCGATCTCGAATCCGTGCCCGTGCAGCGCATCGATCAAAGCCCGGTCAAGTTGCAAGAGCGGCTCGCCGCCGGTGCAAACCACATAGGCCCCCGCGCGGGACACGGCCGGCCACAACGCGGCCACCGCCTCGGCCAACGCGTCGGCCCTGTCAAAGCGCCCGCCGCCTTCCCCATCTGTGCCCACGAAATCGGTATCGCAAAAGCGGCACACGGCGGCGGCCCGATCCGCCTCGCGCCCCGACCACAAGTTACACCCGGCAAAGCGCAGAAACACGGCCGGCCGGCCGGCCTGCGCGCCCTCCCCTTGCAGGGTGTAGAACATCTCCTTAACCGCATAGCTCACGACACGAACCTTTCGCGCCCGGTCCAGGCCGCAAAGCCCTTGGCCCGTAACTCACAGGCCGGGCACGTGCCGCAGCCATAACCCCAGCCATGGCGCCGGGACCGGTCGCCCAAATAGCAGGTATGTGTTTCGTCCACGATCACACGCACCAGATCCGCACCGCCGAGCTGTGCCGCTAGCGCCCAGGTCGCCGCCTTGTCGATCCACATAAGCGGTGTGTCGATGACCATGCGCGCTTCCATGCCCAGATTGAGCGCCACCTGCATGGCCTTGACCGTGTCATCGCGGCAGTCCGGATAGCCCGAGAAATCGGTCTCACATACGCCCGTCACCAGACGCGTCAGCCCGCGCCGATAGGCCAGCGCGCCCGCGAGCGTGAAAAACAGCAGATTACGCCCGGGCACGAAGGTCGTCGGCAAGCCATGCGCGCCCATGGCGATCTCCGCCTCACGGGTCAGCGCCGTTTCGCTGATGCGGTTGAGCACGGGCACGTCCAGCAGGTGATCCGCCCCGAGCCGCGCCCCCCAAGCGGGAAACTGCTCCCGCAAACGGGCCAGCACGTTTACACGGCACTCAAGCTCCACCCGGTGGCGCTGACCGTAATCAAAGCTCAGCGTTTCCACCGTGGCGTACCGCTCCAGCGCCCAGGCCAGGCAAGTGGTCGAGTCCTGACCGCCAGAAAACAACACCAGCGCCCCGGGTTTGGCCTCACCCTGTTCAGGATTGCTTGACACGTGTAGGTCCCCATACTCAGATCTGACAGGTCGTCATAAGGCGGGTCTGCCGCCAAGCCCAAGGAGATCCGCCATGCCCGTTGCCTTTGATTCCTCCATCCAGCTCTCCGCGGAGGGACCGGGCCGCTTTCGGCTGCCCACAAGCGACGCCTACTGGAACATGATCGGCCCCTATGGCGGCTGGAGCGCGGCGGCCACCTTGCAGGCAGTCCTCGAGGATCCACGCAGCACGGGCCTCCCGCTGGCCGCGACGGTACAGTTCATGGGCGGATTCGACCAGGGTATCCTGGATGTGCGCTCAGAGCCGCTGCGGGTCAACCGCTCGACCCAGTTCTGGCAATCGAGGCTGAGCCCGGAAACTGGCGGCCCAGACGCGGATCCGGCGGTGTTGGCCATTGTGACCCTCGCCAAGCGGCGTGAGAGCCTGGAGGCCCAGGAACACACCATGCCCGATGTGCCGCCCCCAGAAGACGTGGCGGAGTTCGAGCCTTTTGATCAGGCCCCCGCGTTCACCCGCAATTACGTTCATCGCTATGTGAAGGGGCGCATGTTTTCTGGCGCCTCCGACACCCACAGTCTTGTGTGGTATCGCTGCCGGGAAGGCAGTGCGTTGACCTGGGCCGGGCTGATGTCCTATTGCGATGTGAGTTTCCCGCGCCTGTTCTTCCGCCGCACAAGTTTCACGCCCATCGCCACGGTGAGCATGAGCGTGCATTTCCATTGCGATACGGAGGACTTGGCGGCGATCGGATCCGACTATGTGCTGGTCGAGTGCTGGGGTCGGGTGGTGCGCGGCGGCTATTTCGATCAAGGGGCGATTATCTGGAGCCGTGACGGCAAGCTGCTTGCCTTTAGCGACCAGGTGATGTGGTTCCGCACCCGGGATTGATCCGCACCACAACAATTAGAGCGCTTTCAGGAAAAGTGTG
>CAZVEE010000076.1:0-16490 GCA_964625525.1 uncultured Alphaproteobacteria bacterium | reverse complement strand
TTGGCCGCCGCGATCACGCCTTCGGCGATGATGTCGCAGCGCATGATGCCGCCGAAGATATTGACCAGAATGCCTTCGACCGCCGGGTCCTGAAGAATGATCTTGAACGCCGCCGTCACCTTCTCCTTCGTCGCGCCGCCGCCCACATCGAGGAAGTTGGCCGGCTCCGCGCCATAGAGCTTGATGATGTCCATGGTCGCCATGGCCAGGCCCGCGCCGTTCACCATGCAGCCGATGGTGCCATCAAGCTTGATGTAGCTGAGGTCGAATTCAGAGGCTTCGATCTCGGCCGGATCCTCTTCGGTCAGATCGCGCAGCGCCACGATGTCGGCATGGCGATAGAGCGCGTTGCCGTCGAAATCGATCTTGGCATCCAGGCAGATCAGATCGCCCGCGCCGGTCACCACCAGCGGGTTGATCTCCAGCATGCTCATGTCGGTCGAGGTGAACGCCGTGTAGAGATTGGTGATCAGCTTGACGCACTGCTTCACCTGATCGCCTTCAAGGCCCAGGCTGTAGGCAATGGTGCGCCCGTGATGCCCCTGAATGCCGGCGGCCGGATCAATGCTCAGGGTGAGGATCTTTTCCGGCGTCTTCTCTGCCACTTCCTCAATGTCCATGCCGCCTTCGGTCGAGGTGATGAAGGCGATGCGGCCGGTATCCCGATCCACGACACAGGACAGGTACAGCTCGCGCTTGATGTCCGAGCCGTCTTCCACATAAACGCGCTGAACCTCCTTGCCCTCTGGGCCGGTCTGGTGCGTGACCAGCGTCATGCCCAGCATGCGGGTGGCTTCCGCGCGCACGTCGTCGATGGATTTGACCACTTTGACGCCGCCGGCCTTGCCGCGTCCGCCCGCGTGGATCTGCGCCTTGACCACATAAACGGGGCCGGGCAGCGACTCAGCGCCCTTCACCGCTTCGTCAGGGGTGAATGCCGGAACGCCGCGCGGGACCGGCACGCCGAACCCCCTGAGCACTTCTTTGGCCTGATATTCGTGGATATTCATGGATGACCCCGATGGGTGGTGAAGCCAATCAGGGCGTCGGACATGAGCCGCGAACCCGCGCCGGCGCTTGCCCCGAACGGACGGACAAACCACCGGCCCTGCGCGAAGACCCGCACCCGGGACCACGGACCCCCTGTTCCGCTGACCGGCGCGCCTGAACCGCCGCGAGTTATAAGCAGCGCAGCGCTGCGGCGCAACCAAGGAGCCTCCAAGCGCTCCTTAGACCTCTGTCGCAGCCTCATCCCGGGTCCACAGCACCACATTGCGCGGCACATCCGGCATGAACCAAAAGACATTCACCGCCTTGAGCGAAAACGGCGGCAGGCGCAGGTCGATGGGCCGGTAGCCGCCGGCAGCAGCAATGTCCGAATTGACTGGTGCATCCCCCGACGTGGCCACCACGCCATTCGTCAGAAGGGCGTATTTGAAGCCCTGGAGCTTGGGGAAAAACGCACGGATCGTCTCATTGGGCCAGTGCTGCAACACGTCCTTCATGATCAGAAGGTCCGCCGAGGGCAGCGGATCAATGGACGCATCAAGCTGCAGGAACCGGATATTGTCCTGGGCGAATTGCCGGGTTGTCTCCAAGACCGCTTCAGACACATCAACACCGGTGTACTGGACATAACGCCAGTCCATGTGCCGCGCCATCTGCCAGTCACCACAGCCCACATCGACGACCGTCTTGATGCCGTTCGAGTGCATAAAGTTGGTCACGAACCAGCGATAGTCCCGCGTGCGGTCCTCCGCCGACCCCGGCCCCGAGCCCTGGCGCCAGACATTATGGCGATAGATGTGGTCGAAGCGCTTGGCGTGTTCGGTCATGCGTCCGGTCACTCCAGTTCGATGCCTTCCCAGGACAGCGCCGCTTTCAGCGGCCACAAATGGCTGTCATAGGCCTGTGCGCGCCCCACCGACGACGTATACACGGGTTTGCGCACCTGGGCGCGGCTGGCGGTTTGCACATCGCGTTGTTTTTCATGGAACTTCAGCACCGAGGGGTCCCACTCCAGCCCGACAAAATCGAGCAGCTTGCGCGCGCCCGCCTCGCTGTCCTTGACGAAATCCGCATACACCAGATCGTAGATCGGAATGCCGATGGCCCGCCAGTGGGCCATCAACCGCGCATACTGACCGTAATAGAGGCCTAGATGCTCCAGGTTGAAGCTGTATTCGTGGCCGGTCCGGAAATTCTGGAAAAAGCACGACAGGCAAGTGTCGAGCGGGTGGCGGATGCAGTGCACGATCTTCACATTCGGCAGCATCAGATACGCCAAGCCCAGATGCCGGAAATTGAGCGGCGTCTTATCGACGATACGCTTGAGCTTTCCGTCCTTATCCCCCACCCGCTCGCCCAAGTGATCGGCGAAACGCTTGCCAAAGGTCCGCAGACTCTCCGGCGTTAGAGTGGCGGCATAAGCCGGGTACGCAGCACCACCGCCCAGCGCCTCGCCCACATGGCGCACGGTCTGGTTCAGCGCCGGGATCTCGCCGGCCCCGCGCGCCAGCGGATGAGCGCCCAAGACCTGTTCAACAAGCGTGGTGCCGGAGCGTGGCATGCCGACGACCAGAACCGGGCGCTGATCATCCGATCCCTGACCTTTGAACCGCTCGATCACATCCGGCGTGAAGTGACTGGCGATCCCGGCAAAAGAGGCCCGCGCCGCATCCCCATCAAAGGTCACGCCCTTTGCCGCATTGCCCTTGAGATAATGTGGGAACGCATCATCCGCCTTCCCCATATCGTCATAGATCTTACCAGCGGCAAAGTGCAAAAAGCACTGATCGCCTTGCGCCAGCTCGTCTCCCGCCAGATGCTTTTCCACCGACGCCACCACTTTGGCGCCGCCGGTTTTGAACGACTTCACATTGGCGAAGTTGAAATAGGCCTCATAATAATCCGGCTTCAGACGGATGGCCTCTTTGTAGTGGACTTCCGCTTCCGCCATGCGCCCGAGCGCCGATTTCGCCGCCGCCATATTGTGGTGGATCTGCGCGCGCGGCCCTAAAATGCTCATGGCGCGCTCAAAGCAGATGATCGCGTCGGAGGATTTGCTCAGCTGCGCGGACACAGTGCCAAGGCCAAACCACGCGTCCCCGTGGGCCGGGTTCTGGCGCAAGAGCTTTTCATAGATGGTTTTGGCTTCCAGCACCTTGCCCTGGCGGTGCAGCGCAACGGCATCCTTGTAGGCCACCGGCATCGAGACATTGGCCGAGGCGGCTTCATCCATGTTCAGCATTGCATTCCTCAGACGGTTGGCCCGGCGACGCGGCGCCAGGCTCCCACTCGTGTCGGGCCTGCCCTTGCGCCAGGCCGCTCAAAATCGTCCGGGCGTCTGTTTCAGCCCGGCACGCCGATCTCGGCAAACGCGACCGGCTGGACAAACACCGGCGCTCCGTCAATCCCGTGCACGGTCAGTGCCAGTTGGCGCGCGTCCCAGTCAAATGACACCGTGCCGAAATTCTCGCCCGCATACATGCCGTGCAAGCGGTTCGGCCCGAATTCCTGTACGCCGCGTTCGCGCAGGAACGCCAGATTGAGCGAGCTGGACGTCGCCTCATAGAGCGGATAATCCGCCCGGTCGCGGATGCGATAGAGCCCGGCCGAATGCCGGTCCCCTGACAGCAGCACCACGCCCGTCGCGCCGCTCGCCCGAATTGTGCGGAAGAAGCGGTCCCGCTCATGCAGGAAGTTGCCCCACTTTTCCCAGCCATGGCCCATGGCGATGACCTGGATGGATGACACGATCAGGCGGATATCGGCAGGTTGGGCCAGCTGCTCCTCAAACCAAGTCCATTGCGCTTCGCCCAGCATGGTGCGGCCCGGTTCGCGGACTTCCACATAACGCACTTTCGCCGCCGACGGGGCCCGTTCAAGGGGCGCGCGGAAATAGCGGGTATCCAGCAGGATCACTTGCACCCGCGCGCCTTCCGGCCCAAAGGTCTGGGCGTGATAGACGCCCGCCCGGTTGCGGCGCGCATCCCCCTCGGGCACCTGCCAGAAGTCGTTGAACAGCTCCTGCGCCAGATCTTTGTAAGGAAACTCCGCCCCCGCATCGTTCAGTCCGAAATCATGATCGTCCCAAGTGGGCAGGATCGGCGCCGCGGCGCGCAGGCGCTGAAATCCCGGCTGCGAGTCCTGCTGCGCATACGCCGCGCGCAGAATGTTCAGGCCCTGGTTCTCCGGCGTATCGTCCCCGTAGACATTGTCGCCCATCAGGATGGTCAGGTCCGGCTGCGCCGCCACCACCGCATCGAGAATGGGCGCGGGCTCGCGCTGACTGAGGCAGGATCCGAAGGCGACCGTGCGCACCGGCGCCGCCTCGGCCCGCGCCAGCCCTACCGGCAGTAGGCCCACCGCCGCCAGACCGGCACTGCTTTTCAACACATCGCGCCGGGTCCAGTCCCCGCCGCCCATGAGCGGCCCCCCCGTCGCCTGCTTCGTGGTCTCGCGCGCCATAGGAAGCCCCCTCGCTCTTAAATGGCTTGTCTCCCAGGACTTTTACCCGCAGCGGTGCAGCGCAGCAATAAGACTTCCAGGCACCCCGCCCATCTGCAGCACGAGAGCGCATCGCGCCACGCTTGCCACTCTAAGCAGAAAAATATGCGATGCACGCCATACGCGATAGACGACGCATATTACCGACTTATACCATAAGTCTTGTATTCGAGAGACGCGATACAGAGACGTTGCGCGCAAGACAGAAAAGGCCTGAACTATAAATCCTGAGGGACAAATCTTCTTGGGTGTGACGGCGCGTGCTCAAGGACCGGCCTGACTGTAATGCCGCATCGATCTGCCACAGTGTTACTTTTCTACTTGAACAAGACTTGTATCGGGGGGCCTCATGAATTTCGAGCAGTGGGACGTTTTATCACTCGAAGCTTATCTTTTGTGTATGGCTGACAAGGGGCCGGAACAATTCGGGGTCGTCATCTCCAACGATGTGGTGCGCACCGCCGCAAACCGGTTGTGGATTTTACAGATTCCGCGGCCAAGGCCCGAGCGGCTTCTAGACGGGGATATCGAAGTGCCAGAACTGCGTGACGTCCTTCCATTCCCGCGGCCGATCCTGCGGACCAGCTCCATTTTCGCCGTGTATGAAGGGGATCTTCAGGACCGGTCCCAACGCATTGCCACTTTGCCGGAAGGCTATCGCCAACAGGTCACAGACCTTGTTCACAGCTTTCTGCCCCCTCCAAAACGCGGCTGGCCGTGGCACTGACCCAGGCGCCCTCCGCACGATCTTAACCTGCCGGCCCTGTTAAGGCTTGCCCCAGCGCCCTAGGGCAAAGCACCTTGGCATGGCGCGCCCGGCTGCGCGCTATACGAGATGCATCGCTGCCCTTCATGACCTATATTATTGTCTCACAAACCGAGACAGAGTACGGAGGGCCAGTCATGGCCGAAAAGGCAATCGTTTGCGACATCGGGCGCGACTTCACCGTGAAATTCACCCCGGAAGACGCCCAGTTCCTGGGCCTTGAGCCCGGCAAACGCTTGGTTATGACCGTCCACCACAGCGGTCAACAACGCCCGGGAGAGGCCGTGCGGGCAACTCTTTCCGTGGCCAGCGGGGACGGTATGGACGCCAAGAACCGCAAGGCACCCCGCGCATTCAGCTAAAAACGAACCGGGCAAAGACGTAGCGACGACAAGGGTTGGGGGACGACATGCCGCTCAAGCAGTGGGACGTGGTGACGGTGCCGGCATATTTGTTGGGCTTGTCGCCGGAGACGCAGGACCAGTTCGGTGTGGTGATTTCGGCCGAGGCCACCCGCACGGGGGCCGAACGCCACTGGATTTTGCAGATCCCGAACCCCAGCCCCGCCACCCTGGTGGCCGGCGATATGGAAGTCGCGCAACTGCGCGCCTTCCTGCCCGTGCGCCCGGCCATCTTGCGCACCAGCAGCATTTTCGCCGCCCACGAGCTGGACTTGGAGGACACTCCCCTCACGGAACTGCCCAAGCAGTACCGCAAAGAAGTCATGGGCCACATGAACACCTTCCTGCCCCGCGGCGGCAGCTGGTTCTAGAGCCGGTGGTTTGGCGCACTTTCCGGGCGGAAAACCGCGCCCCCTTTTCCTGAGAGCGCTCTAAACCAAATCCTACCAGCCGCCCGCCGAAGCGCCGCCGCCGCCAGTGGCGGTGCCTGCCGCGGTGGCATTTCCCGAGGCGACCACCGCCGGCACAATGATCGCCGCCAGCGTGGCGGCGTCTTGATCCTGCTCCCGCAAGGCACGGTACCAGGTCACAAGACCCGCCATAGCGCCTCGGTCATCCAACGCGTCAAAGCGCGCCTCCCAGGCCTCGTCTGCCTTGAGCGCTATAGCATAGGGCAGCAGCGCGAAGAAATGCTCCGCCCGCTGCTCATCGAGCCCGAGCCGCGCCTCTTCCGTCAGATAAAGCGTCAGCCCCTCGCCTGCGTCATGCAGCGTCTGCCCTGGCGCGTCCGGGCCCGCAATATGCCGAGATAGATCAATGCCGTCAGCGCCGGAATGAGCAGGCCGCTCAACCCGATGACAATGCCCAGGCCATCGGGCTCGGACTCGCCGATCTGCAACACCAAACGCCAGCTGCACCAGCGCCGCCACCAAGGCCGTCACGTCGTAGCGCTTGCTCGCCACATAGCGCACAGCCCCCGGTGAGTGATCCGCCGGCGGATTGGTAAGGCGGCCCGACGGCATGGGGCGCGGGTGCGGCATAACGGAACGGTCCGGTCGTGGTCATGGCCCCGAAAAGATCCATGACCCAAGTTTAGCCGGGGCCGCGCCCGGTCTCCACCGGGCGCAGCTCAAAAGGGGCGTTAGCTTTTGAGGCTGGGATCAATGCCCTGGCAGGCCTCCACCAGGCCCTTCACCGCGTTCACCGACTTGTCGAACATGATCTGCTCTTCCGGTGCCAGATCGATTTCCATGATCCGCTCCACGCCTTTGGAGCCGATCACCGTGGGCACGCCCACATAGAATCCATCTACGCCGAACTGACCGTTCAAATAGGCCGCAACCGGCAATACCCGCTTCTTATCGCGCAGATAGCTCTCCGCCATGGCGATGGCAGAGGTGGCCGGGGCGTAATAGGCCGAGCCGGTCTTGAGCAGGCCGACGATCTCCGCACCGCCGTCGCGGGTGCGCTGAACAATGGAGTCCAGGCGCTCCTGGGTGGTCCAGCCCATCTTCACCAGATCCGGCAGCGGCACACCCGCCACGGTGGAATAGCGCGTCAGCGGCACCATTGTGTCTCCATGCCCGCCGAGCACGAACGCCGTCACATCTTCCACCGACACGTCGAACTCGCGCGCCAGGAACAGCCGGAACCGGCCGGAATCGAGCACACCCGCCATGCCGCAGACCATGTTATGCGCCAGGCCCGAGAATTCACGCAGCGCCCAGACCATGGCGTCGAGCGGATTGGTGATGCAGATAACGAAAGCGTTGGGGGCATGGGTCCGGATGCCCTCGCCCACCGCCTTCATCACTTTCAGGTTGATGCCCAGCAGGTCATCCCGGCTCATGCCCGGCTTGCGCGGGACGCCCGCCGTCACGATCACCACATCCGCACCCGCGATATCCGCATAATCCTGGGTGCCGCGCATGGCGGAGTCGAAACCGTCCACCGGCGAGGACTGCTCCAGGTCGAGGGATTTCCCCTCCGGAATGCCTTCCGCGATGTCGAACAGAACCACATCGCCCAGTTCTTTCAGGCCCACCAAATGGGCCAGGGTGCCGCCGATTTGCCCAGCCCCGACAAGGGCGATCTTGTTGCGCGCCATGATGGTCTCCTTCGCTGCTGCGGATCGCCGGTCGTGAGGAAGCGTGCGGGCCGGGGTCCGGTGATACTGTGGGATAATGGCGGCTTGGGTATCGCGAAACAGGCGCGCCCGCAAGCGGACCGCCAGAACGCATAGTCTGACGAAGACTCGCGGCGGCAATTGGGTTATAATTTTCTTAAAACTGGACAAAAAGTGACAGGATTGGTCTCTTTAAACGGCTTCGTCGGTCCGTTTAGACCACTTGGCACTCGTGAGCGTTCGGTTCAGACCCATCCTGGTCGGGAGACGAGATGGGGGCGTGGTGTCTAAACAGGGGGAGGCATGACAAAGCAAGACGGGCTTACGACAGGATTCCATCCTGAGCAACGAACCCGCCGACCGGTTCACCGGTCTGCTCGGTCGTCGTTGCGGCGTGTGGCACCCGTTGCGCTTCTAGCCTCCAGCCTGGGTTTGGGCGGCTGTTCAACCGTGATCAGTGGCACCATGACCTTGGGCGATGTGTCCAACATCGCCAGCATCGCCTCCACCCTGACCACCGGCAAGGGCATTCCCGAGCATCTGATCTCTTTCGTCATGGGCAAGGATTGCCGCCTCATGGAAGGGATCATGCGCGAGGATCGCAGGATTTGCGAAGAGCAAGGCGCGCCCAGCACCGCCAAGGATTTCAAAGGTGTGATCGTCGTCCTGTTTGGCAACGAGGAGTTGAACGCGCCCAACCCGGCCCTGCGGTTCGCCACCGACGTGGACCCGCAGGCCCTGGGCACGCTGGCGTCCGCCCGCACCTCCCTGACCCGACCCATGCGCCGCAGCGGCGCTCAACCCGTTCGCGATCCGCGCTTTGACGGTACGCTGACCCTGGCCGCCGCCGTGCGCACGGGCGAGACCGCGGCCCCGGCCCTCAGCCGCACGCAGGCACGCCGCCCGGCCAGTCTGGTCCTGGCCGACGCCAAAACACTGACCGGTGGGGCGTTGGATGATGCGGCCTTAGGCACGGTCACAGCGGACTTGCGCCCCAGCCTCGTCCGCACCGCGGGGCGCCGGGCCGCACAAGCGCCGCGCCCGGTTCTGGCCGTCGCCTCACCGGATGACAGCTTTACGCTCCTTGCCACCGAATCCGTGCTGGCGAAGCCGCAGCGCGAAGCCACCGAGACGGTGTATCCGGGTGATTTGGCAGCAACCGGCACCCCGGCGCTTGACGCCCTGCCCGGCCGCAAGCCGAGCATCGCCTATTCGCCGGAGCGCACCAGCGTGCGGATCCGCCTGAACCCAGGCGGCTAGTGCCGTTGCACTGCAAACCAGATCATTGAAACGGCTCTCAGTCTTTGGTTTAGCGCGCTTTGTCGGGCGGAAAACCGCACATACTTGTCCTGAAAGCGCTCTGAGGCTGGCCAAGGGCCTCTTAGGCTGGCCAAGGGGCGCAGGATCACCTCTTGAGAACAAGCCAGCCTTGACCCGGGCGCTCGTTTATCGGGCGCTCATGATACAGGGGCCCGGCGCCGCGCAATATAATCCGCTGACTGCATTTCGATGAGGCGAGAGGCCGTCCGCTCAAATTCGAACGCGCCATCCCCATCGGGATAAAGATCTGTCGGCCCCGCATCGGCCGACGCCACCAGATTGACCCCATTTTCATACAGAGCATCAATTAAGGTGACGAAGCGCTTGGCTTCATTACGCTTCTCCGGCCCCATGGCGGGAATGGCGTCAATCAGAATGGTGTGAAATCGCTCCGCCAGAGCCAAATAATCCGCCGCCCCCAGAGGTTTCGCACACAGATCATCAAAGGAAAACCGTGCCGCGCCTTTGGCCGCCTGCGGCACCGGCAGGGTGCGCCCCTGCACGGTGATCTCGCACGGCGTACCCTGGTCGGTATCGGTGACCGCCGACCAAGCCGCATCCATCCGCGAGCGGGCCGTGTCGTCCACGGGCGTGTAGTAAACCGGCAGGCCCTGAAGCCGTTCCAGCCGATAATCGGTCTTCGCGTCCAGATGATGGGTGTCCATCCGCTTCATGATCAAATCGATGAAGGGCAGGAACAACTGCCGATTAATGCCACCACGATAAAGGTCCCGGGGCTGACGGTTCGAGGTGCATACGACCACCACCCCGAAGTCAAACAGAGATTGAAACAGCCGCCCAAGAATGAGTGCATCAGCCACATCCGTCACCTGCAACTCGTCAAAGCACAACAGCGTGGCGCTGTCGGCCACGGCCTTGGCCACCGGCGGCAATGGGTCATCGCCCTTTTGCGCGCTTAACCCAAGGCTGCGCAGGCGCCGGCGCTTCTCTGATGCGCTCAAGTTCCGCCAAGCGCGAATGGCGCCATGGATTTCCTGCATAAAGGCGTGAAAATGAACCCGCCGCTTGGGCTCCACGGGTGTGGCCTCGAAAAACAAGTCCATCAGCATGGACTTACCCCGCCCCACACCGCCGCACACATACAACCCACGCGGCTCCAGAGTCTTCTGGCGGCCAGAGGAAAAGAAGCTCAGCAGGCTGAATGAACTGCGCCCCGGCCGATAGCTTTGAAGCGCGAGGTGCAACGCCTGGAACTTCTCCATGGCGCGCTCCTGCGCCGGATCATAGGCCAGCTCCCGCGCCGCCAGAAGAGCACGATAGCGCCCCATGGGTCCGCCGCCCTCGCCGCCAACCCCATGATCCGCCGCTTTACTGCGCACCATCGCCCCTGCCTCCCCGGAAGCTCACCGTCACTTCATCGTTGGGATCACAAAGTCCGATCCACTGCGCACACCCGACGGCCAGCGCGAAGTCACCGTCTTGATCTGGGTGAAAAAGCGCACCCCTTCCATCCCATGCTGATTAACACCGCCAAAGGCCGAGCGTTTCCAACCGCCAAACGTATGATAGGCGAGCGGTACCGGAATGGGCACATTGATACCCACCATCCCCACATCAACGCGCGCGGCGAACTCGCGGGCCGCGTCCCCGTCGCGGGTATAGATCGCCACACCATTACCGTACTGATGAGTGGTCGGCAGCGTGATGGCTTCTTCGAAATCACGCGCCCGAACCACTTGCAGGACAGGCCCGAAAATCTCGTCCCGATAGGACGTCATATCGGCGGTCACATGATCAAACAGGCAGCCGCCCATGAAATAGCCGCTCTCATAGCCCTGCAGCGCGAAACCGCGCCCATCCACCACCAACTCGGCGCCTTCCCGCACCCCCATTTCCACATAGGACAGCACCCGGTCGCGGTGCGCCGCCGTCACCAGCGGGCCGAAATTCGCATCCGGATCATCCGATGGCCCCACTTTCAGCTCTTCGACCCGTGGCTTAAGGCGCGCGACCAGCTCATCACCCACGGCCTGGGTGACTGGCACGGCAACGGAAATGGCCATGCAGCGCTCGCCGGCCGACCCATAGCCCGCACCGATCAAGTCATCCACCACCCGATCCAGATCCGCATCTGGCATAATGATCGCGTGGTTCTTCGCGCCCCCCATCGCCTGCACGCGTTTGCCGTGCGCGGCGCCCGTGGCATAGATGTATTCCGCCACATTGGAAGAGCCGACAAAGCTAATGGCGCGCACGCGCGGATCGGTCAGCAGCGTGTCTACCGCCTCCTTGTCACCATTGATGACGTTGAGCACACCTTCCGGCGCGCCAGCTTCCATCATCAGTTCCGCCAGCCGCATCGGCACGGACGGGTCTTTCTCCGATGGTTTGCACACGAATGTATTGCCGCAGGCAATAGCCACTCCGAACATCCACATGGGGATCATGGCTGGAAAGTTGAACGGCGTGATACCGGCAACGACACCCAGCGGCTGGCGCATGGAATACATGTCGATGCCAGGCCCGGCCCCTTCCGTATACTCGCCTTTGCTTAGATGTGGAATCCCACAAGCAAACTCGATGACCTCAAGACCCCGCTGCACGTCCCCCTTGGCATCGGCAATGACCTTTCCGTGCTCGGAGGAGAGCATGCGGGCCAGTTCCTCCATGTTCTGCTCTACCAGGGTTTTGAAGTTGAACATCACCCGCGCCCGGCGCTGCGGGTTTACCGCGCGCCAGGCTGGAAAGGCGGCTTGGGCCGCGGCGATGGCCGCCCGGGTTTCCTCGGCGGTGGCCAGCGCCACCTCCGACTGGGTCTCGCCGGTCACGGGGTTGAACACCGGGCCTGTGCGCCCGCTGGTGCCGTCCACATGGCGGCCCTGGATGAAATGCTGAATTTGGCGAGGCATGCGGCAGTCCTTCCCATAGCCGCACCGCGGCTGGCGGACGGCATCATGACGTTAAAGGCCATTCGGGCATGGTCTCGCGGACCTGTGTCAACGGTCACCGAATGGCGCCGGGGAGCGTTTTGCCCTCTTTTCCGGCTCTGGCCCTTGTCTTACCAGCAGCTCAGATGGGCGGGCAAGGCGGGGCGGGGTTGGGCGGGTAACCGTTCTGCTACCCGATCCCGGCACACTAGAGGGGCTCATCGCGCACCGCGACGGCGGAAGGCGTAGATGCGCGGGGGAGATGATGGAATTCACGACGCAAGGACTGCAAACGCTCATGCAGATGCTGGCCGAGGGTGGCACCATGGACGGGGCCCGCGCCTGCCAGGATCCGCTCACAGGTCTGTTCAACCGGCGGGGGTTTCTCGACCAGGCCCGCGATGCCCTGTCTGCGGCGCGCAAACGGGCCGAGCCCGTATCCATGCTGATGATCGACGCGGACGACTTCAAACGCCTGAACGATATGCTGGGGCTGGAAGCAGGCGACGCGGCCATTCGCCAACTCGCCCGCGTTATGACCGCCTGCCTGGCTCACACGCATACGGCCCGCCTCATGGGCCGCCATCACGGCGCACGTATTTGCGTGCTGCTGCGCGACTGCGATGGGCCCGATGTGGCGCTGATCGGCGAGCATATGGTGAATGCCGTATCCTACACCGATTTCGGTGTCCCCATGACCGTCTCCGTGGGCGGTGCGGCCCGGGCGGGGCGTGATCCAGCACTGCACTGGGGCGGGGCGCCCGCGCTCCTCGCCGAGGCCCACAGTGCGCTTATTCATGCCAAGGCCATGGGACCGGGTCATGTGCATGTGGCTTGCGACGGCTCCGCCCGGCGTGATGCCTCTTAACGGCGCTCAGTCATCCTGGCGCACATAGCGGATGTGCCACAGGTCAGACCAGGTCGCGCCCTCATCGGCGCTGGATTGCCAGCGCCAGTCCAGGCTATCCGGCCCGATATTTTCCCACACCATCCGGCGATAGGCCGCATCCGCTTCGTCCGCCGGCCGGTCCAGGGTCAGAATGAAGCGATCGCGGACGGGGCCGCCGGCGAAGGGCAGATAAGCGCCCGTATTATCGAGCCAAAGCTGGCGCCACTCTTCTTTCTGGCGGTGATAGGTGGAGACGCTCATACCGCGCAGCGGCACGCTGTCGCCGCCGTCAAACCGCTCCTCGATCACACAGCCGTCAAGCGTGCGGGTGATGACATTGGTGCCCGCGCCGATCTCGCCCGTGTCCCCGTCCACCCACGTCACGTCCCACTCACCGACCCAGAAATCAAGCTGGCGATACTCGGGCGCGTCACAGGTCGGCGCGGCATCCTGGGCCATCACCGGTGCGCTCGCGAGCAGTGCCAGCGCGGTCACTCCACCTGCCAAAAGGGATCGCATGGGCGCACCTCCTCGCCTCTATTCGCCACGGAGGCGAGAGTTTAGCACCCTTACGCGTCTTTGCGCAGCAGCCAGGCGAAAAAGCCGACCGCCAGCACCGCCCCCACCACCTGAGCGGCGATGAAGCCCGGCACATGCACCGGCGCGACGCCGGCGAACGTATCTGTCGCCGCCCGCGCGAGTGTCACCGCCGGGTTAGCGAAAGACGTGGATGCCGTGAACCAGTAACCCGCCGTGATGAACAGGCCCACCGCATAAGGCACCGCCGTCGGCGCATGGCGCGACACCGCCAGGATGGTGCCCACGAGACCGAATGTGGCGACGACTTCGCTGAACAGCTGCCCCGTGCCGGCCCGTGTCACGCTGCTCACCTGCGCCGCCGTGAGGTCAAACATCAGATGCGCCGCCACGACACCCGCAAATGCGCCGATGATCTGGACGACTCCGTAGAGAGCGCCCGCCCGCCAGCCGATGCGTCCGTCGAGCAACGCCGCCAAGGTCACCGCCGGATTGAAATGCGCCCCCGAGATCGGCCCGAATATCAGGATCAGCACGGTCAGCAGCGCACCGGTCCCCACCGTATTGCCGAGAAGCGCGAGGCCCACATTCCCGTCGGCGAGCTTGGCGCCCATAATGCCAGAGCCGACCACCCCGGCGAGTAGGAATGCCGTTCCCACCGCCTCCGCCGCCAGCGCGCGCAGCGACAGATGCGTGTCCACGGCTGTCTCGTCTGCTCCCCCGCTCATCCCACGTCCTCTTAAGATGTCTCAGCCTTGGCCTTCACCGGCGCGCAAGTGCCCCATGCGCCGGCCTCATCATCCCCCAAGGTCAGGCCACAGAGATCCGGATGCCCCTGACAGCAGTCCTGGGTGAGAAAGCGCAACAGCGCCTGCACCCCGGGCAGCGCCACCGAATAGACCACCTGCCGGCTGTCTCGCCGCGAGACCACAAGGCCTGCTTGGGATAGCTCTTTCAGATGGAAGGACAGGGTCGCTGGCGGTACCGAGAGAGCCGCCGCCACATCGCCTGCCGCCATCCCGTCCGGTCCAGCCTGCACCAGCAGCCGGAAGGCGCCGAGCCGGGTTGCCTGGGCAAGAGCGCCGAGCGCCCGGATTGCATCATCCTGTTCCATGTTTTGACAAGTATGGAAACCTAAACGCGGTGACAAGGCCAAGACCTGTCACGGGGTGAGAAACACGACAAAAAAGCCGCCCTTCCGGCGGAAGGGCGGCTGTCTTAATCACAAACTGGCCGTTGCCGCTCAGACGACGCGCTCAACCATCATCTTTTTGATCTCCGCGATGGCCTTGGCCGGGTTCAGGCCTTTGGGGCACACATTCGCGCAGTTCATGATGGTGTGGCAGCGATAGAGCCGGAACGGGTCTTCCAGATCATCCAGGCGTTTGCCTGTTGCTTCATCCCGACTGTCGATGATCCAGCGATAGGCCTGCAACAGCACAGCCGGACCCAGATACCGGTCGCCATTCCACCAGTAACTCGGGCACGAGGTCTGGCAGCAGAAGCACAGGATACATTCATAAAGGCCGTCGAGATGCTCGCGGTCTTCCCGGCTCTGACGCCATTCCTTCTCAGGCTGCGGCGTCTCGGTCTGAAGCCACGGCTCAATGGACCGGTACTGGGCGTAGACATGGTTGAGATCAGGCACCAGATCCTTGACCACATCCAGATGTGGCAACGGATAGACCGCAATATCGCCAGACACGTCCTCAATGGCCTTGGTACAGGCCAGTGTGTTCTGCCCATCGATATTCATGGCACAGGAGCCACACACCCCTTCCCGGCATGAGCGCCGGAAGGTCAGCGTGGAATCGACTTCGTTTTTGATCTTGATGAGCGCGTCGAGCACCATAGGCCCGGTCTCATCCAGATCAATTTCATAGCGATCCGTGCGCGGATTGTCCGGCTCATCCGGGTTCCAGCGATAGACCTTTAACGTTTTCGTGCGCGCAGGTTTTTTACCGTCCGGGCCTTTCGGGGCCTCGAAGGTCTTGCCGTCTTTCACCTGCGAATTTCTGGGCAGTGACAGTTGCACCATGGACCCGTTCCCCTAATCGATCAGTACACCCGGGCCTTCGGCGGGAAGTACTGCACATCATTCGTGAGCGTGTAGTCGTGCACCGGGCGATAGTCGATGCGCGAGTTGCTGTCATCCCACCAACACAGGGTGTGCTTCATCCAGGTCGCATCGTCCCGGTCCGGATAATCCTCGCGGGCGTGGGCGCCACGGCTTTCCTTACGGTTCGCTGCTGAATCCACCGTGCACACGGCCTGACCAAGCAGGTTGTCGAACTCCAGAGTTTCCACGAGATCAGAGTTCCAGATCATGGATTGATCCTGAACCCGAACATCCTCGACGCCTTTGACCACATCACGAATGAGGGTCTGACCCTCTTCCAGGATCTCACCGGTGCGGAACACAGCACAATTGTTCTGCATGGCCCGCTGCATCTGATCGCGCAGGGCGGCCGTCGGCGTGCCCCCCTTGGCGTAGCGATAGCGATCAAGGCGCGCCAGTGCCGCTTCGCCTGCACCCGATGGCAGATCCGGCTGCTTGGCGCCCGGCTCCACCGTAGCGGCGCAGCGCAAGCCGGCCGCACGGCCGAACACCACCAGATCGATGAGCGAGTTTGAGCCCAGACGGTTCGCACCGTGCACGGACACACAGCCCGCTTCGCCGATGGCCATGACGCCCGGCACCACATGGTTCGGGTCGCCATCCTTCAGGGTCACGACCTCGCCATGATAATTGGTCGGGATACCGCCCATATTGTAGTGCACGGTCGGCAGCACCGGGATCGGCGCCTTCGTGATATCGACGCCGGAGAAGATCCGGGCCGTTTCCGTGATACCCGGCAGGCGCTCGGCCAGAATGTCCGGATCGATATGATCCAGATGCAGGAAAATGTGATCGCCGTTCTTGCCGACACCGCGCCCGTCACGGATTTCCATAGTCATGGACCGCGACACCACATCCCGCGAGGCCAAGTCCTTGGCCGAGGGGGCATAGCGCTCCATGAACCGCTCGCCTTCGGCATTGGTCAGATAGCCGCCT
>CAZVEE010000075.1:0-16562 GCA_964625525.1 uncultured Alphaproteobacteria bacterium | reverse complement strand
TGCCGCCAGTGTCTTTGTAGGTTTCATGCGTCACCATGCCTTGAGTGAAGAGCCCGGCGAAGGGTTCTTTCAAGTTGGTGTGGCCGCATTCGGTCATGATACGGGTGAAGAAACGGGCATAGAGCAAGTGCAGGACCGCATGCTCAACGCCGCCGATATACTGGTCGACGGGCAGCCAGTAAGCGGCTGCTTCTTTGTCCGTGGGCGTCTCTTCGGGGGTGCCGCAAAAACGGGCGAAGTACCAGGAGGAGTCCACAAAAGTGTCGAGTGTGTCCGTGTCCCGCTCGGCGTCCTTGCCGCAAGACGGGCATTTGACATTTTTCCAGGTGGGATGGCGCGCGAGCGGGTTGCCGGGCGTGTCAAAGGTCACGTCATCGGGCAAGGCCACGGGCAGGTCGGCGCGGGGCACCGGCACGGCACCACAGTCCGGACAGTGAATAACAGGGATGGGGCACCCCCAATAGCGCTGACGCGACACGCCCCAGTCACGCAGGCGGTAGTTGATGGCGCGGGTGCCTTGGCCGGCCTCTTCGATCTTGTCGATGATGGTGGCTTTGGCGGCCTCCACGGTCATGCCGTCCAGGAAATCGGAATTGGCCAGTTTGCCGGGCCCCGTATAGGCCTCGTCCCCCACCGAAAAGGCGGCCGGATCCTCGCCATCGGGCACGACCACGGGGCGCACGGGCAGGTCATATTTGCGGGCGAAATCCAAGTCACGCTGGTCATGGGCGGGGCAGGCGAAAATGGCGCCGGAGCCATAATCCATGAGCACGAAATTGGCCACGTAAACCGGCAGCAAGCGATCAGGGATGAAAGGGTGGCGGGCCATAAGGCCCGTATCGACACCTTTCTTCTCGGCGCGCTCAATGGCTTCTTCGGAGGTGCCGAGTTGAGCGCATTCAGTGCGGAAAGCCTCAATGGCTGGATTGCTCTGAGCTAAGGCGATGGTGAGCGGATGATCCGGCGACAGAGCCATAAAGCTGGCACCGAATAAGGTGTCGGGCCGGGTCGTATAGATTTCCAGTCCGGTTTCGGGCAGCAGTGGCTTTAGCGTTTCATCATCTGTGTGCAGAGTGAAGTTCATACGCAGACCTTCGGATCGACCGATCCAGTTCTGCTGCATGACGCGGACTTTGTCGGGCCAGCGCTCTAGCGTGTCGATGCCGGCAAGCAAGTCCTCTGCAAACTGCGTGATGCGGAAGAACCACTGGGACAGTTCACGCTTTTCCACCGGAGCGCCGGAGCGCCATCCGCGCCCGTCCACCACCTGCTCATTGGCGAGCACGGTGTGTTCCACCGGGTCCCAGTTCACATGAGCCATGCGGCGATAGACAAATCCCTTTTCCAGGAAGTCTAGAAACAATGCCTGCTGATGTTTGAAATAGGCGGGCTCGCACGTGGCGAATTCCCGGCTCCAGTCGATGGACAGGCCCAGCTTGGACAGTTGCGCCTTCATGGCGGCGATGTTGTCGCGGGTCCAACCGGCCGGGTGCACTTTGCGCTCAATAGCGGCATTCTCCGCGGGTAGTCCGAAGGCATCCCATCCCATCGGATGCAAAACATTGAAGCCGCGGGCTCGTTTATAGCGCGCTACCACATCGCCCATGGTGTAGTTGCGCGAATGGCCCATATGGATCCGGCCCGAGGGGTAGGGGAACATTTCCAAGGCATAATATTTCGGTCGCGAAGGATCGACCTTGGCCTCGAAAAGGTTCTTGTCACGCCAGCGCTCCTGCCATTTGGGTTCGACAGTGGTCGGATTATAGCGGCCAGAATCCTCCGGCGCGGCGGTGGGGTCGGACTGGGTCATGGGCTTGGCTTTCGGCGAACGGCCCCGGGCGCAGTCTTGGCGCCGGCGTGGGCGGATCGATCAGGCGGTCTTGGTGCGCAGCGTGCGGGGGACCGTAATGGGGGTTTGGGCGTGGCCCAATCCGCCGTCAGAAGCGCATCGCGGCGTGGACTTAATTGTCCATGTCGGTGATGCGAAGCTGGCGCGCCCGGGTGAGGATCGCGTTTTCCAGCTTGATACGGGTCTCAGACGTCACGGCGCTGTCGGTCCAGCCGGTTCCCACCTGCTGTTGCTGGCGGAACACGGTGACGCGCAGACCGTCGGCGCGCAGGGTCTTGTCGAGAATGTAGACCTGCACTTTGAAGCGCTCACCCGGGGTCGAGGGCTCGGAATACCAGTCCGTGATGATGAGGCCGCCATAGGGGTCGGCGGACTGCAGCGGCATGAAGGACAAAGTGTCGAGGGACGCCCGCCACAGATACTCGTTCACGGCGATGCCGATGCGGTCCACGTCGTTATCACGCCGGGTGTTGGCTTTGCGGGTCTCGGCCTTGCGGGCTTCGGCGTATTGCGCGCGCTGTTCTTCGACGCGGGCCTGAGCGGCGAAGGCATCGGCCCGGGCGGCGTCGGACTGCACCAGCGCGAGGCGGGCATCGGCGCGAGCCGCATCAGACTGGGCGCGGGATTCAGCGGCCTTGCGGGCGGCGGCCTGCTCGGCGGCCTCGGCTTCGGCGCGATCAAGGGTGTCGGCGTCTTGATCCTGGCTTTCGTCGCTGCTGCCACCGCCGAAGATTTTAAAGCCGTCTTCGCCGCCGCCGAACAGGTAGCCGCGACCGGAGTCGGCGCGGTCGCCCAGCGGGTCATGCTGATCGGAGCCGCCCACCTGTTCGGGGAAGGCGGATTGGCTGGGGCCACAGGCCGCCAGGCCCAAGGCCAGGGCGGTGCCACAAATGGTCAAAGCCTTCGTCCAGGTCTTGCGCACGGTCACTCTCCTTCTGTGCTCACCTTACGGACCCATCGTCTGGGCGTGCTCAGAGGCCTCCAGTCTCGCAGGCGCCGGACGGCGCATGCGGTCGAAACGGAGTCTGGCGAAACGGGGTCCGGATCATGCCGGATCGGCTCTTCATATCACCAAACCGAAAAGCTCCACAGCCCCTGAAATGCCCCTTCTGGCGGAGGCTTGGCGCGGTTGGGCCTTCGCATGCTCCTCTGGCGTTAAGACCCGTTAAACATTCGCGTGCTTCTTTGTGCTTAATAAGGCGACGATTTGGTGAACGAAGGGCCGCGACCGGGCCGGTCTTCTTGACCCGTTCGCTTAAATTGAAGATTAATGCCGCGTGGTTTGGTGTAGGCTAGCCGGGATGCTCATCGGCGCCGCCGGCGGATCGATCGCCGACAGGGTCACCTGCCGACAGCCGCGTTTGGTGGCGACGAGAGATGACGAGGGACAAATGAAGAAGCTTCTGCTGGGCGCCACGGCCTTGGTATGTGTCGCCGCCTTTTCGGCTCCGGCCTTCGCCGCAGACCGGATTAAGCTGGGCCTGCGAGGCTATTTCACCGGCGGTATCGCGTATGCCGATGTGGATGAGCCCACGCAAATCGATCCGACGGTCGATCCGAATACCCCCCGGGGCAATTTCGAGGAAGTGCTGTTCGGCTCGGATTCCGAAATTCACTTCCGCGGTAAAACCACCCTGGACAACGGCTTGCAGATCGGTTTCCGGGCCGAGTTCGAGCTGGAGCGCGATAGCGGCCAGGACGCGAACGACAACGAAGATGACTTCGTGGATGAAGTCTACCTGCAGATCGACGGCGGTTTTGGCCGCGTGCAGTTCGGTCAGCAGGACGGTGTGCAGGATCAGATGATCTTCTCCGCGCCCAACGTGTTCGAGGAGGTGACCATCTCCTCCATCGACATGGACCCGTTCGAAACGCAGATGGACTACATCAGCGACAATCTGAATGACGGGAACGAGCGCAACCTGATCGACACTTCGCCGGACTTTACCGACGACAACACCAAGCTGATCTACTTCACGCCGCGTATCGCGGGCCTGCAAGTCGGGGTCTCTTACACGCCGGTGTTCGGCAAGAACTCCCAGGGCTTCCGCTTCAACGAAGATTTCATCTTCGCGCCCAACCCGGCGAACATTCTCGATGACAGCTTCGGCAATAACTATTTCGAGATCGCAGGGAACTATGTGCAGGACCTGGGGCCGGTGAAAGCGGGGATCTCCGCCTCTTACGGTACCGGTGAAGGCGCGAACGCGGCTGACGATCCGGAAGAATTCCATGTGGGCGCGCAGATCGAATTCGCGGGCGTTACCGTGGGCGGGGCTTATAAGCAGGCCAATGTGGCGGGCTCGACCGCGTCGGTGCAGGACACCAAAGTGCTCGACGCTGGCGTGACCTATGAGACCGGTCCCTGGACGTTCGGGATCGCGTATGGCCAGTCGGAAGGCCTGCGCGATGATCTGGAAGCCTTCCGCCATGACGATGAGCTGGACCAGAAAGCCATCATCGGCGGTGTGGCACGCAAGTTCGGTCCTGGCATGGAAATCGGCATTGGCGGCATGTGGTTCTCCGACCAGTCGCGCAAGATCAACCGCACCAATCAGGATGTGATCTTCAACGGCGACACGATTGAGCCGGGCGAGACGATCCTGCAAGGTGACGAGATCGACGCCTATGCGATCTTCACGGAACTGAATATCAATTTCTGATCCGGGTTATCCGGACAGCGATGACAGGGCGGGCCTTTGTGGCCCGCCTTTTCTTTATGGGCGGTTCTTTATGGGGCGGTGAAGGAGCCGATCCCGGCCCACCCTTGGGCGCCGAACGGCGCTAAGCGGCGAAAGCGCGCGGGCGTGACACCGCCAAGGGCATAAACAGCCGGCCCAGCACCGGCGCGGGCGAGGGCTGCAAACCGCAAAGGACCGAGGCCCTCCGCCTCCGGATGGCTTTGCGTGGGAAAGACCGGCGAAATCAGGACACCATCCGCGCCGATCTGTCCGGCCCGGGTGACGGCGCGCCGGTCATGGGCGGTGGCCGTCAGGATCCAATCGGCCTTGGCGCGGCGCCACAGGGCGGGACGGCAGAGCTGCCACTGCGGGAGGTGGATGCCTTGGGCGCCGACCAGGAGGGCCAGGCGCCAGTCTGCGGCGATCAGCACGGGAACGCCGCGGGGGCGGGCGGCACGCAGCAGGGCGTGGGCCAGGTCCGCGCGGTTTGCCTGGTCATAATGGCGCAGAATGAGGCCGCTTTCGCGGGGGAGCTCGTTGACAAGGGTGAGCGGGTTGGCCAGGCGCGCGGGATCCGTCAGGACCCAGCGCCGCGGCAGCACGGTTTGCCGCGCGCCGCGCCAACCGCTAAAGGGGGACAGGATTGAGGGGTGCTGTCGAAAGAGGAATGCCATGACGGATCCGCATGTCGCTGAAACCACCGACGCCAGTCTAGCGGTTTCCGTGGGCCAAAACCTGAGCGCGCTGCGCGCGCGTGTCGCGGCAGCGGCGCAGGCGGCGGGGCGTGATCCGGCGACCATCACGCTGATTGGTGTGTCGAAAGTGCATGGGGCGGAGCGGATTCGTCCCGCGATCGATGCGGGGCTTGTCGATTTCGGCGAAAACCGCGTGCAGGAAGCCGGGCAGAAATGGCCGGCCTTGCGCCAGAGCGCGCCCGGCCTGCGCCTGCATCTGGTGGGTCCGCTCCAGACCAATAAGCTGCGGGAAGCGCTTGGACTGTTTGACGTGATCCACTCGGTGGACCGGGAAAAACTGGCACGCAAACTCGCCGAAATGCGCGACACGGAGGGCACGTGTCCGGAGCTTTTCCTGCAAGTGAATACCGGCGAGGAGCCGCAAAAAGCGGGCGTGCCGCCGGGGCATGTGGATGCATTTGTGGCGCTATGCCGGGACACTCTCGGCCTGCCGGTGCGTGGGCTCATGTGTCTTCCGCCGGCGGATGAAGAGCCGGCACTGCATTTTGCACTGCTCGCGAAGATCGCAGCGCGCAATGGGGTGTCCGATCTGAGCATGGGCATGACCGGGGATTTCGAGACGGCGATTGCTTTTGGGGCCACCCATATTCGAGTGGGCACTGCCCTGTTCGGTGTCCGTCCAAAGCCGGTGACCAAAGCGCCCGCCCCTTAAGAGAGCGTGATGGTCATGGTGGTGTCGGATGAAACAGCCGCCAGGATCCGTTCCATATCCGCGCGGGTGACCGCAACGCAGCCTTCCGTCGGCAGATAATTCTCCCGCGCCAAGTGAAAGAAAATGGCGCTGCCTTTACCGGGCACCGGCGGAGCGTCGTTATAGCCCAGCTCCACCACCAGATCGTAGAGATGATCGTCACGCCACATGCTCTCGGTGCTGGTGGGATGGGGCAAGGGGACGGGGCGATTGTAAAGCGGATCATCCGGCGCGTCGCACCAGCCATCCGTAGGCGCCATAGCATGGACGGGCAACACAGTGCGCGGTGCCTGGTCAAACCGATCCGGGCGGTAATGCAGGCGGCGCAAGGGCCAGGTGCCGGCCGGAGTGGCCAGATCCCCTTCGCGTTTTTGCGCCGCCGGCACCACGCCGCTTTTCCCTAGTGCACACGGCACATCAAGCGTTCCGAAAATCAGGCGCCCGGTAGCGGTTACATGAATATCAGTCATCGGACGGCTCATTGTCGGTGTCGTTTCGAGGCAGGTAGTGCCCGGTTTTCTCGGCCTTGACCCGCAGATAATCCGCATTGTGGGGGTTGGCGGGGAACGCATGCCCTACACGCTCGACGACTTTGATGCCGTAGTGGTCGAGGGCGGCAACTTTGGCAGGGTTGTTCGTCAGCAGGCGGATTTGTGACAGGCCTAAGGCACTGAGTACGCGTGCGGCGGGTTCAAACGCCCGCTCATCCACGCCAAACCCCAGCCGTTCATTGGCCTCGACCGTGTCAAAACCTTGATCCTGAAGCGCATAAGCGCGCAGCTTGTTCATGAGGCCAATGCCGCGCCCTTCCTGCGCCAGATAGAGCACCACACCGGCGCCATCTTCGGCAATGCGGCGGATGGCGCCGCGCAACTGGTCGCCGCAGTCGCACTTGAGTGACGCCAAAAGGTCTCCCGTAAAACACTCTGAGTGCAGACGGACAAGCGGCTTGTCGGCCGCCACGGGATCACCAATGATGATGGCATAGTGCTCCGGGCCACCCAGGACGGAGCGGAAGGCGGTCAAGCGTGTGTCCGGTGCATCCGCCAGAGGCAGTTGAGCAGAGATCGCCGCGGTCAAATTGTCCGACAGTGCCAGATCATAGGCGCGCACCGCGGCCGCGTCGCAGATACTAAGCCGCTCCTTGGCGGCCCAGTTGCGTGCGCGCGCTCCGTCGCCGGCCAAGGGAGCGGCCACGAGCGCGGGCAGCAGGCCGGCGATTTTGGTAATCCGGACCGCCTCGACCAAATGAGCCGCCGGCAGGGTCCGGGCGGCTGCGAAAGGACCGCGCAAAGGGGCATCCAGATCAAAAGCGGGATCAGCCAGGCGGCGAATGGCGGCGCTGTCCATCTCGCTGCGCCATGGGAGAGCCACCACGTCCTCGGTATAAAGACGAATGGCAAGCGTTGCCGCGCGGGGGTGGGTTAACACCACATGCGGTTCGCCCGAGGCCTCGGTTTTGAGGTAATCGAGCGCGGGAGGCTCCAGGCGTTCTGCACTCACCGCCAAGGTGGCGGCATCAGGCGCGGTGACCACCACCGGCAAGCCTCGGCGCAAGTCCATGGCCGCGCGTTCCACATCCACAATGTCGAGGCGGTCCAGGGCGTGCACGTGTTGATTGGCGGAAGTGGTCCTGTGTCGAGAGTCGTCCATTATGTCTCATAGGGTTGGGCGCAACGCTTTCCTCACAGCGAGTTGAAGCATGCTTGAATAGCCAAGTCGATCATTCACGCCCAGTTTGCAGCCCAAGCGGATGGCCGCGTCCGCGACAAATGGTTAACGGTTTCCAGTCCATGCTGCCGGTGGTTGAGGCCGCAGGGAAGAGCCATACGTTGAGAGGGGTTTCGCCATGAGCAGCGCCAAGAAAGTTCTCCTGGTTGATGATGATGACGACCTGCGGGGTGCCTTGCGGGAGCAGTTCGAGTTGCACCAGGAATTTACGGTCGCCGAAGCTAATTCAGGCGGCACGGGGCTGGAAACGGCCAAGGGCATGATCTTCGATATCATCCTGTTGGATGTGGGCTTGCCGGATCTGGACGGGCGCGAAGTCTGCCGGATGCTGCGTAAAAACGGCATCAAATGTCCAATCATCATGCTGACCGGCGCCGACACGGATGCGGATACGATTTTGGGCCTGGAGGCAGGCGCCAATGATTACGTAACGAAACCCTTCCGGTTTGCCGTGCTGCTCGCACGGGTGCGCGCCCAATTGCGCAGTCATGAGCAAAGCGAAGACGCTATCTTCAAGATCGGCCCGTACACCTTCCGCCCCAGCGCCAAGCTGTTGGTCACCCAGGACGAGAAGAAAATCCGCCTGACCGAGAAGGAAACCTCGATCCTCAAATTCCTTTATCGAGCCGGCGATGTGGTGGGCCGGGATGTGCTGCTGCACGAGGTGTGGGGGTACAATGCCGGGGTCACCACCCACACACTCGAAACGCATATCTACCGGTTGCGCCAAAAGATCGAGCCAGATCCGTCCAATGCAAGCCTGCTGGTGACGGAGTCGGGCGGGTACAAGCTGGTGCCGTGACGGGATCGTGTATCCGAATCAGGTAGATTTTCCGGAATGGGGAGGTCGCAGGCGGAAACGATGGCGGCCTCCGTGTTCATTCCGATCCTCTGTGACGGATGATCTCACACAAGCTGGGCCGTGTGGTTTGTGCCCGGCGGGGAAGTCCCCATAGTCCTGGCATGCCTGATGCTTTTTGTGTGATCGGTCGCGTAGCTGGAGGGATCCGCCATGTTGATGACCCGGGTGGGACAGGCGGACTGCACTGAGTGGCTCAACGATACGTCCTATGAAGTCTGTGTTTGGGGCGCGCGTGGGTCGGTGGCGTGTGGTTCGCCGGAGTTCCGGCGCTATGGTGGGGACACCTCGTGCGTTGAGCTGCGCCAGGGTCCGGCCACGGTGGTGTTCGATGCGGGCACGGGCCTGCGGGCGCTGGGCGACCGGCTCATGCGCCAGGCGCGCGAAGACAACCGGCCCGTTGATATCGATTTGCTGTTGTCTCATACCCATCTCGACCATGTGGCTGGGCTGCCCTTCTTTGCCCCGTTCTTTCAGCCGGGGAACCGGGTGCGGGTGTGGCTGGGGCGCGAGCCTGGGGGACTGGCGGCACGGGATACGTTCAAGCGGCTGTTTACGCCGCCGTTCTTCCCGCTGACCTTGGGTGATTTGAAAGCCGATCTCATCTTTCACGATTTTACGCCGGGGGATACGCTGGCCCTGCCGGGTGGGCTGACCGTCGGCACCCATCCCCTGAACCATCCCAATGGCGCCACTGCATTCCGGGCCGAATGCGGCGTGCGGCCCGTGTGTTACGTCACGGACCTGGAGCACACACCAGGCATGCTGGACATGGAGCTGGTGTCCTTCGTGGCGGACGCGGACCTGATGTTCTACGACGCCACTTACACGGATGACGAATACCCGGCCCATCGCGGCTGGGGCCACTCCACCTGGCAGGAAGGGCTGCGTGTGAGCGAGGCGGCGGGGGTAAAGCGGTTCGTGGCCTTCCACCACGACCCATCCCATGACGACCAGGCCCTGGAATCCATTGAACGGGACATTCAGGCCCGCAACCGGGACGCGTTGGTGGCACGCCAGGGCATCGTTTTGCGGCCCTGAGATCCCCATTCGTCGCGAAAAGCGGTCTGCCGACAAAAGCGTGGGCGCAATTTGCTAGCGACCTCGGCGACCCCGGCTCATGCTATAGGGATCTATCCGTAAGCACAGCGAAAGCCCCCGGGGGAGCCATCTCATGACGACCACTCACTTCGTGCCGAGCCGTCTGCGTCCGATCCTGCTTGCAGGGGTGCTGGCGCTGGTGCCGCTCAGTGTCAGTGCCGATGCGCAGGAAACGCGTGGGCCAACGACCCATGATGTGGAGACGCTGAGTATCGAGAACTTCATCGGGACGATCCTGGTGGAAGTGAAAGACAGCGGCCCGGCGGAGCTCGTGATCACCGGCTCGACGGAAAAGCTCGATGATCTGTTGGTCGAGGACAGCGGCAGCACGCTGCGGATTGCCGGTGATGGGCGTGATTGGGACTGGTCCGATTGGAGCGGCTGGCTCAATTGGTCGGCGGGCAATCGCCGCGATCTGGATGAGTATCCGGCCGTCGTGGTGACCGTGGCCGAAGGGACCGGCATCGAGATGGAAGATGTGGCCGGCATGATCCGCGTGGGCGATTTGGGCGGCCCGGTGAACTTTGAGAGCGTCTCGCTGGAAGGCACGATCGGCGCGGTGACAGAGGCGACAATCGGGGTCGCAGGCAGCGGGGATCTGGTGCTCGGTGCCGTGGCCAAGGACCTGGATGTCTCCATCGCCGGCTCAGGCGATGTGGCTGGGAGCACCGTGGGTGAGAATGCGAGTGTGTCTATCGCGGGCTCGGGCAGCGTGACCCTCGATACGGTCGCGGCGGGCCTGTCGGTGAGCATTGCCGGTTCGGGGGACACGGTCGTGCAGTCGGTCAGCGGGCCGGTGACCATCGGTGTGAATGGGTCGGGCGATGTGGATATCGAGGAGGGCCGCGCCGATCCGCTGAGCATCAGCATCAATGGCTCGGGGGATGTGACCTTCGGCGGTTTGGCGGTGGATCCGCGGATTTCTGTGAACGGCTCCGGCGATGTGAGCCTGGGCGAGTATGAAGGCTCGCTGCGCTCCAGCGGCAGCGGTGACGTGACCATCGGCGCTGGCGGTGGTCGCTGAGGCGTTAGCGGCACTCTCCGGCGCCACCGGGGACGATGATGTAATTCATCATGAACCAGCGCGGGTTGTCCGGGCCGATCCGGCTTCGGACACGCCCGCGCCGGTGGTCTGCGGGCAAGGGCGCCAAGCCGACGCGGTCCTTGAGCGCGACCAGCTTGCGGGGCAGGTCCCGGTCCTCGCCGAGCCAAGCCAGGACGCAGGCCCCAACAGGGTCCGGCTGAGCGTCTGGGAAAATCGACAGCGGGTAGCCGTCGATGAGCACCCGGGCTTGGGGGAACTGGGCGCGCAGATTGCCCCCCACATACATATTGCTCACCAGGATCGTCCCCTCGCCCGTGAAGCCGTCATCGCGCATGGCCTCGGCGTAGGACGGGAACGGCTGATACTCCCAGCATTTATTGCAACGGGCCTCATTCAGCTCGAAGGAGGCAATGCGGGCCGTGATCACCACCACGGCCATGACCGCGACGATGCCCGCATAAGTCTTGAGCCGGCCCCAGGGCAGCGGCGTGGCCTGCACCGCTAAACGGGCGAAGAGCGCAATCGGCAGCGGCATCAATACCTGATGCATCCAGCGGCCTTTGAAATGGGTGGCGCCGCCAAAGACCACAGCGAGCAGCATGAAGCCTGCGCCGATCAGCATGGCGACTTCAAAGAAGCGCCCATAAAGCAGCAGGCGCGCCCGACCCGGGTCGCTCGCATCCGCCGGTTCACGCAAGCGGGCCCAGAAGAGCCCGGCGAAAACCAGCGAGAAGGGCAGCGTGAATTCCACGAGCGACCACGCCAGCATGGCCGTGCCTTGGAGCCAACCCAGCAGCATGGGTGTGCGCTCGTCCGCCTCGGTCATGGTCTGGGCGAGGCCCACCATGGAGTAGTCAAAGCTCAGGGCCCAGGCCACATAAGGCGCCATGATGAGGCCCGCCACCCCCAACGCCGTCAGGCTTTTCAGAGGGTCCAGGCGTGCGCGCAGGGCGGGAATGGCCAGGGCTGCCAGCAGCATGGCCAGCGGCATCAGGCCATAGACATATTTCGACAAGATCCCAAAGGCGGTGACCGCGCCGAAGAGCAGGTAGTCGCTCCAAGTGCCGTGCTCCAGCACCCGCACGGCCACCAGAATGCCCGCGCCCAGCATGGCGGTCAGCAGCACCGTGTGCATGAGATCGAGATGGGGGTAATAGCCCACTGTGTAGGTGAGCGTGAACGCAAAGGTGGCCAGTGCCGCGAGGCGCGTGTTCAAAAGGACCGCGCGGGCGGCGTAGAAATAGGCAACAAAGCCGCCGGCCATGAGCCCATATTTCAGAGCATAGAGGGCCCAGCCATCCAAGCCCGCAAGCTGCTGCACCCCCCAGGTCAACCAGGTGATGAGAGGGGGGTGGCGGAAACGGTAGCCCCAGTTCAGCTCCTGGGCGAACAGCACCTGTTCGGCCTCATCAAGGCTGAACACGGGGCTCAGCCCCATGCGGATCACCCAATGGATGGCGCAATAGCCGATAATCAGCCAGATTACCGTGCTCGGCGTGTCGAGCCCGTCCCAGAGGCGGGTGAGCCGCGCCGTGAGGGCGGCGCGAAAAGACGTGCTGTCGTCAGTGCGCATGGCGTGATCCTGTCCCCAATACGGCTTTTGAGGAGGCTCTAAAGATCGCCAGAGCGACCCGGCGGCACCGTGCCCCGGCGCATCAGCCAGATCACGCCCAGAAGATCGAAGAAGCCCTGGAACAGGCGGTCGAGGAACCCGTATTTGGAGACCCCCGCCGTGCGCGGCCGGTCATTGACCGGAAACTGCATGACCTCCCAGCCGCCCCGGCGCACCAGCGCGGGCAAAAACCGGTGCATGCCGTCGAAGAAGGGCACTTCCTGGAAAGCCTGTCGGCGCATGAGCTTGAAGCCGCAGCCCGTGTCCGGCGTGCCGTCGTTCAGGAGGACACGGCGCAGGCCGTTCGCGAGGCGTGACTGCAGCCATTTAAACGCGCCGTCGTTACGGCTTTTGCGGATGCCGGCGACGATGCCGAGATGCGGGTCAGGGGTGCGCCCGCCGCCATGCAAATGCTCCCAGAGGGCCGCCACGTCGGCCGGGTCGTTCTGGCGGTCGCCGTCCAGGGTTTGGATCCAGGTGCCGCGGGCCGCCTGGCGAGCCGTGCACAGGGCGGCACTTTTGCCGGAGCGGCGCTCATGGGTGATCACGCGCACGGCCTGATAGCGCCGGCGCACGTCCTGAAGCTCGCGGGGGCTGTCGTCGCTGGAGCCGTCATCCACCAGGATCACTTCAAAAGCCATGCGATCACCCAGCACCGCGTGCACTTCTTCCACCAGCGGCATCAGGTTTCCGGCTTCGTTGTGCACCGGCACGACGATGGTCAGATCAGGGGCCTGATCAGTCGGTCCCGCGCGGTCGGCGGAAGCAGTCGGGGCCGGAGAGTGCGGCTCGGTCATGGCGCAGGACCTTCGGGGCCTTGGGCAAGGGGGCTGCCAACGGAATGCGGATCAACGGCACGGTTCCCCCGGGCCAGCCGTTCAGGTTCCCGACACTACAGGAAGTGAACCCGCGCAGCCAATGGTCACGGGTGCGATCAGCGTGCAGGGTCGAGGCGCTCCAGCACACTGACCGGCACCTGACCCACCGTGATGTGTTTGGGGCCGCGCCCGGCGGGCAAACGGGCGACTTCGCTGCGGCTGGCCAGGGACACAATGGAGACGTCGTCGCTGCGCGTATTGGCCAGGACGCACAAGCGGCCGTCAGCGCTCAGGCTGGACCAGCTCGGGGCATCGCCCACCGGGACCGTGGCCAACAGCTCCAAATCGCGCGCGGCCACCAGGCCCGCATAATCGGAGGCACGACCGGCGACGCAGAGCGTGGTTTCATCCGGCGTCAGGGCGAGGCCGTGATGGGGGGCTTCGAAATCCCAATCGTCTTCGGTCACTCCAGCGGCCACGGGTAGGTCGATACGACCGATTTCCCGGCGTGCCTCCAAGTCGTAGGAGAAGACGGCATGGGTGTTGGAAAGCTGACCGTAAAGCCGGGTCTCGTCGGCGGTGATCTGGAAGGGACGAATGCCGTTGGTGACCATGTGCCGGTCTTCCACCGCCAGGGTGTCCGCATCGGCGATGGTCAGCACATAGGCGTCGGCGGCTTGGTCGCGCTCGGCCAGCTCGGTTGTCATGTCACCGAGGCTGGCGTTGTACACGCGCCTGCCGTCGGCGGTAACGTGGATATCGTGAGGAAAGATCCCGGTGGCGAAGGCGCCGCTATGGCGGCCGGTGGTGGTATCAATGACCTCAACCTGGTCATCCGTGAGGGCGGAGACGAAGAGGTGCCGTCCGTTCGGGCTGATGGTCATGTGATCGGCGCGAAAGCCGCCCACGGGGGTGCGCCACATCAGGGCGCCGGTGGCGACGTCAAAGGCGGCCACGTCGGCCAGAAAGCCCCGGGCCACATAGAGCACCCGGCCGTCCGGTGACAGGTCGGTGTCCTGGGCATAATTGAGCCCGTTCTGTTCGGCGACGGGTTGGCCGATCCATTGCAGGGGATCGCGAAAGAAACCAACCCGGGGACCGTCGGGCAGGATGGAGAATTGCCCAACCACCGTGCGTTCAGCGATGTCGATGAGCGTGATCGTGCCCCCCACCGCATTGGCAACGAACGCGATTTCGCGGGTCGGGCCGTCAGGGGCCGTGTCCGTGATGACCGGGCCCGTGCCGACCGTCGACTCTTGCCAGGCGCGGGTCGCGCCATAGGCCAGGGTCGCCGCCACAAGACCCAGCAGAATACGCCAAACGGTGCGGGCCATGGGGATCGTCCTTAACGGGGTGGTGCGTCGTCGGGCGGGCGGGTGTCAGGGTCGTCGTCGCTGCGACGGTCGCCCGGGCGGTCATTGTCATCGACGCCCTCGTCATCACGGTCCAGCTCATCTTTGCCGCTGCCGACGCGACCACTGAGGGCGAAAGTGCCCAACAGTGCCGTTGTTTCACGGTCGAGTTGCAGGCCTCGCCTTTGCACCGCCCGCACGGCTTCATCAATGAGCCGGTCGACCCGATAGAGCTTCTTGTCAGTATAGACCCAGCCCGTGGGGCCATGGATGAGTACATAAAAAAACCAGGGCGGATGGGGGCGGCGGCTGATAATGGCGCGCAGCTGAAAAGCTGTCATCTCGTCCCAGCGCACGGCGCCCCAACTATACTGGGATCGGCCGCGCCAGACCACGTGGGAGCGCACGCCTTCCTGGCTCAGGTCGATCTGCGTGAACGCGCGCAAGGCGGTGCCGACGGCCACGACGCCAGCCAGAAGGAACGTGACGACCGCAAACCAGAAGGACACGGTTGCATCCATGGGCAAATAGATGAAATGCAGGCCGATAAAAATCAGGATCGCCGTAAAGGTGAGCGGCCAGCCCAGGGTCACGATGGGATAAGAGAGGCGTTGGGTCTGCTCAGGCGGCAATGGCTCCAGTGGTTCCGGATCGCCGGCGCTGAACCGGCCGCCGCGCAGGGCGAACAAGCTCGCATGGCGTCCTTGCAGAGCCATAGCCCGTCGCCGGTCGATGCGCGATTGAAACCCCATGCGGTGCCACGCCCGTCGCTGCTGTCTCCCCTGCCAGTATCATACGCGGGCTTGGCGACATTGCCACAACCCGTGTTGTCTATCGGCTGACCAACGGGACATTGAGCTGCTCCACGGCGAAACCGCCCTCGGGCGGGGCCGTGAAGAGGTGGGCAGCGGTCCACTCCAGGGGCGCGGGTGGCGGGCCGGTCATGGTCCAGCCAGTGGCCAGCGCAAGGGCGCCCAGGATGAGCCCGCGATGGGCTACGGCGATGACCGTGCCGCCATGGCCGCGCTGATCCTCAATCCAGGCCGCGAGCCGGGTTTGCAGCTCGACCTGCGTTTCGCCGCCGGGTGGGCGAAAGTGCCGGCCTTCCCGCTCGCTGCGGCGCATGGTTTCGGGATCTTCGCGTGCAAGGTCGGCGCGGATGCGGCCCTCCCACTCGCCCAGGCCCAATTCCATCAGCCGGTGATCGGTGGTGGCACCGGTCAGACCCAGCAGTCTGGCCGTCTCGCGAGCGCGGGAAAGCGGGCTTGTCACCACGCGGGCGTCGGCGAGGGCGGCGGGCACGGTAAGCGCGGCCATCTCCGCGCGACCGCGCGGGGAGAGGGGAATGTCCGTGTGCCCCTGAATGCGGCCTTCCTCGTTCCAGGCGGTGCGGCCGTGGCGGATGAAACAGATGAGGGTCATGGCTGGCGCGGCCCATTTGGATTTGGCAGGGACCTCTGTATACACTCTGGCCCTTTCGATCCCAGACCCAAGGACTGCTGCCCATGGCCGAGGAACGCGTCGATCCGTCCGACCCCAAGCGCTACCCGCCCAATATTCAGGCGATCTTGAAAGCGCCGTCGCCGGCCAGTGCCCTGTTGGGCATGCAGCTCGTCTCCATTGACCAAGAGCGCCTGGCCGCGCGGCTGGCCTTTCACGCCAGCGATCGGCTGGCGAACAAATGGGGTGGGCTGCAAGGGGGCATGGTGGCGGCCATGCTGGATGACGCCATGTCGGTGGCGGTGGGCCTGTCGCTAGCGTGGGGTGAGATCACGCCCACACTGGAAATGAAGACGAGCTTTTTGAAGGCTGCTTATCCCGGTCACTTTGTTGCTGACGGGTATGTGGTGCGCCGGGGCGGCTCGGTGGCCTTTGTCGAGGCGCAGTTATGGGACGTGGAAGGGGAGATGGTGGCGACCGGCTCCTCAACCACGCGGATCGCCAAAATCCGCCGGGATTAAAGCCGTTGCACTGAAACCCAGATCATGGAAACGGCTTCCCGTCGATGCTCTGGGTCTTTGTTTGGCGCGCTTTCCGGGCGGAAAACCGCGCACACTTTTCCTGAAAG
>CAZVEE010000074.1:3177-16725 GCA_964625525.1 uncultured Alphaproteobacteria bacterium | reverse complement strand
CCCGCGACAGCCCGTGCGCGGCCAGCGCGTGATGCGCGCCGATCGCGGCGTTGTTCAGCAGGCAGAAGCCCATCGCCTTGTCGTGCTCGGCGTGGTGGCCGGGCGGGCGCATGGCGCAGAAGGCGTTCCGCACCTCCTGGCCCAGCACCATGTCGACGGCCTCGACGACGGCGCCGGCGGCGCGGCGCGCGGCGGTCCATGATTTCGGGCTGACCCAGGTGTCGGAATCGAGCGGGACGGCGCCGGTCTCGGGGATCTTGGCCAGCACCTTTTGCTCTATCGTTTCCGGCAGCTCATGCGCGCCTCCGGAGATCCACATTTTGTTTCCAAACTGACGATAACTGCCGTCGCCCTGAGGCTCCGCGCGGGTCCGGATATCGGAGAGCGAGGAGCCTGCCTGCGGCTCCGACAGGCACATGGTGCCGAAGAAGCGCCCTTCGAGCATGGGGCGCATATACAGCGCCTGCTGTTCCTGGGTGCCAAAACTCGCCAGCAGATTAGCCGCCGCCATAGTCAGGAACGGATAGCCGGTCGTTGAGACATTGGCCGACTGGAACATGGCGGCCGCCGCCTGCGCGATGGTGTAGGGCAGTTGCGCGCCACCGTGATCGGCATCGAAGGCCGCGGCCATCAGCCCCGCCTCAATGAAGCTGTCCAGCGCCTCCCGGACCTCGGGTATAATATGGACCGACTCACCGTCGAAATGCGGTTCCTCACGGTCGAGCTTGTCCGCATGGGGATAGAACTTGTCTTGCGCAATGCGCTGGGCCGTATCCAGGACCTGATCGAACACATCCCGCGTGTGCTCGGCGAATCGGGCACGCTGGGTCAGCGCCTCGACGCGCAAGACTTCATACAGCACAAACTCCAGGTCGCGGCGGTTGACCACTTTGGAAGAGATCTCGGGCAGCGGGGCAGTGGCAGACACGGTGGAAGACACGGCGGTGACACCCTCATGGCGTTCAGGACAAAGTGTGAAGCCCAGTGTGGGCGCGGTCGGCCGTCGTGGAAAGGTCTCTCACGCCGCAGGGCCGCAGCGCCAGCAGTCCGCCCTACCGATCCGTCACGCCGATTGGCGCCGCGCGTTGGGCATAGTGCGCGCGCCTGACCGTCCGTTCGTGGTATCTTGGGAGCCTGATCTGTCATGATGGAGACTGCCGTACCGGTGTCGGGGCCCGTACCCAGCCTGACCGCCCAGAGCGCTGGCGCCCTTGAGGCCGCCTGGAGCCTGGAGCAGATGTTCACCTCCCCCGCGCTCGTGGCCGTTATCGGCCTGGCGCTGACGGCGGTTTATTGCCTTTTGGCTTTGCGCAGTCTTGCCGCCGGGTGGGAGCCGCGGATGGGCCGGCCCGTGTCGCGGCCCATGGGGCTGTCGGCGGCCACATTGCGCTGGGTGCGTGCTGGGCGCTTCGACACCGCCTCACTGACCGCCGGGCTGCTGACACTCGCGGCGAAAGAAGCCATGACGGTGGAACAGGATCCCCGCCATGTGCGCATCAACAAAGAAGCCCATGCCACCCGCCCTATGAGCATCGCCGAGGCCTTTTTCGCCGAAGGCTTGCTACGGATGTGCTCGTCCATCCTGTTCAACGCCAATGCTGCACCGCAATTGCAACGGGGCGCGGCGGCTTTGCAGGACGGCATCGATATAGAATGGCGGGGCTATCAGGCCGGCCGCGTGGGCCACTTGTTCCTGCCGGGGATCCTGATCGGCGGGCTCACCATTGTCCTGGCGGCAGCGCTCTCTTCGACCCCGATCTGGGTGGGTGCGCGCGCGGCATTGGCGGCACTGGCGCTTGTTCTCGGCATTCGCTTCTGGGGGCGGATCCGAGCGGGCCTGGCACGGCTGTGGTGGGAACCGGCCCACCAGGCGGCCCGTCTCGCCTTTGATGTCACCGCCTTGCTGGCCGCTTTTGGCACCATGTGGGTGATTTTGACCTATCAGGGCGGGCGGCCCGATCCGGCGGCGACCGTGTTCGGCGCCCTGGCGCTGGCCCTTCCGATCGTGGTGCGCCGCTATGCCATTGCCTCGCGCCGCTTCGCCGGGCCTTTGCGCGGGCGCATTGAGGCGCTGCGCAATCAGCTTTTGAGTCGGGCCCGCGGCATTGACGCCATTGTCTTCGCGGATCCCAAAGAAACGCACCGCCCGGACCGTCACGACGAGGACACAGTGCGTGTCATCGGTGGCGGCGAGCCGCTTTATGAATGGCTCCCCGACGCAGTCGCCCTTGATGCGGTGACGGCGCCGCCCAGCGCCCCCATCGCCGAGCTGTCTTTTGCCTTCGAGCAGCCGGAACGCCTGGGCGCGGTCCTGCGCATGGCGGCCCAGGCCGGCCCCCCACGTCAGGACGACGAACCGGCCAAAGCGCTGCCCAATGCCGCAGAAGCCGGCCGATAAACACCGGTTTTGCCCGTTTACCGGGCCCCCTTTGCGCCACTGAACATGCTACAGTCCCGAGCATCTCGCGGGAGCACGAGCCATTGGCGCCGACCCCGCGGGCGCAGCGGGACGAGATGAGGGGCAACGGGGCGTGGCCATGGGTGATTTCTGGCACTTCGCAGCAGACTGGGTGGGCGCACATCGCGCGCAAGTAGCGGCGCTCGTCATTGCGGGCCTGGCGCTGGTCCCAATCCTGGCCGTGCGTCTGATCCGCCGGCATCATCAACGCCAGCGCGTCAAGGCGCTGCACGCGGATCTGGGCGTGCGCAACACTGTTTGGGCACTGCGGCGCCTGGAAGGCCTGCCCGTCACTGGCGGCAAAGGGGATGTGGAGCGCTTCGGCGCCGCCAGCAAACGACTTTACGGCAATAACGGCGTTCTGAGCGTTGCGATCTTGCCCTTCGAACGCCGCGCAGAAGCCGATGCCGCCACCGCCAATGCCTTCGCCCAAGACGTGTTTAGCCTGCTCACACGCAATCCCGACCTGGACGTCCGCACCGTCCATTTTGAGCGGGGCGCGGATGCCATCGCGGGCATGCCCACGCCGCTCACCGCCCATTACCTGCTGGAAGGCAGCCTGGAGATTTTCCCCGCTGGCCCGCGCAAAGGCGTGCGGGTCATCGTGCAAGTGATCGAGACGGCCACCGGCGACTCCATCTTCGCTGATAGTTTCGAAGGACCCTTGCGCTCGCTCGCGGGCATGCAGGATGACATTGCGGAGTCCCTGTTTGGGGCCCTGGGCCTTGTGGTGGCACAACGCCCCGCCCCCGAAGCGGCCGACGCTCCGACCGACTCCTTGAGTGCTTGGGCGCTGAAACACCGTGCTGTAGCAGTGCTGCGCCAAGGGATGTCTCGCCAGCGCCTGGACGAAGCCGTGCGCCTGCTTGATCACGCAAGCCGCATCGATCCCCGCTACGCTCACGCCAAGCTGGAACTGGTCGAGGCGCTGAGCCTGCGCGTGCTGTTCCTGACCAGCGCCGACAAGGCGGACGATCTGACCCGTGCCCGTGCCGCTCTGGCAGGCGCGCGCGCCCTGACGGAAGCCGAAGCGGGGGATCTGGCCCTGGCCGATGGCCTGGTGAAGCTCGCCGCCGGTGAGGCCAACGCGGCCGTGGCGGCGTTCGGTGATGCCGGGTCCAGCCGCCATGAAGCCAAGGTCGCGGCGATTTATCAGACCTGGGCCGCCCTTTATGCCGGACGCGATGATGTCTCCCTGGCCGCGGCCGAGCAGGCTCTGGGTGATGGGGAGACGGGCCCCGCCCGAGCCGCGATCGCCCGCTTTATCATCGCGCTGTCCATGGCGCGGGCCGGTAACTACGCCGATGCCCGCCGGGTGCTCGCCACCTCCATGGATGAACTGCGCGCGTTCCACATGACATGGCTGCTCAAAGGCTTGTCCGCCTCTCTGGCCGGAGATCAGGACCGAGCCCGCGACCTTTTCGCGCGCGCCCGCCGGGTCATGGGCGCCGCCGATCCAGCCGTGTTGCAGGCTTGGGTCGAAACGGCGGCAGGCTCCCGCGAGCGCGCCACCGCCTGGGGCGCCGCGTTTGAAGACGCCTGGAAGCGCTGACGCCGCGGCTTAACCGTTGCGCCCACGGGCCACGAAGAACGGATTGGCAAAGCCTTCTGCTTCCTTGCCGTAGACCAGCGGCGGCCCCTCGAATGTGGTGACCGTGCCACCGGCGGCCGCCAAGACCGCATGACCGGCCGCCGTGTCCCACTCCATGGTGCGTCCATGACGGGGGTAGAGGTCGGCCTCTCCTGTGGCCACTAAACAGAACTTCAAAGACGAGCCCGCGCTGACGAAGGACGCGACTTTGAACTGCTCCAGATAGGTCTCCGTCTCCGGCGCCCGGTGCGAGCGGCTCGCGACCGCCACAATCCCGGCCTCCGGTGCAGACCGCGCCGCGATGGGCCGCAGCTGTGGCGCTCCCGCCTCCACACCCGGTGCCACGCTTTCTTCAAACGCCCCGCCTGGCACCGCGCCTAGGAACAACCGCTTCAAGGCGGGTGCGAAGACGACACCCACCACCGGCTTGCCGTGCATCACAAGCGCAATGTTGACGGTGAACTCCCCCCGCCCGGAGATGAATTCCTTGGTGCCATCAAGCGGGTCCACCAGATAGAAGCTCTCGCCGATCTCCGGCCGGGTGCCCGCCGCCATGGCCTCTTCCGCAATCACCGGAATGTCCGGGGTGAGGGCGCGCAGCCCGTCCAGGATCACCGCTTCCGCCGCTTCATCCGCGTCCGTAACAGGGGAGTCATCCGCTTTCTGGCGCACGTCGGCGCCCGATTTGAAAAACGGCATGATGGCCGCCCCGGCTGTGATCGCAAGCCCGCGCAGGCGCTGCGCCAGCTCCAGCCGCGTCAGCGGTCCCTCAGGGGTGTCCAATGTCAGTCCGGCGGAATCGTTCACGGAATATTTCCTCTTTCTCCAGTGCACTGGCCGTCCATGGCTGGCGCAGCACAGCACTTGGGCCAGATCCGGTCAAGGCGGGTTGCGCGTCGCCCGGATCACTGTGTATCAAATTCGAAGATGCGCCGTACGCTGAATCGGAAACTTCGGGTCCTGTAGGGTCCGTAAGGTCGGTGAAGGCCTGATCATCTGCGCTGATATTGTCGGCACGCGAACCACCCAGGCGCCCTGTATCCCCCCGCCAGCCCCCTGGCGGTCGGCACGAGTAAGAGGATAAATCATGCGCGAACTCGATATCGCCGCTCTGCTGTGTTCCAAAGTCTGCCATGACCTGATCAGTCCTGTGGGCGCGCTGGCCAATGGGCTTGAAGTCCTTGCGGATGAGGACGATGCAGAGATGCGCGGCCATGCGCTGGCGCTCATCGACACCAGCGCCCGCACCGCGACGGCGAAACTAAAATTCGCGCGCTTGGCCTTTGGTGCCGCTGGCTCCGCCTCGGACATTATCGATCTGAGCTATGCCGAGGATGTGGTTCGCGGTTTCATCGAGGGGCCGAAGACAAGCCTTGAATGGGATGTGCCCGGCCTGTCCCTGCCCAAGGACACTGTGCGCTTCATCCTGAATCTGATCGTCATTGCCAATGAAGCCATCCCGCGAGGGGGCGTGGTGCGGGTTGAACCATCCGAAACGAGCACGGGTGGCATCACTGTCACGGCTACGGGCCCTCATGCGCGCCTGCCCGAGGGTCTGCGCTTTTTGGGCGATGAACCGCCGGGTGACGACGGCCTTGATGCCCGCGCCATTCAACCCTTCATCACGGGCCTCTTGGCCCGCGAAATCGGTGCCGCGGTTCATCACGACGCGGATGAGGAGCGCGTGGTCCTGACCGTCAGCCTGCCTCCCTCGGCGCTTGCAGCCTAAAGAGTTCACCACTTCACCGCGCTTTAACAGCGTTTTGCGAGACTTTCCCTGACAAGACCGGTCGTTGGACCGAACGGTGGGGAAAGGGACGCAGGCGTGGACGATATCCTGAACGACTTTCTGGCGGAGGCCGGCGAGGCCCTGGCCGCGGTCGAGACGGAATTGGTCCGCCTGGAACAAGACCCGGCCCGCACGGACGGTCTCGACAGTATCTTCCGCGCCGTGCACACCATTAAGGGCACCTGCGGCTTCTTGGCGCTACCACGCCTTGAAACCCTCACCCACGCGGCTGAAACAGTGCTGGCGCACCTGCGCGATGGCAAGGCCCAGGCCACCCCGGCCCTCGTTACTCTCATCCTTGCCGCCTTCGATCAGGTCAAGGCGTTGCTTGCCCATCTGGACCAGGAGGGCCAAGAGCTGGCAGGCGACGATCAAGACATGGTGGCTCAGTTGCTTGCCGCGGCGGAAACGCCAGGGACACCCGCCGTCGCGCCGCCGAGCGCTCCACCGCCGATCGCCACACAGCCGCCGCCAGACGCCGCCGCCCCGGCAGAGCCCGCGCCTGTCATGGCAGATCCGCCCGTGCCCCAGGATCGGGCGGGCCTGCGCGTGTCTATGGAGGTGATCGAGAAGCTCATGGCACTGGCCGGGGAGCTGGTGCTCAACCGCAATCAGCTTCTCGACCTGTTGCGCCAAACCGAGAACAGCCCCTTCGAGGCGCCCTTGCACCGCCTCTCCGCGCTCGCCAGCGATCTTCAGGAACAGGTCGTCGCGACGCGGATGCAACCCATCGGCCAAGCCTGGCAGACCCTGCCCCGGGTCATCCGGGATCTGAACCTGGATCTGGGCAAGACCATCACGCTGACCATGAGCGGAGACGACACGGAACTGGACCGTCAGGTCCTGGACATGATCCGCGATCCACTCATTCATATGGTCCGCAATGCGGCCGACCACGGTCTGGAAACACCCGCCGAGCGCCGTGCCGCAGGCAAGCCGGAAACCGCCTCCTTGCGGTTAAAGGCCAGGCACGAAGGCGGCCAGGTCCTGATCGAGATTGCCGATGACGGGCGTGGCCTCAACCGCGCGCGCATCCGCGCCCGTGCTCTGGAGAGGGGTCTGACGAGCGAGATGGCGCTCGCCGATATGCCCCCTGAGCACATCGATCACTTCATCTTTACGCCTGGCTTCTCCACTGCGCAGACCGTCTCCACGCTTTCCGGACGCGGCGTCGGCCTTGACGTGGTGCGGGCCAATGTGGAGCGGCTGGGTGGGGTAATTGCGGTTACGTCAGAGCCCGGCGCGGGGACCGTTTTCACCATCCGTATCCCCTTGACCCTTGCAATCGTCTCCATGCTGATTGTCACTCTGGCCGGGCGCAAACTGGCGCTGCCCCAGTCTTGTGTGTCTGAACTCGTGCGCCTTACCGCCGACGGGCCGGCTCAATTGGAGACTGTGGGCGGGGCGGGTCTGTTGCGCCTGCGCGGTCATGTGCTACCGGTGCTGCCATTGCACGCGGATCTGGGCCTTCCGGCTCTCGAAACAGGGGGCTGCGCGCTCGTGCTGGATACGGGCGGCAGCCGCTTTGCCGTGCTTGTGGATCAAGCGCTCGACACGGAAGAAACCGTGGTCAAACCGCTGCCGCGCCTCCTGATCGGCTGCGAGCTTTATGCGGGCGTGACGATCCTGGGGGATGGTGGCGTTCTGCTCATCCTCGACCCCAGCGCGCTGGCGCGCCGGGCCGGCAGCCGCGCACCCGTCGAGCCCCCGGCACCGCCGCCCAGAGCGCCAGCGCAGACCACTGACTTACTGCTCTTCCGGGCTGGAACGGATGCGGTGAAGGCGGTCCCCCTTGCCGCCGTGGCCCGCCTGGAAGACGTGGCCTCCGAGACGCTGCAACGGGCGCAGGACACGGTGCTCGTGCCCTATGGCGGCACTCTGCTGCCGGTCGTCACGACCGACCCATCGCAGGTGCTGCGGCCAAGCGGCCATCAGCCGTTGATCGTGGTCAGCGATGCCGGCCGCCTGCTAGCCCTCGCCGTCGATGAAATCCTGGACAGTGTTCAAGACACCATCACCATTGAGCATGCGCCAACGCGGCCGGGCCTTCTGGGGGTCGCCACCATTGCCGGGCGGGCAACCGAGATTCTGGACCTCGCCCACTCGCTTCGCAAGATTTATCCAGAGCCGGCTGATGACGGATCATCCGTCCGACCACATGTGCTCATGGTGGACGATTCCGCCATCTTCCGGGAACTGACGGGGCCGCTGCTCGAAGCCGCGGGCTACGCGTTCACGGCCGCCGAGAGCGTGGTGCAGGCCTGGCGCCTGCGGGACCAAGGCCTCAACCCGGATATCATCATCAGCGACATCGACATGCCGGAAACGGATGGCTTTGCGTTCGCGCGCGCGTTGCGGCGAGACCCCACCTGGTGCAGCATCCCGCGTGTGGCGCTGTCGAGCCTGTGGAGCCCGGACCGCCGCCGCCGCGGCCTGGAAGCCGGCTTTCAGCATTATGTAGCCAAGGGCGACCAGCAGGTTCTGCTCGATACCTTGGCAACAGTAACCGGGCGCGGGAGGCAAGCCGCATGAGTGCCTCTCCCGCATCAGGTCTGCAAGCAGACCTTCTGACTGCGGATTTGGCTGATCACCGGATCGCCATTCCGATCACGCTGGCACAGGAGGTGTTCGTGCCACAGGCCATTACACCTGTGCCGCGCACCCGTGCCGATGTGGCGGGCCTGCTGAACTTGCGCGGTCATATCGTGACCCTGATCGACCCGGCCGTCACCCTGGGCGTGGCATCACAGATCCATCTCGGTCAGCGTCCGGCCATTGGCGTGCGGATCGCCGGAGACCGGTACGGCTTGCTCGTCGATCGTCTGGGCGACGTGGTCAGCCCCGGCGCAAGCGGTGAGGCCCCCTTGCCCACCACACTGCCCGCGGCCTGGCGTGCGGTTGCCCGCGGCCTTGTGCAGCAGAACAACACTGTGCTGACCATCATCGACCCGGTACGGATCATCGGACTGGATGACCCGTCAGGACCCCTTGCCCAACAAGGATCACGCCCATGACCCACTGTCTGGTAGTGGACGACTCACGTGTCATTCGACAGGTGGCACGACGGATTTTGGAAGAACTCACATTCACTGTCAGCGAGGCAGAGAACGGCAAAGTGGCGCTGGAGCGCTGCCACGAGATCATGCCCGATGCCATTCTCCTGGATTGGAACATGCCGGAAATGACAGGTATCGAGTTCCTCCGCCTGCTGCGGGACGGACCCGGTGGCGGGGCCCCGGTCGTCATCTTCTGCACCACGGAGAACCAGGTGGAGCGCATCACCGAGGCCATCAATGCGGGAGCGAACGAATTCATCATGAAGCCGTTCGATCGCGATATCCTCTCCACCAAATTCCGTGAAGCAGGCCTCGGCACCCCTGAAGCGGCACTGGAGTAACGTCTATGGCCGCGCCAGCCCTGATCCCAGACGCCCCCATCCGCGTCATGGTCGTCGACGACTCAGCCGTCATCCGGAAACTGATGACCCGCTGGCTATCGGCGTGCACCGACCTGGAGCTTGTCGCCGTATGCACGGATGGCGCCGAGGCAGTTGCCGCCGTGGATACGGCGCACCCGGACGTGGCCCTGCTTGATGTGGATATGCCGGGTCTTGATGGTCTTGATACATTGCAAGGGTTGCTGCGCCGCATACCCCGGCTGCAAGTGGTTATGGTCTCCGCGCTCACCCGCCGTCATGCGGCGATTTCCCTGCGGGCCTTGCGCCTGGGGGCCGTCGATACGGTGGCCAAGCCCAGCGCCATGACCGGCTCAGGCGCCGCGCTCGGGTTCCGCGATCAGGTCCTCGACACCATTCGGGCCCTTGGCAACGCCGCGCGCCGCCCCGCCCGGGTTAACGCCGATCGTGTCCACGAGACGGACTTTTCCCTAAGGGAAAGCTCGGCGTACCCGCCCGCAGTTCTGCTTCTGGCGGCATCAACCGGCGGGCCACAGGCGCTGGAGGCGTTGCTGCGCCCCCTGCGCACAACGCTGCACGTACCCATCCTGATTGCCCAGCACAGCCCCGCCCCATTTACCAGTCTGCTGGCGGATCATCTGGCGCGCAGTCTGCACCGACCTGTGCGTGAAGCGGTCGATGGCGCCCCGCTCGCACCGGGACAAATCTGCGTGGCCCCGGGCGGGCGGCACCTGACCCTCACCGGCCCGGCCGAGGCGAGCATTCTGCGAGTGAGCGATGACCCGGCTTGGACCCGGCCCAGCCCGTGCGCGGATCTGCTCTTTGAATCAGCGGCCACCATAATGGGTGGACGGACAGCTTGCGCTGTGCTGACCGGTATGGGTGAAGATGGCCTTGCTGGCGCCCGCGCCGTCACTGAGGCGGGCGGAACTGTTTTCGCTCAGGACGCCGGCACCAGCGTGGTCTGGGGCATGCCCGGCGCCGTGGCGCGGGCGGGCCTGTGTAGCGCTGTTGCCCCCCTTCCGATCCTCAGTCAGCGGATCAGATCCCTCCTCGATGGAGCAGCCCATGACGCCTGAGGATTTCGCTTTCATTGCCGAGCTGGTGCGCACCCGCTCAGGCATCGTGATCGATTCTGACAAGAGTTATCTGGTCAAGAGTCGCCTTACCCCGTTGGCGAACCGCTATGGTCACACCGATCTTGAGGCCTTTTTGCGCACGCTGCATCACGACTGTGACGACAACGTACTGACAACGGTTGTGGAAAGCATGGCCACGCACGAAACCTATTTCTTTCGTGACAAAGCCGCTTTGGAGATGCTGGCGACACAGATCATCCCTGAGCTGAGAGAGCGCCGTGACGGCATTGTGCGGGTTTGGTGTACGGCAGCCGCCACTGGTCAGGAACCCGCCTCCCTCGCCATGGCCCTGTGCGAGGATGATCCCCTGCCTCCGGCCCGCATCCTCGCCACCGACTTGTCACGCATGGCCGTCGCCAAGGCCGAGGCGGGCCTTTACACCCAATTCGAGGTTCAGCGCGGCCTGCCCGTGCGCCACCTCTTGCGCCATTTCGAAAAAGCGGAGGATCTGTGGCGCCTGGCCGCGCCGGTGCGGGCGATCATCGATCACGACATTTGCAACCTGATGGACGATTTCTGCGCACGCGGACCGTTCGACATCATCCTGTGTCGCAATGTGCTGATCTATTTCGACGCCGCCACCCGCCAAGACGTGCTGGCACGCCTCGCCGAGGTGCTGGCAACCGACGGCCTTCTTGTGCTGGGGCCCACGGAAATCGCCTTTTGCGACGGCACCGCCTTTGCGCCGTGTGACGAACACCGCACCGTGTTTCGCCGGGGCCGACCCATCCGCGGGCTGCCCAGCCGCACCGTCACCGCAACACGCCGCGCGGTCTGACAGCGCACACACAAACGATCAAGCTGTCACGAAAAAGACCGGCCCTTGCGGACCGGTCTTTCTCATACACGCGACAGGCGCACGCCCGTGTGGACGGTCAGGCGGCCTGTTCTTCGACCGGATCGCGCAGCACATAGCCACGCCCCCAGACGGTCTCGATGTAATGCTCTCCGCTTGTCGCCGTCGCCAGCTTCTTGCGCAGCTTGCAGATGAACACGTCGATGATCTTCAGCTCCGGCTCATCCATGCCGCCATAGAGATGTTTCAGGTACATCTCTATGGTCAGCGTGGTCCCCTTGCGTAAGGAGAGAAGCTCCAGCATCTGATATTCCTTGCCGGTCAGATGCACACGCTGACTTTCCACCTCAACCGTCTTGGTATCGAGATTGACCGTCAGTTTGCCCGTCTGAATGACCGATTGGGAATGACCCTTCGACCGGCGCACGATGGCATGGATCCGCGCCACCAGTTCGGCCTTGTTGAAGGGTTTGGTCATATAATCGTCGGCCCCGAACCCAAGGCCACGGACCTTGTTCTCGATATCGACGAGACCGGACAATATGAGGATCGGTGTGCCGATCTTCGCTAGGCGAAGACTCTTCAGCACTTCAAAACCGCTCATATCCGGAAGATTGAGATCCAGCAGGATCAGGTCGTAGTCGTAAATCTTTCCGAGGTCGACCCCTTCCTCGCCGAGATCCGTCGTGTAGACATTAAAGCCATCGGATTTGAGCATCAGTTCGATGCTCTGGGCCGTGGCGCTATCGTCTTCTATCAGTAGGACTCGCATCGGCACCCTCTTTGGGGGCTCTGTACCAACAGACTCCCCATGTCCCTCATCTCATGGTTAACCTGGGGTAGGTTAGGCCGCAATGCTTAAAAAACCTTAATCGGCAAGCGCCGGGCCGGAAGATTTACTGCATCTGCATAGCCGATGATTCGGCCAATTTGGCAGCATAACGATGATCTGCATGCCGAATCTGCGAGAGGTCTCGCGCACTTGGCTGCGTGATCGTCCCAGTTCGGAACAAGTGCAAGGTCACTTCATGTCCTATCGTTCACAAGGTTCGCCTCCACGCAAGTCCCTTCTGGCCGGGCGCGGGGGGCAGCGCCGTCACACGCAGGCCAAGCCTTGCCAATCCCTGGGCCCTGGTCTATGGACCGAGGATACAGAAAGGAGCCGTCATGCCGTCATTCGACATCGTCTCGAAAACCGATCTCGCGGAGGTGGACAATGCCGTGCAGAACGTCATGCGCGAGATCGAAACACGCTTCGATTTCAAGGGCTCGGCCTCGCGCGTGGAGCACAACGACGGGGTCGTCACCATCCATGCCGATGACGATTTGAAGCTGAAGCAAGTGCAGGAGCTGGTTCGCGGCCACATGGTGCGCCGCTCGGTGGATCACGGCGTACTGGACTTTCAGACACCGGAACAAGCCGCTGGCCAATCCGTGCGTCAGACCGTCACCGTGAAGCAAGGTATCGACAAAGATCTGGCCAAGCGCCTCGTGAAGGACATCAAAGGCACCAAGATCAAGGTGCAAGTGGCCATTCAGGGCGATGAACTGCGCGTCACCGGCAAGAAGCGGGATGAATTGCAGGAGGTCATCCAGTTCCTCAAGGGCTTGGGCCTGGACCAGCCGCTGCAATACGTCAATTTCCGCGACTGACGCCCGTCAGACACCCTCGCAGATACAAAAAACGCCGGAGGGTTCCCTCCGGCGTTTTGCATGGGGATCGCGGCGACCTGCTTAGAAAAACCAGGTCCGCGGATCATCGAGCGGCATACGCCCGGACAAGCGGCTCACGCCCTTGATGCAGCGCACGGCGAACCAGATGGTCCAGAACAGCACCAGCAGGATCAGCGGCAGCGCAATCAACGCCTCGATATCCGCTTCCGACCCGCCCGACGCACCACCGATGATGCCGCCGTAGAAGACGATCACGAAGGCGCCGCCAAACATATAGACCAGCGCCATCCAGAACGTCCGGATCTGATAGGTGAAATGCCCGGAGAGCCAGGGCGACGCGCCATTGCGGCTGGCCAGAGCGATGATGAAGCCCACCACATACAGCAGCAATGACAGCCCATCGATCAGGGGCAGGCTGGGCGCCCCAGCGGCCAGATAGAACGGGATCGGCCCGAACAATGACACCAGATAGAGCACATAAACAGCCATGGCTGAGCCGGTGTTCTCACTGCCGCCTGGCATGGCCCCTTGATAGCGCGGATCGTTATGGGGCTGCTGCGGCGCCGGGTATTGCTGCAATGTCTTGCGCAACGGCCCCTGGCTCTTGATCGGCTCGATTTTCACCGGCGCCACCACCCGCTCGGACCCGCTAGACAGTTTGGCCCCAGACCGGTTGGCCCCAGACC
>CAZVEE010000074.1:0-3077 GCA_964625525.1 uncultured Alphaproteobacteria bacterium | reverse complement strand
TTGGCCCCAGACCGGTTGGCCCCAGACCTATTGGCCCCAGACCTATTGGCCAGAGTCACACCGCCCATGGGCGTGGCCCGGGTCGAAAGCGCCGCCGCGCACGGCGTTGGTCCGCTGGCTTTGGGCTCCAGGCGCTTCAACCCGGCTGGCCCCTTTGGCGCCGTCTGGCGGTTTTGTGCGCCCTGCGGCACCGGTTGAGTCGGTTGACGCGGGGTTTCTCCACACACGGCCCGCAACAGACTCTTGAACGCGACATTGGTATGGGAGCCATCCCAGTAGGACAGATCGATCGCTGGTGTCGCGGGTGTTCCCACGCTCACGCGGCCTCCCCCAACACCGGCCACCACGAGTTTGCCGCGTTCGGCCGCCTGCCCCGCTTCCACGCCCACATGAGGCGAGCGCCGCGCCGCCTCTGTCCACAGCGCCAGCACATATCGCGCCTGCTCCCGCTGAACACCCCGGGCCGCTTCGTCTGGCGCCGCATCGCGGTCCCACCACACGGAGAGCCCATATTTTTGCAGCGCAAGCGCTAGGGAGCGCGCCAAAGCCTGATCCGCAGGCGCGCTGCTGATAAAAATGTCCGCCATAGTCCCCTCGCCCAGAGTCTTACCCGCCGGTCATGACGAGTGTGCAATCCACGCCAGTCGCTTGCAAGCAGTGATCGCTGTCTCGCGAACACGCCATACTGGCGACCCGCAGTCACCCGCCCAATTCGCCGGAAAGCCCGGGCTGGCGGCGTGTATCCAGCATGGTTCAGGGGAGAAAAGAGATGCCGGTGCGGTCCATGAACCTGCCCCCCAGGTGTACCAAAGACCGCACCGGCTGGACCGCCGGCGCATTCTCCTGGAGTGGGAACGCAGCCAGGCGGCCTGTCGTGTCCGACCGACATTGTGGTCAAATCGAGGCAAGTATCCGTAACCACCGGCCAGGCGTAAAGCGACCAGTGGCGCTGCGACGCATAGTTCCCACACAGTGTTGCTGCCGTGCCACGGCGGCGCCGGGCACGGCCGTGCCCTAAGCGCTCAATCGTTTCTGGCCTCGCCCCCTGGCAGCAGGTAAGACCCGATCATCTCTTGCTGCGCCATGTCGTAAAGCCACAGCATCTGCTCGCGGCCACCGGCGGGCCGGCCGGCCTGTACGATTTCCAGGCGCAACATCAGAGTCGATCCATCGATAGCCATGTCCAGCACCCGTGCATCGGCAGGCAAGGGCAGGAGTCGATCATCGAACGGCAGCAGCGCGGCCGCCGGCGCCGCCATCCCAAAGGGTGGCGCGACCGTGGTTGCAACCTCGGCCTCCGGTGCGGTGGATTTACGCCACAGCGTGAAGCCGAGCGCGATAATGCCCACGAACAGCAACACGCCCATGCCATAAACGGCGGCCTGCAGAACGCGGAATGAAAAGGACGGGGGGGGTGGTTCGGACAAAGGATCAGGCGCGGTCATGGGCGTGTCCTCGTTGCAAAGATTCCTCGAGCGCTGTGTTGGCGCTCACGCTACACCAAACCGAGCGAGATCGCTGTGAATTTGCCGCCTCCTTCCAGCCCGGATATCCGCCATGAGGCCGTGGTCGACGCCGATCTGGCGGGCGCACGCCTGGACAAAGCCCTGGCGAGCCTGCTGCCTGGGCTCTCCCGCTCGCGCCTCAAAGGCCTGATCGAAGCAGGCCAGGTGACGCTCGACGCCACAGTGGCCCACGATCCCGCCCTTAAAGTGCGCGCGGGCAGTGTGCTGGTCCTTCTGGAGCCGCCGCCGGCTCCCGCAGAACCAGCCGCCCAGGACATCCCCCTCGTTATCCTGCATGAAGACGCCGATCTGATTGTCGTGAACAAGCCGCCCGGCCTGGTGGTCCATCCCGCCCCCGGCAGCCCGGACGGCACCCTTGTGAATGCGCTGCTGGCCCATTGCGCCGGCAGCCTGTCGGGCATCGGCGGCGTGGAGCGGCCGGGCATCGTCCACCGCATTGATAAGGACACGAGCGGTCTTCTGGTGGTGGCCAAATCGGACGCCGCCCATCAGGGCCTCGCTGCTCAGTTTGCCGAGCATAGCGTGGAGCGCGCCTACAAAGCCTTCGTCCGCGGTGGCCCGCGCGCCCGCGCCGGCACCATCGACAAGCCCGTGGGCCGCAGCAGCTCGGACCGCAAGAAAATGACCGTGCGCCGCTCCGGCGGCCGCCATGCGATCACTCACTACGCCGTCTTGGAGCGCTACGGCGAAGCCAGTGCCGATGCTCGGGACGAGGCGGTGGCCAGCCTCGTGGAATGCCGCCTGGAAACCGGGCGCACACACCAGATCCGCGTGCATATGGCCGATCTCGGCCACCCCATTCTGGGCGACCCGCTTTACGGCCGGCACAAAGCGCTCCTGCCGCGCGCGGCACCTGCAGAGGTGCATGACTTCGTCAATCGCGCCGATCGCCAGGCGCTACATGCTTTTGTGCTCGGCTTCACTCATCCCCTGAGCGGCGCGCGCCTGAGCTTCGATTGCCCCTTGCCGCCGGATCTAGAGGATCTCGCGCGGGCGTTGCGGACACTATAACGCTGCCGTGATACCGTCTTCTTTCGCTGCTAAGGTTTATTACATGCATACTTCAGCGGAATCGGGTGCTGATCCGCGGGTTGCCTTCAAGAGGGACCTCATCGGACACGCACCTTACCGTAAGTTGCCGCCGAGCGGGACTTACACCGAAAGGGGATATGATGGCTAACAACACTCTTCCCGTCCTGACACCGGACGGCAGCCTCTCGCGCTACCTGTCCGACATTCGCAAATTCCCGATGCTGGAACCGGATCAGGAATACATGCTCGCCAAGCGCTGGAAGGAGCATGAGGATTCCGACGCCGCCCATCAGATGGTCACCAGCCACCTGCGCCTGGTGGCGAAGATCGCCATGGGCTATCGCGGCTATGGCCTGCCCATCGCCGAAGTGATCTCGGAAGGCAATGTGGGCCTGATGCAGGCAGTGAAGCGGTTCGAGCCGGAAAAAGGCTTTCGCCTGGCCACCTACGCCATGTGGTGGATCCGCGCGGCCATCCAGGAATACATCCTGCACAGCTGGTCGCTGGTCAAGATGGGCA
>CAZVEE010000073.1:0-17047 GCA_964625525.1 uncultured Alphaproteobacteria bacterium | reverse complement strand
CCCGCGGGGGGGCCGCCTCCGGCCCGCGAGCCGGGCGGGGCCGGGGCGGGGGGGGGGGGCGGGGGCTCGGGCGATCTGTGCCCGGCTGCCGGATGACCAGGGCCTGAGTCGGCGGCGGGCTGTTCCGGGCGCAGCACATTGGCAAAGGCATCCATAAGCCGGTCCGGATCCACCGGCTTAGAAACGAATTCGTCCATGCCTGCGTTCAGATACGCCATTTTCTGGTCCTGCATGGCATTGGCGGTAATGGCGATGATCGGCACTTTGTTGCGGGGGGGCGGCAGCGAGCGGATGGCGTGGGTGGCCTCCACCCCATCCATCAGCGGCATCTGAATGTCCATCAGCACCAGGTCGTAATGGGCCGTGCCCAGGGCATCGAGAGCTTCCCGCCCATTGGCGGCCACGTCCACCAAATGGCCAAGTTTGGTGAGCAGCGTGTGCATGAGCATCTGATTGATGTGGTGATCTTCCACCAGCAGAATGCGCAGGCCTTCCGGAACGGCCTTGTGACGCTTAGAGGTGGCGGTGAAGGCAGGCTCAGACGCCTGGCCGATGCCAAAACCGAGCGTGACCGTGAATGTGCTGCCTTCGCCAGGCGTGCTGTCCACACCGATCCGCCCGCCCATGAGGTCCACAAGCTGACGGGTGATGGCGAGCCCCAAGCCAGCGCCGCCATACCGGCGGGTGGAGGAGGTATCAGCCTGTTCGAACCGGTCAAAGAGCTTGCCGATATGTTCGGGCGAAATGCCGATGCCGGTGTCCTCCACACCCAATTCCAGCACCACGCCCTCGCCGCCGGGCAGTCCCGTACCGCGGACATGGATCGTTACCGTGCCGGTCTCGGTGAACTTGATGCCGTTGTCCACGAGGTTGAACAGGATTTGGCGCAGCCGGGTGGGATCGCCCTTGAGCCATGCCGGGAGGTTGGGAGCAATCTCGGAGCGCAGATCCAGCCCCTTGGACACCGCCTTGGGGGCCAGCAGCGAGCGCACGTGATCGACCATCTGGGCCAGGTTGAAATCCACATCCTCCAGCTCGATGCGGCCGGCCTCCAGCTTGGAGAAATCAAGAATATCGTTGAGCAGCACCAGCAGGCTCTGGGCCGACTCGCGCGCGGTGACCACGAAATGGCGCTGTTGGTCGCTCATGGGTGTGTCGATGAGCAGCCCCAGCATGCCCAGGACGCCGTTCATGGGCGTGCGCAGTTCATGGCTCATATTGGCCAGGAAGTCGGATTTCGCCTGGTTGGCGGCGTTGGCCTCGTCACGGGCTTTGCGCAGGATCTCAAAGGTGTTGCGGGCGATGGCCGCATAGTTCCCCACCGTCATCAGCGAAATCAGCGCTGCGATGGCCGTGGAAATGGCAAAGCCGCGGCTCTCGCGGGCCTCATCAAAGCCGGGATCGATGATGTAGGGGGTGCCTTGCAGGCCCGCCATCCCCGCCAGCGTGGCAATCAAAACCAATGCCGAGATCACGCCCGCGCGGGGGCCCAGCAAAAAGCCCGTGACAATAGGGGTTGTGACCAGAAACGGCGTGGCCGTGGAGGCGACCCCGCCGCTGACCATCGCCGCCATCACGGTGATGCCGTAGAGCATGAAGATCAGGATGCCACTGCACAAATAGACCGAGCGTGAGGCAAAGAGCAGCCAGGGCAGGCCGAGCGCGATCAGGCCTACGGCGAGGGTGAGCAGTTTCGCAACCGTGACTTCCGGGACCATGATCCACACCTGCGCCAGGCGCAGCATGATGATGGTGGCCAGTTGCCAGGCGATGATCACGAGAAAGCGGCAGCGTGTCGCCCGCTCGAAATCCGCAGACGGGTCCACACCGCATTTCTGATCGATCCAGTAAAGAAGGTCGTTCCAGAAGCGCAGGATCACGGTTGGGGGTTCCCTGACGTCTTGCGAATGATCGGACGGGTCAGGGGCTGGGCGCGGGCATGCGCACAGCCTGACGGGAGTCAGGCTAAGCGGATGCCCCTTAGAAGAGGGTAAACTGCACGCTCCGGGCGAGATCTAGATCTCAAGATCTGATGTTTCGGTGTCAAGAGTGCAGGATCAGCGGTCTTTCGGATCCAGCGCGTCGCGCAGACCGTCACCGATAAAGTTGAAGCAGAATAAGGTCACGGCCATGAAGCCCGCTGGGAACAGCAGGGTCCAGGGTGTGATTTCCATTTCCTGCGCCCCTTCCGCAATCAACCGGCCCCAGGAGGTCATGGGCTCTTGCACGCCAAGGCCCAGGAAGCTGAGGAAGCTCTCCAGCAGGATCACCGAGGGGATCAGCAGGGTGGCATAGATGGCCACCACGCCCACCACATTGGGCACCACATGGCGGCGGATCATGGTCCAGGTGCTCACGCCCGTGGCTCGCGCCGCCTCGATGAATTCCTTCTGGCGGATGGACAGCGTTTGCGCGCGCACGATCCGCGCCATGGTCAGCCATTCGATGGCGCCGATGGCAACAAAAATGAGGAAGAAATTGCGCCCGAACACGGTGAGCAGAATGATCACGAAGAAGACGAAGGGAAGTGAATAGAGGATGTCGACGAAGCGCATCATCACTTCATCCACCCGCCCGCCGACAAAGCCGGCCGTGGCGCCATAGAGCACCCCGATAAACAGGCTCACCAACGTGGCGACGAGACCGATGAGCAGCGACACCCGCGCGCCATACATGGTGCGCACGAACAGGTCCCGGCCATTGCCGTCGGTGCCGAAAATATGTCCGTTCGACAGGGACGGTCCGGTGAGGATGTTGGCGTAGTCCGGCTCATCGAGCGTGTAAGGGCTAAGCCAAGGGCCAACAATGGCCAGCAGGGTGATGATCGACAGAATGATCATGCTGGCGACGGCGGCACGATTGCGAAACAGGCGCGTGCGGGCATCGTCCCAAAGGCTGCGGCCTTTGACTTCGAGCGTGGTGGGATTGACGGTCAGGGCGTCGCTCATTTGTACCTCACACGCGGGTCAAGGAGCGCGATCACCAGATCCGCGATCAGGTTCAAGGTGATGATGAGGGTCGCAAACAGGATCACGACGCCCATCACCAGCGGATAATCCCGCTGAATGGCCGCATCCACGAAATAGCGCCCGATCCCTGGCAACTGAAAGATCTGCTCAATCACCAGCGAGCCAGTGACAAGAGCCGCTGCGGCATAACCCAGGTAAGACACCAGCGGCAGCACGCCGGCCTGCAGCGCATGGCGCATGATCACGGCGCGCTCCGACAAGCCTTTCGCGCGTGCGGTGCGCACGAAATTGGAGCGCAGCACTTCGATCATGCCGCCGCGGGTCAAGCGCGAGATGATCGCGATCTGCGGCAGGGCCAACGCCGTTACGGGTAAGATCAGGTGAAGAAAAGCGCCATTGTTCCAGCCCGCGATGGGCAGCAAGTTGAGCCCGAGCCCGAACAGCAGGGTCAGCAGGGGCGCAACCACATAGTTGGGGATGGTAATCCCCAGCGTCGCAACGCCGATGACCAAATAATCGACAAGGGAATTCTGGTTCAGCGCCGCGATGGTCCCCAGCAAGAGGCCTACGGTCAGCGCCAGGGTCAGCGCGGACAGCCCGATCGTCAGGCTCACGGGCGCGCCCAGAACAATCAGCTCGGAGACCGTGAAGTCTTCCTTGGTGTAGGACGGGCCCAAGTCGCCTTGCAGCGCCTTGGTCACATAGATGTAGAACTGCTCGTAAAGGGGTTTATCGAGATCATAAGCGGCGGCGATATTCGCCTCGATCTCCGGCGGCAGGCGTCGTTCGCTGTCGAAAGGGCCTCCCGGGGCGACGCGCATCATGAAGAAGGCGATCACCACGACGATGAACAGGGTCGGGATCGCGAATAGAACCCGTCTCAAGGTATAGGCCAGCATCCCCGCGCAGTACCTTCCCCGTTAGAAACCCCAACGCCAGATCCCAAGACACGAAAGATCATGGCCGCTTATAAAGCAGTACCGTCCCGACCATTTGACCGGAACGTGACTCACCCCATCCGACGGGCCATCTGCGCGCCCTGTCACCCTACGGTCACATGTTCAGGCCCGGCAGTCAAAGGAGAACACACCGGCAGCTTTCGCCCGGGCCGGGGAAGCGCTTTTGTCTCACCCGGGGGCCTGTTGGTCGCTGCTGTGTTGAGATCTCGATCACCCTCGACTAAGGCAGAGCGGTTGCCACACCGTCTTTGAACCGATGGAAGGAAACCGCCATGCGCTTTGCTGTGCCTCTTGCCCTGCTTCTCGCAGCGTTCGCGCTGATCGCCATGATCCTGCCGGCCCGGGCCGATCGCACGCCCGAAGAGGCCCGCAATGTGGAGATTATCCTGGATGTGTTCGGCGCATTCGGGATCGATGATTTGGAGACGCTGGAGCAGTATTTCGCCGTGGACGGCACAGTCATCATCGGCCTCACCACGCGGCCGCGTGGCGGTCCCTATGACACCTTCATGGAGGCCGCGCCATTTCCGGGTCGGCTCGACAATGTCACGGTGGAGATCGAGTCCCTGATCGCCGAGGGCGACAGCGTGGCAATCCAGTCGGTCATCTGCGGTGATCACGTGGAGCCGCTTTTGGGCTTTGAGCCCACCGGGAAGCCAGTGTGTGCGCGCTACCTGAACTTCTATGTGCTGAAGGATGAGAAGATCATCAGCAATTCAGTGGGCGTCCAGCGGGATCAACTGCGCGATCAGTTGGAAGCTAATGCGGCCCCGTGAAGGCAGACCCGTGAAAGCGGCTTCCTGAAGACGTTCGGGTGATGTGCGCCCATTGACAAGTGCCGGTTGAAGCGGCACGTCCTGCGTGTCCTTTTTGGCATGGCAGGTATGTCCGATGGCTCAGCTCTGCAAACCGGCGGTGGACGAGGTGCTCAGCCTGCGCCGGCGGGGGTTGGACGCCCGTGCGGTCGAGGTGGGACTAGCGGCCGCGCAGGCCGGACCGCCGGATCCCCGCTTGACCCTGGAGACCGCCCGGGCGCTGGCGCGATGCGGGCGCATGCACGAGGCGCGGGCCCATCTCGACACCGTCGCGGCCCAGGACGCGGGCCTTGCCCATTTGATGGCGCTGTTTGCCACCTTCCTCGATCTCGTCATTGCTCAGGCGTTCGATGCCGCCATTGCGCTGGCACGGGCCGCGCCCCCGGCCGGGATAGACCCGCCCTGTGCCCTCGACATTCTTTTGGTGCGCGCACGGATTTTGCGGGCAGCGCGCAGCTACTACATGGTTGCCGAGGATGAGGTGCCGGGGGCTGAGGCCCTGCGTGCGCCGGGGGAGGCGATGCTGGCGGCGGGCCACGTTCACGTCGGCCTTGACGCGTTGCATGAAGCCGCAGAGCAGGAAGGCGAGCGCGAGGTCCGCACGGCGGCTTTAACCGATGTGGCCGCGCGGGCCGAGGCGCTTGATGTGCCAGGCCTGGCGGGCAATGTGCTGGTGCACCTGGCGGAGGACGGGCTCACCCATGCACCCGACCGCTCTCGGGTCCCGACATTGCTTGCTGCGGCAGAGCGCCTCTTTGCGGCGGGCGGTCATGCGCACGGGCTTCTGGACGTGCGGCGTGTTCGGGCGGCATTCGAGATCGACGAGCATGGGCGCAGTCCGGATCTGTTTGGACCCGTTGTGGAGGCCTATCTGGCCCAGGGGTTGCCGCGCGGGGCTTTCTCGACCTTGCTTGATTGGTCCTCGCGTCTGCACCGTATTGGGGATCTGCCGGGGGCGGATGATGTGCGCGACCGGTTGCGGGCGCTGCAACTGGAGTATGGTCTCGCTCTCAATGAGTCTGGCGATACGCTCGCTCGCGCCGATCTTCTGACCCGGGAAGGGCGCTATAGCGATGCGCGCGATCTCATCGATCGGGCTCTGGAGCGTGTCCAGCCTGAGATCAGTCAAGCGTTTTTGCTCTGTACCCGCTCGACGGCACGGTCCTTGGCTGGACATCTCCAGGGCGGGCTTGAGGACCTGCGCAAGGCGTTCGCCATTTTTGACCGGCTAGACGCGGATGCGGCGGCAAGCCCAGTGGTGGTCAAACTCGCCGGTGACCTGACCCATGCCCGCACGCTGGACAGCTATGATCAAGCCTTTACTCTGTTGAATCAGTGGGCTGATAAAGATCAGGCTCGCGACGACTGGAGCGGTGTGGTGGAGAAACGCATCGCTGTGGCAAGCCTCGTCTTTCAAGGGTGTGTCGGCGGTGTTCTGGGACAGGATCATCTGTCCACCGCACATACGGCTCTCGCCCAAGCCGAGCGCGAGGCGCAGCAGATTGCCAATCGCCTGGAGCGCCTGCGCCATATGGCCAACTGGCACACGATCAGGGCCAGCCTGGCCAGCATGCAAGGTGACTTGGACACCATGGGGCGGCATTGGGACGAGGCCGACGCCATTTATGCCGTGACCGGGCAGCGGTTCGAGGCTGCGAACCTGGCTTATCTGCGCGGCTGCATGGCGCTCAATGACGCCAATCGCGACCCGGTGCAGCATTTCGAACGAGCCCGGACGCTTCTGGACACGGCTCTGGCCTATTACGAGGCGGCGGCCGGAATGCGCACACAGGCGGCGGACGCGCGCCATAAGCTGGCGCTGCTGCATGCCAATCGTGGTGTCAATATGCGCGAGCATCTGGACGCGATGCGCACCGTCGCGGCGGTGCACCTGGACGCCGCCTGGACCCATTGCGAGGCGGTGCGCCAAGCCTATTGGGCGGGCCATCGGCTTGACGCCTTGCGCGGGCGCAGTGCCATCGGCAAAACGGCGGCGGAGATCGCGGGGCTGGGCCTTTTCGTTACCATGCTGATGGGCTTTGACTTTGACGGCGCGCGGATCTGGGCCGAGCGGCGGCGGGCCCGGGCGCTGGCCGATGCAACGGATACGGAGCAGGCGGCCCTTGACGCGGCGAAAGCGCGCGCCAGTGGCCGGGTGGAGTTGCTCTCGATGCTCGATCAGGAGCGCCGCGCCGCCGGGGAGCGTGCGGCAGCGCCGGAGCGTGAGCGTAGCGCGGCGGCCGAGCGTCATGAGGCGATTCTCACGGACATGGCGCGCCTGCCGGATTTGTCCGATTACGCACTGTTCCGGGCCGAGGCCATGTCCCGCGAACGCGAGCCGATTGTCGATCCGGTCTTGGAGCCGGGCACGGGTTGGGTCGAGTGGGTGGCGGTGCAGGGGCGGCTGTGTCTTTTTGTAGAGCGACCTGACCGGGCGCCTCAGGCGCGGCTCTTGACCCTGTCCTTGGAGCAGGTCGAGCGAGATACGGCGCTGTTTTTGTCCGCCTCCGGATTCCGCCGCACTCTGAGGGATCGGCCGGACCGCCTGCGTGTTTTCGCACCTCTGGTGGCACCGCTCTTAGAATTGGCCGAGGGGCTCGACACGTTGGTTCTGTGTCCGACCGGGGCGCTGGGGCGGTTGCCTTTGCATGCGCTGCCGCTAGGAGACGCGCCGTTGCTTGCACGCCATGCCGTGTCCTATGCGCCCGCGCGCTCTGTTCACGCCGCTTGCCGGATGCGGGGCGCGCACGCGCGCGGGCACGGGATAGCCTTGTTTGGAGATCCCACCGACGACCGGGCAAACGCCGCGCAGATGGTTGCGGCACTGGGGGCGCAGTTCGAGACGACGCCGCTTTTCGGGTCTGGCGTCACGCAAGCGGCTTTGGCCGAGGCCTTCGCCCGCGCCGCCGTCCTTCATTACCAGGGCCATGCGGTGTTCGACCGGCGGGACCCGCCGTCAAGCGGACTGGTGCTGGCCGATGGCGTGCGGTTCAGTGTGGCTGAGCTGATGCGGTTGCAGGCGGTACCAGCGCGTCTGGTCGTGTTGGCGGCCTGTGAAGGGGGGCTCAATGATCTGGGGCCGGGCGATGAGCCCCTGGGGGTGGTGCCGGCGCTTTTAGGGGCGGGCGTTGCCGGCGTTTTGGCCGCCCTGTGGAATGTGCGCGATGACGCGGCGCGCGCGTTTATGACCGCGTTTTACGAGGCGCTGGAAATGGGGGCGGCAAGCCCGGCCGGCGCGGCCCGGCAGGCGGCGCTGGCATTGCGGGCGCAAGCCCCGTTCTCCAGCCCCTATCACTGGGCGCCGTTTGCCGTATTCGGCGACGGCCTAACGAGGATTGGTTCATGACAGGTGAATGGCCCGAGGGCGTCCTGCTCGTTGATGAAGCCTTGGCTCCGGATCCGGATGAGGCTCAGGAACTGAGCGGGGCAAACGCCGGCGATCCGGTGCTCTTGCAGGAAACCGTGCGCAAGGCACGCATTCAGGTGCGCCAGCATGACTACGATGTGCTCGACGGGCCGGAAGGGCTGGTCACGGCCACGGCCTTTACCGTCACCTTTCACGCGACCGGCGATGCGGTGGTCAGCGACGCGGTGGTGTCTTTCGAGTTTCGCGAGCCCACGGACGCCCGCATTCTCGATCTGCATCCCAAGCTCACCCTGGATGAGGCGGCGCAGAAAATCACCGTGACCCGGTCTGGCGGGCTGTCTGTTGCCGGGTCTGGCCTCAAGGCTTCGGGCGAAGTGAAACGCCAAAGCGCTTTCGAAGTGACGCCCCGCATCGTGCAAGGCAGTGGCCTGGGCAGCGCCCAGGCGTTGTGGTCGTTCAAAGCGGCGCCCGGCGACACGGGCGTGCCGCTGTCCACGCGGCTGGCGCTGAGCCTGGCGGGAGAGGGGCCATTCGCGGTGGATCTCGACGTCCAGGCCCGGGTCACGGACGGGAGTCTCGCGGCCAAGCTCGACCGGGCGCAGGAGCTGATTTTTGGGTTAACGCTCCAACCCATAGGGCGGTTGGCCTTCCGCTTTCCCGCCTCTGAGGCGTCTGGAACGGGCGGGGTGTTGGAGCGCGCCTGAACGGCCTGCCGACGGGCTGGCGTGTCAGGGCCGGCACCTGACCCGTGATCGGCCCCGGGGTGAGTTGCTGCGGACCGCCGGGCACCGTAAGATCCACGGTTAAATGACCATAGTGCGCTGTCATGATGCGGCGCTGAAAGACTTCACGCGCGGCTCCGGGGGGGCTGCGCTCTGCGATTTAAAAGGGGGCGTCACGCCATGTCGAGTGCACCGGTTCACGAGCATTGGAGCTCGCGATTTGCCTTTGTGATGGCGGCGGTGGGATCCGCCGTTGGTCTGGGGAATTTCTGGCGCTTTCCTTATGTGGCCGGAGAAAATGGCGGCGCGGCTTTTGTGCTGTTTTATCTCGTGGTCGTGGTCTTGATCGCGCTGCCGGTGCTGATGACCGAATACGCTATCGGCCGGCGCACGCAATTGTCCGGGGTCAATGCGACGATCGCGTTTGCCAAAGAGTCGGGGCGCTCGTCGCTTTGGGGCATTGTCGGCTGGGTCGGCATGATCGCCGGGTTCCTGATCCTGACCTATTACAGCGTCATCGCGGGCCAGGTAATGGCCTATGTGCCGCTGTTCCTGTCGGGGGTGATGACCAATATCAGCTTCGATCAGGCGGCGGCGCTTTATGATGTCTTGCCTGCGGATCATGAGATCTGCGTCGCGGATCCACAGTCGGTGCGCTGTGTCGGGCAGGGTCTTGTGGATGACCCAATGCGTCTGGTGATCTGGCATTCGCTGTTCATGGTCATCACCATTGGCATCGTGGCGCGGGGCCTGAATGCGGGCATTGAGCTTGTCTCCAAGATCCTGATGCCGGCCTTTTTCATCATGCTGTTCGGCATGGTGATCTACGGCGCCGTGATCGGTGATTTCCTGGGCGCGGTGGACTATCTGTTCCGCCCCCGCTGGAGTGAACTGACGTTGGACGGTGCCGTGACGGCGGTGGGCCAGGCTTTCTTCTCCGTGGGCGTGGGCTCGGCGATCTTGATCACCTATGGCAGCTACCTTGAGCGCCAAACCAAGATCCCCAGCGCCTCGGTCACGGTGGCCGCATCGGATACGGCCGTGGCGCGTCTGGCCGGTCTTGCCATCTTCCCGCTGGTGATTTTCATCGGTCTCGGGGCGGCTGGTGGTCCGGGCCTGTTGTTCCAGACCTTGCCGGCGGCCATCGGTAGTCTGCCGGGCGCGACCATTGTGGGGGCGTTGTTCTTCCTGCTCGCGTTCTTCGCGGCGCTCACCTCGGCCATTTCCCTGTTTGAGGTGGTGGTGGCCTATATCGTGGAGAAGACGGAAGGCTCGCGGCTGTTGATTTCCATTCTAGCCGGGCTGCTGGTGTGGAGTGTGGGCCTGGGATCGGCGCTGTCCAGCAATGTGTTGTCGGACTTCTATCCGCTCAATTTCGGACCATTCGCGGAGCAAACGATTTTTGGCATGCTTGATGTGCTCACCGGGAACATCATGCTGCCGCTGTCGGGTCTGCTGATCGCGATTTTCGGGGGCTGGGTGGTGTCCCAGCCGCTAATGCAGGAGGAACTGGGCCTGTCGGATGGTCTGTTCCTGGTCTACCAGATCCTCATGCGCTTCCTGGCGCCGCTCATCATTGTCGGCCTCCTGGTGATGAACAATCTGTCCTGGATCATAGGTGGGTCATAAGGCCAATGGCCCGGGCCGGTCTGTGATGAGACCGGCCCTGCCCGCTTCTTGTGAGGCCCGCTTCTTGTGAGGCCTGCATCCTTCGTGAGCTAAGAGCAGGACACCGCCGCACGAGCTTCATAGGGGGGCGGTGTGGTGTCGGCCTCGGTGCTGTCAGAGCTGCTGTCGGTATTGCTTTCGACCGGCGGCGCGATACCGGCGGTGCCGGTGACCGCATGGCCTCCAAGCCCGGCACGGATGGCCATGGCGGCTGCTTCGGTGCGATTGCGGGCTTTTAATGCCCGCAGCACCGCATTCACATGCAGCTTCACTGTCGCGAGCGCGATACCCAGTTCCTGGGCGATTTCCCGGTTGGCGCGGCCATTGGCCATGGCCTTTAGCACGTCCATCTGGCGCGGCGTGAGGCCGGCAAAGCCTGGCGGACGAGCCGGCGCGGCGGCTTCGAAATCATCCGGCACATGCAGCGCCCCACGCATGACTTTGGTGACGGCGCTTTGAATCTCCGGACGGGTCGCGGCGCGGGTGATCATGCCCCGTGCGCCAAGCCGCATGGCCTCCCGCAACAACCCCATATCGAAGCGATCAGTCAGTGTGAGCACGGGGGCGTTGGGCCAGGATGTGCGCACGCGCTCCAGAGACGCCAGACCAGCGGACGGTTCAATGAACAACACCACCAGCCGCATGGCTGCCTCAGGGGGAATATGGGCCTGGCCCTGGTCCAGGGTGGGGGCGATGGGCACTGTCGCTTCAGTCAGGCTGGTGCGCACGATGTCGCGCAGTGCTTCGGCATAGATGGGGTAGGGATCAACAATCAAACCAAACATATCACTGGGTGTCCTCGTCACGGGGCGCTTAATGCTTTGCGCTCCCTTATGCGCGTCCGACTCCGCTTTTTGGTCTCGGTTGGACGCATGCACCCGTGCCCGCAGCAAGTGTCCCACCCTGGGGGGCAGGGCGGGAGGCTGGGCAGGGACTAAATTGCTAAGTGCATTCTAAATGCAATGCCGCGCCAACCTTGTGACCTGGATCAATGGTAGGGTCACCCGCTGCGACAATTTAGACGCAGCCGTCTTTGTCCCAGATCATTGGGCAGGTGTGAGAGCGCCCGGAACGGCATCCGGCGGCGGGTGCCCCATTGTCCACGCCCTGAAACCGGCGCATGATGCGCGCCGTTTTCCGGGCCGAGGGCGGGCTACACGCAATGGATGGATTCAGCTGGGACTATCTGCTGACGGCCACGGTGACGTTGTTTTTCGTCATCGATCCGCTCGGCGTCATTCCGATTTTCGCATCGCTGACGGCGGGCCGCAGTTTCGCCAGTCGGCTGTCCATGGCGCTGCGGGGCTGCCTGATCGCGGGCTTGATCATGAGCGGCTTTGCGCTCATCGGTGAGATGCTGCTCGACCGCATTGGTATTGGCATGCCGGCCTTCCGCACGGCCGGCGGCATTCTGCTGTTTCTCATCGGGCTGGAAATGGTGTTCGAACGGCGCACGCCGCGCCGCTCCCGCTTTGCCGAACGCAGCATGGCCGAGCAGGAAATGCAGCAAGTCGACAGCCACAAACCCGAAGATATTTCCGTCTTTCCGTTGGCATTACCGTTGTTGGCAGGGCCGGGGGCGCTGGCGTCGCTCGTATTGCTCATGGGCGAGAATCAAGGGCAGCTTGCCGGTCAGGCCACTGTGCTGGCGGCCTTGGGGATCGTCCTGTTCATCGCCTTTTTGCTGCTGATCTTCGCGTCCAGCCTGCTTGATCTGGCGGGCGAGACCCTGTCCGTCGTGGTCACTCGTCTGATGGGGATGTTGTTGGCGGCGCTGTCGGTGCAATATGTCTTTGACGGGATCCGGGACGGCTTTTTCGCCGCTGGCATGAGTTAAGCCAACCGCAGCCGGGCCAGACGTGCCAGCAGACGCGTCATATCGTCCGTATCATGATAAATTCCGAAGCCGAAACGCAGGTGGTCTCCCCGGCTGTCGGTGATCACCTGCGCGTCCATCAACGCCTGTTGCAGGCGCCCCGCCTCTGGTGTCACGAATGTCAGAAAACGCCCACACGGGGCGTGGTCGGGATCAAGCAATAGGCTCGCGCGGGACACCGGGCCTTGCGCCGGCAGCTCAGCAATGAAGGCCCGTTGCAGGTCGCGGACATAGCATGCCATGGCCGCAACGGTCAGCCCTTCACGCGCCAGCCAGTCCATGATCGCACCAAAGCGATAAAGCCCGGATGGATCGAACGTGGCGCCATCGAAGCGGGCGGCATCCCGCGCATAGGGCACGGCCCCGGACGGGGCGTCCGCCAGCGTGCCAAAAGCGGCGTACCAGCCGGTCTGGCGCGGCCGGGGGCCATAGCCCGGCGGCGCATGGAGAAACACCACGCCTTCCCCGGCCATGGCGTATTTGTAGCCACCCGACAGGAAAAAGGCGCGGGCCTCCAGCGGGCCAAAGTCCACCGGATCGGCAAGGAAACTGTGATACCCGTCGATGACGAAAAAGCTCTCCGGGTCCGGAATGGCGGCCGCGATCGCTTCAAGCACGGGCATATCGAGGCGGTAACCCGCATTGAAAAAGGTCTGGCTGAGATAAACAAGGTGATGCCCGCCGGTGCGTGCCGCCGCCGCAAAGCGCGCGCCGAAACTGTCGAACGGTTGGGCCGGCACACGAGTGACCTGCGCGAGGCCATCTTCTTCCAGGCGCGCTATCTGGCGGGTGAAACTGTAAAACTCAGAATCACTTGTCAGCACGCGAACCGGCTCATAAGCGGGCCAGCAGGACAGCAGCCGGCAGAGGAAATCATGCGTGTTGGGCGAGAACGTCACGCTGGCGGGATCTGACAAGCCCAGATGCCGTGCCACATGGGCTTGGGCGGCAGGCTTCACCGTGCCCAGCACGTGCTCCCATTTGGTATCCAGCAGGCGTGCCGCGTCGTCCCAGCAGCGTTGTTGCGCGGTGAAGCTGACATCCGGCCACGGATGGTGGCTGTGGGAGGCTACATGCAGGCGCTCCGGCACGGCGCTGAGCACACGGGAGAAATGGGCTTTCCAGCTCATCGCGCGGGGCTCGCAGGCCGGTCCTCATGCCGGTAGACATAGTGCATGGCGCGGCGCACGACCTCGGGCAGGGCCGGACGGTGGGAGCGGGGGATGAGGAAGGTGGCGATGGCGAACAGGTCGGCGAAGACCCGGTGGCGCTCGGCGGTTTGGCGCAGGTAATCATGGCCGGAACTGCCGCCGGTGCCCAGCTTGCGCCCGATCATGCGGTAGGCCATGAGCGCATGGCGATAACGCCAGGTGGCCATGGCCTCATCGATATCCATCAACACCGAGAGGATCTTGAACGGGACTTGCAGGATCGGCTCGTCCCGGTACAGATTGATGAATAAGGCCGCTTGCAGCCCGTCGCGCGAGAACGTCCAGGCGCCTTGGTCACGGTCCTTGGCGAAGCGGTCTGCGTCGAGGAGCGAGCCCAGAAGGCCGCGCGCCTTGCGCAGACTGTCCGCCTGACGGGCCTGCTCCTGCGCCGTCAGATCCTCATTGGATTCAATGCGCGCGATATCCTCCGCCAGCATGGCGTTCAGAGCCTGGCCATAAGCCTTCTGAAACTCAAACCCGCCCATGGAGAGAAACGGCATGCGCGCGAGCCACTGATCGAGCAGGCTGCGCAAAGACGGGCGGGTCTCACTCGCATGGACCTGATCACGCTCATGGGGCTGAAGGTCCTGGTCGAAGGGCGTGGCCTTGTAAGCCAGACGTTCGTCCCGCGCCAAGCCCAGCCGCGTTTCAATCAGACGAAATTGCGCGCTTTGAAAGCCGGAGGCGGGGAACAGCAGATTGCGGAACTCCAGAAAATCCATGGGTGTCATGGTTTCCAGAATGTCCACCTGATCCACCAGGAGTTTCTGGATCGTCAGTACCCGCTCCAAGGCTGCGAGCGCCCGGGCGAGGTCGGCCTCGTCCATCTCGCGCGCCGCAAAGACCGTCTCCACCGCGTCGAGTTCGGTCAGGATCTGTTTGAACCACAGCTCGTAAGTCTGGTGGATGATGATGAAGAGCATTTCGTCATGGGCCGGACGGCCTTGACGCGCACTTTCCGGGGCCTGCAAGGCGAGAAGCTCTCGCAGCTTCAGATAACCGGCGTAATCCATCCGTCCCCCCTCCCGGCCTGCTCAGTCGAGCAATTCCAGGTCGCCCAGGACCGCCTCGCTGATGCGCCGGGCCCGCTGGCCCGTGGCACCGCGGCCCAAAATGGCGGTCGCGATCACATAGCGGTCACTCCGCGTCTCTAAGGCACCCACGAACAGGCCTTGCACCGCGTCGCCCAGATCGTCCGCCCCGGTGCCCGTCTTACCGCGGAGACGATGGCGGCGCCCTTCGCGCAGCACGATGAGATCCTTGACCATCTGTTGCGCGGCCGGGGAGGCCGGCAGCACCTCCGCCATCAGCTTACGCATGAACAGAACCTGCTCTTCCAGGCTGATCCGCAAGGAACTTTGCAGCCAGAACCGGGTTTGGCCGCCGGAAATGTCCTGATTGCCGTAATCGAGCCGCGCCAGGCCCTCGCGCATCCGCTCCGCTCCCAGGCGCTGGGCGATCTCCTGATAGAACCACACTACCGACTGGCTCATGGCGGTGCGCAGAGTGTGATCCCGGTTCCAGGCCCGGAAGGCGCGCGGGCGACCGTCCCATTCCAAGGCGAAGTCCGGCCCTGTCACCACGCCCGCGTCATAGGCGATGAGGGTGTGGGGGATCTTGAAGGTGGAGTTGGGTGGCAGCGGCCGGCGTGCGAGCGGTGCATTGTGGGTGAGCGTGGTGCCGGACGACACCTGGAAAATGACCAGTGCCCCGTCAAATCCGGTGAAATGGCGCTCGATATTTTGCGGCAACATCGTCAGGGCGCGGGATCCGTCGGCGCGGGCTGGTGCGCTGACCAGCACCAGAAGCCCCAAAAAGGCGATCATACCCCACACCCATGTGCCGCCCCCGTCCCGGAATCCCAAAGCGGTTTGGGGCACGGGTCCAAGCGGCATGGCGGGGTCTCCTCCTAGTGACGGTTCGCGCCTATATCACATGTGTGACGTGGCAAATCTGTGTCGATGCTGTAGTTTTACTCTTTTGATGCTGGTGTATACGAGTGTGTGAGGCGTGACGACCAAACTCTCCCATACGGATCGCGACGCAGATGACGCTGCGGACGTGGCCTCTCGCATTGCGGCGGCGCGGCGGGAAATGGGAGGTTGTGTCTGCTTTTCTCTGCGCAAAGCGGCGCGAGTGATGACCCAGGTCTATGACACGGCCCTGGCGGGCACGGGGCTGCGCATCACCCAATTCTCGCTTCTGGCCATGCTGCGTGCCCATGGCGGGCCCCGGCGCATTTCCGATCTGGCGCGCGATCTGGTGATGGACCGCACGACGCTGACGCGCAATCTGCGCCCCTTGGAGCGTCAGGGCTTTGTCGCCATTAGCGCGGGGGAAGACCGGCGCGAGCGTCTTGCCACCATCACGCCGGAAGGCGAAGCGGCGGTGGCCTCAGCCCTGCCGCGCTGGCGCGCCGTTCAAGAGCAGGTCATGCATCTGTTCGGCTCAGAGCGCTGGCTGGGCATTCGCGGTGATATCAACAATGCGCTGAAGAAGGCCGTGGCGGAGACCTCCTAAACCGTCCCGGAGCGTGGGGCGCGGGGACGGGTGGATTTTGGCCGGGGCTGAGCGTGTCCTGTGTGCTGACAGGGGCGTTCTCATTGGCCAAGTGAGGCTCTGGGGGCTGATCAGGGGGCTGCTGAGGCTCGGCGTTTCTTTCTGACGGCGGCACGCGCGAAAACGCCTCTCTGCACGCATGACCGAATGAAAAACCCCCGCGAGCGTGCGCGCGCGGGGGTCTCTTTGTGACTGCCTGGATGGCGTGGATCAGAAATCCATGCCGCCCATACCGCCCATACCACCGCCCGGCATGGCGGGGGCGGGCTCATCTTTTTTTGGTGCTTCAGCCACCATGGCTTCGGTCGTGATCAGCAGGCTGGCGACGGACGCGGCATCCTGGAGCGCGGTGCGCACCACTTTAGTCGGGTCGATGATGCCGTTGTCCACCATGTCCACATACTCTTCGGTCTGAGCATTGAAGCCAAAGGTTTTGGACTTTTGCTCCAGCAGCTTGCCGACGACGATCGAGCCTTCGACACCGGAGTTTTCCACGATCTGACGGATCGGGGCCTGAATGGCGCGGCGCACGATGTTGATGCCGGCCTGCTGGTCTTCGTTCTCGCCTTCCAGAGATTCCAGGATCTTGGTGGCGAAGAGCAGGGCTGTACCACCGCCCGGCACGATGCCTTCTTCGACGGCTGCGCGGGTGGCGTTCAGGGCGTCGTCGACGCGGTCCTTGCGCTCTTTCACTTCCACTTCCGTGGCGCCACCGACACGCAGAACGGCCACACCGCCGGCGAGCTTGGCGAGACGCTCCTGGAGCTTCTCACGGTCGTAGTCGGAGGTGGTCTCTTCGATCTGCTGACGGATCTGGGCGACGCGCGCCTCGATCTCGCCCTTCTCGCCCTGGCCGTCGACGATCGTGGTGTCGTCCTTGGCGATGCGGATCTTCTTGGCG
>CAZVEE010000072.1:0-18016 GCA_964625525.1 uncultured Alphaproteobacteria bacterium | reverse complement strand
GCGTGCTCGGGTGGGGCCGCGGCGGCATTGAAGCTGAAGCTGCCATGTTGGGCCAACCCTTCTACATGCTGATCCCGTAAGTCATCGGCTTCCTCCTCACGGGCAAGCTGCGCGAGGGCGTCACTGCGACGGACCTGGTGCTGACTTGTACGCAAATGCTGCGCCAACGCGGCGTGGTCGGCAAATTCGTCGAGTTCTACGGCCAGGGCCTTGACCACATTTCGCTGGAGGACAAGTCCACCATCGCGAATATGTCGCCGGAATTCGGCGCCACCTGCGCCTTCTTCCCCGTGGACGCGGATACGTTGCGCTATCTCACCGCCACGGGCCGCGACCCGCAGCGGGTGGCGCTGGTGGAAGCGTATTGCAAGGAACAGGGCCTGTTCCGCGAGACCCATACGCCCGACCCGGTGTTCACGGACACGCTGGAGCTTGACCTCACCAGCGTCGAGCCGAGCCTGGCCGGTCCGAAACGTCCGCAGGACCGCATCGCGGTCGCCAACGCCTCGGCCGGGTTTGCCGAAACGCTGGATAAGGAGTACGGCAAGAGCGCGGAAGCCGATAAGCGGGTGGCCGTACCGGGTACGGACTATACCCTTGGCCATGGCGATGTGGTGATCGCCGCCATCACCTCATGCACCAACACCTCAAACCCCAGCGTCATGATCGGCGCGGGGCTGCTGGCGCAAAAAGCTGTCGAGCGTGGCCTGACGGTCAAGCCCTGGGTGAAGACCTCCCTCGCTCCGGGCAGTCAGGTGGTGACGGACTATCTGGCCAAGGCCGGTGTTCAGAGCGCACTCGACACACTCGGCTTTAATCTCGTGGGGTATGGCTGCACCACCTGCATCGGCAATTCCGGGCCGCTGCCGGAGGATATCTCCGAGGCCATCACCACGGGCGATCTGGCGGTCGCCGCCGTGTTGTCGGGCAACCGGAACTTCGAGGGCCGGGTGAACCCGCTGACCCGCGCCAACTATCTGGCCTCCCCGCCTCTTGTGGTGGCTTATGCGCTGGCGGGGTCCATGAACGTCAACCTGGTGAATGATTCCCTGGGCACGGACAAAGACGGCCAGCCCGTTTACCTGAAGGACATCTGGCCCTCCTCCCACGAAATCGCCGAGAAAATCCGCTCCTCGGTGACCTCGGAAATGTTCGAGACCCGCTACAACGACGTCTTCACCGGAGACGCGGAATGGCGCAAGATCGCTGTCGAAGGGGGCCTGACCTATGAGTGGAGCGGCAGCAGCACATATGTGCAGCACCCGCCCTTCTTCCAGAACATGGCCGCCCAGCCGGCGCCCCTCGCACCGGTCACCGGCGCCCGCGTGCTGGGGCTCTTTGGTGACTCCATCACCACCGACCACATCTCGCCCGCTGGTGCCATCAAGAAAGACAGCCCCGCCGGGCGCTATCTGACGGAAAACGGTGTCGCCTTCATGGACTTCAACTCCTACGGCTCGCGCCGGGGGAACCACGAAGTCATGATGCGTGGCACATTCGCGAATATCCGCATCAAGAATGAAATGGTGCCGGGTGTGGAAGGCGGTGTCACCATCCACCACCCGTCGGGCGAGCAGATGGATATCTATGACGCCGCCATGCGCTATGCGACAGAGGGTGTGCCGCTGGTGGTCTTCGCCGGTAAGGAGTACGGCACCGGCTCGTCCCGCGATTGGGCGGCCAAGGGCACACGCCTTCTGGGCGTGCGCGCGGTGATCGCCCAGAGCTTTGAGCGGATTCACCGCTCGAACTTGATCGGCATGGGCGTTCTGCCGCTCCAATTCCCCGAGGGCAGCAGCCGTCAATCCCTGGGCCTGACCGGCGCGGAAACCGTGGACATTGCGGGCCTTGACGGCACCCTCACGCCGCGCAGCACGCTCACCGCGACCATTCACTATCCGGACGGCCGCACCGACAGCGTGTCCCTGCTTACCCGCATCGATACGGAAGATGAGCTGGAGTACTTCCAGAACAGCGGCATTCTGCAATATGTCCTGCGCAATCTGATCGCCGCTTAAGCGATCATCCACCAGAACTGTCGGCCCTCCGGCGGCGGACAGAGTTTGACCGGAGCAGAACAGGTGTTCTGCTCCGGTTTTTTGTGCGTGGGTCAACCGAACGTGAGTCGCGTCCGCCGCCGATCCCGCGTAAGCTCCGGGCATGGTTATGAAATGGTCGATACGCGCGGGCATGGCGATGATCGCTATGCTGGCTCTGGAAACCGCTCCCGTGGCGGCGCAGCCCGAGGCAACGGCGCCCAAAGTCGTGGTGGAACTGTTCACCAGCGAAGCGTGCTATAAATGTCCGCCTGCGGATGCTTTCCTCACACGGCTGGCCGAACGGGACGATGTGATCGCCCTGTCCCTGTCGGTGGATCTGTGGGATTTTCTGGGCTGGCCCGACCCGCTTGCCCATTCCGGACACACCAGCCGCCAGATGGGTTATAATGATCATCTTAGCGGTCAGGACGCCTTCACCCCACAAATCGTCATTGACGGTATGGCCTTGATTTCCGGTGGCCAGCAAGACGATGTGGTGGCCGCGATCGACACCCGCGTCGAGTCTCTGGACCAGCGTGTTCCCGTCACTGTAGACGCGGCCGATGGGGTGCTGACCATTACGGTTGACGCGGCCGATACCGCTCCGCCCGAAGGCGCCCCTGTCTATCTCTTCGCGTATCGCACGCACGAACGGCGCACCGTCGGCGGCGGCGCCAATGCGGGCATGACCGTGGATCGCACCAATGCGGTCTTCGCCTTAGAGAAGGTCGCGACCTGGACCGGTGCTGCGGTGAGCGTGAACGTGCCCATCCCCGCCGATGAGACCGGCCACCCCGAAGGCATCGCCGTGGTGATCCAAAACGGGCCTTACGGAACAGTTCTCGGGTCTGCGCAAGCAAGCCTGAACGAATAGATCATCCAGAGGCGGTAGCAGATCGGGGCGTTACCCCCGCCCTCGACCCCATCGATTCCGACCCCACCGATCTTCAAACAGCGCGCACCAGCATCGCCTGAAGCCGTTGCGCGAACGCCGCCGGGTCTTCAACGCTTTCGCCTTGCTGAATGCGCGCCTGATCGAACAGCAGGCGCGCGGCGTCTTCCACATCGGGTGTAACGCCATTTTGCGCCTTATCCGCCAGCGCTTTCACCAGCGCATGGGTTGGATTGATCTCCAACACCCGGCTCGCCGGCAACTCCTGGCCCAGATTCTGAGCTTTCAGAATCTTTTCGATATGCATGTCCAGGCCGCTATCATCAGCCACCAGACACACCGCGCTGGTGGTAAGACGATCCGAACTGCGCACATCTTTCACCGTATCGCCCAGCGCCTGCTTAAACGCGGCAATCAGCATGCCAAGCGCGGGTTCGCTGGGGCGGTCCTCCGCCTTGGTCTCATCCTGGGCGTCATCGCCATCGTCAATCGCGCTGAGGTCCGAGGCTCCCCGTGTCACCGATTTGAGGGGCTTGCCCTCAAATCCTTCCACAGAAGACACCCAGAACGCATCCACCGGATCCGACAAGAGCAGCACTTCGATGCCCTTGGAACGATAGCCTTCCAAATGCGGGCTCGTCTCCACCGCCTGAGTGGTTTCCCCGGTCACGTAATAGATCGCAGTCTGATTATCTTTCAGATCCGCCACATACTCTTTGAGCGAGCGCACGCCTTCGCCGCTCGTGGTGGTGCGGAAGCGCGCAAGACCCAGCAAAGTATCGCGCCGTTCCATATCCTCATACAGCCCTTCCTTTAGCACCGGGCCAAAGACATCCCAGAACGCCGCATAGCGCTCCGGCTCCTTCTCCGCCACTTTGGTCAGCTCCGACAGCACCCGATTCGTCACCGCGCCGCCGATGGAACGCACCAGCGGGTTGTTCTGCAACATTTCCCGGCTGACGGTCAGGGGCACATCACTCGAATCGATCACCCCCCGGACAAAGCGCAGATAACCGGGCAGCAGCGGCGCCTCACCCGTGATGAACACCCGGTTCACATAGAGCTTCACGCGCCCTTTGCGTTCGGCATCATAAAGGTCAAAGGGCCGTGCCGTTGGCACAAAGACCAGCACCGCATATTCATGCCGCCCTTCCGCCCGGTAATGTACGGTCAGCCAGGGCTCATCGAAGGCATGCCCCACATGGCGATAAAACTCGGTATACTGCTCGTCCGTGATTTCAGACTTGGGCTTCACCCACAATGCCGTGCCGGCGTTCACGGGCGCGGCGTCCGCCTCGTCATCCCCGGCCACAATGGTGATGGGGAAGGAGATATGGTTTGAATAGGTCTGAATGACGCGCTTGAGCTGCTCGGCCTCCAGATACCCGTCTTCACCGTCGCGCAAATGCAGCGTAATGGCCGTGCCCCTCGCGGCGATGAGCCCCTCGGCGGCGTCCGTTTCGCTGACCGTGAACTCACCGAGCCCATCGGATTCCCAGGCATGGGCGGCCTGCGTGCCCGCTTTTACGCTGACCACGCGCACGCGCTCAGCCACCATGAAGGCAGAATAAAAGCCCACGCCGAACTTCCCGATCAACGACAGGCTCTGGCCCTCGTCGCCTGCCTTTTGCGCCTCGGCAAACGCCGCCATAAAGGCATCCGTACCCGATTTGGCGATCGTGCCCAGATTATCGATCAGATCCTGGCGATCCATGCCCAGGCCGCTATCGGCGATGGTGATGGTGCGGGCATCCTTGTCCGCCGTCACCCGAATGGCAAAGGCCGGATCATCGGCCGTGAGGGCCGGGTCCGTTACCGCCGCATAGCGCAGCTTGTCGCAGGCGTCGGAGGCGTTGGAGATCAACTCCCGCAGGAACACGTCCTTTTCCGAATAGACCGAGTGCACCATCAGGTGCAGCAATCGGGAGATTTCCGCCTGGAAACTATGGCGCTCGGGCGTTTCGGTCATGGCAGGTCCCTTCGTGATCTTGTTACGGCTGCGTGCCACCCAGCGGGCGCGTCAAGTCGCTCAGCGGCCGGACGAGCTGGTCCGCCTTGGCTGCGGCAATGCGGAACGCAAAGCGATCCGCCACCTCGTTCAGAGTGCGGGCTTTCTGACGGGCCTCCCGCTCGGCCTCCAGACGCGCCGGGTCCGCCGCCGCCGCGCCCAGTACGCTGGTCTCCAGGCGCATCCACGCCCCCTCCTCGTCACGCGCCAGCGCAACGCTCAGCGTTAGCCCATCAAACGTGCGGAACAGGACCGCGGGCGTGGCGAAGGCCTCCGCCTCGAACGCCGACAAGGGCCGCACGTCACTGATCCCGGGGTTTGCCAGCGCCTGCGCCACACTGTCGAGAAGATAGCCACTGGCCGCCGCATGGCCCTGCGGGATCGGCGCCAGCGTGAACTCTTCCGTCTCCGCCGTATCGCGGGAGAGCACATAGGCCGGCCCGTCGGCCGGCGTCACCGCCACTTCGCGCACCACGTCTCGCGCCAGTGCCACCGCATCGGTGCTGATCCAATCACTGGCATTGGTCTCAAGGCGCAAGCGCCCATTCACCAGCCAGGTTTGCTCCTGATCCGGACGGCGGGCATGGAACAAACCCCGCCCGCTGGCCTGGGTGCTATCATCGGCCTTGCCCAGCAGGATCGCCGCCAGCACCCGCTCCTGATCATCGCTGACACTGAGCGCCATTGCCGCCCCACCCGCGTCCGGGCTCACCAGATCCAGGGTTTCATGCCAAGCCGGATTAGCGGTTTTGCGCGCCACTTTCTCCAGCGAGCGGAGCCCCTGAAAGAGCTGACGCAGCCGGTCCACGCGGACCGGATACCCGCCCTTTTCCGGCAGCACCCATTGGCCGTCTCCATCCTGGTCGATCACCAGAGCGCCGTCAGCGGAGCGGATCTCCACCCGCGCCGCGGCTGGCAGCACCGCCTCAAGGCTTCGGAAAAACGGGCGCGGTGTAAACTCGGCCTGATGATCATCCGCGCTTGCCCACACGGCCCAAACCGCGGCCAGCACCATGGCCCCGGTCACCGCGCCCAGGATCACAAGGCTCCGCGAGCGCCCGTCGAGGGTGTCAAACCAGCCGCTCATTGCCCACTCCCCCTGGCGTGATGCGCCGTCCGGTCCCGCCGGCGCCAGGCCGCAAGACCCACCCCGATCGCCGCGATCAGCAACGGCACAAAGGCGATGTTGAAAAAGGCCAACCAGTGACCCAAAGCCTCGATATCCGCCCGCAGTGACCGCTGCACGTCGCGCAACTCCCGGCGAATGTCGATCATGCGCGTGCGGAACTGGCTGACGAGTTGCTCTTCTTCCGGCGACAGGAGCGCGCTCGCCCCTGGTGCCAGACCCTGGCGCTCACCTTGTAACTCCGCCAGCCGCCGCTCCGCGTCCTGAAGCTCCTGGCTGAGCCGCTGTTCCTGCTCCAGGAACCGGCTCTCCGCCCGCCGGCGCAGCCCGTCCACCACAGTGAAAGGCCGTTCTCCGCTCGCCCGCGTGCGCAGCGAGATGAGATCGCTCGACCCCATCAGGTTTTCTACGGCGTTGATCACCAGACTGCCATTATCCGCCAGGGGCACGGCCATGCGCATGCCGAACATGTTCTGTTCCTGCACCCAGAGCCGGTCATCGAAAATGTCCGAGTCCGCCACGACGATCACATTGATCGGCTCCAACGAGCCACCCAGATGCGCCATTTGCGCTGCTTCCGACACCGCTTCGCCCTCGCCCGCCGGCGGTCCGGCCGGAAAGGCCGAGGACACCATGCCGTTCACGCGCGCGCCCAGCACATAGCGCTCCGGGGTGGGCGAGAATTGGCGCAGCAGCATGTCCGGCGCCGGCATGGTCACCACTTGAAACCGGTCATAGAGCATGGAGTCCGCCGACGTGGTGATCAGGGGCTGGAAGGTCGTGCCTGCGCCGTCCACAGCTGACAGCACCCCCGCACTCGCCAGATTCAACTGGCCCACCATGGCGGTGACCAGATCATCGGCCGCCATATTGGCCTGAGTCAGACCGAGCCACACCGGATAGGATGTGCGCACGCGTCGCCCGCCCACATCCGCCGCCACCGGTTGGGCCGCTGGCAGGTCGCCCACCACTTTACCGCTGTCATAGGCGATGCCCCAGGAGCCAAACAACAACGCCAGATCCGACTGGTCATTGGATCCTGGCACCGGCTGGCCCATGGGCCCCCGCTGCCCGCCCACTTCCGAGTACGGATCGACAAAAACCAGCGCACGCCCCCCCCGCAGCACGAACTGGTCAATAGCATACAGGCTGGTTGGGGCCAGGTCGCCGGGATGCGCGATCATCAGCACATCGACACCGGCCGGCACGGCCTCAAAGCCATCCCCCAGCATCTCCACTTCGAAGCGCTCGCGCAGCTGCTCATAAATCACGAAGGGCCGCGACAGACCCTGCATGGCCATCTGCATGCCGCCCGGTCCGGTCTCAAGCGGCAGGCTCGACACGATCCCCAACACGGGCCGCACGGGCGTGTTCAGCCGATGCACCATTTCGCTCAGGTCATATTCCAGAAACGCCGCCCGCTCTTGCTGGAAGAAGGGCATGACCTCGCGCCCGTCAATGGCGTTGGTGCCCACGAGCCCGAAAAACAGCAGGTCCCCGCTTTGCGTCGGCACTCCTTGCAGGCCCAGCGCCGTAGCCTGATCTTCCGCATCCGTGAAGGGCTCGGGGTCGATAACCTCAAGCGTCACCATGCCGCCCGAGCGCGCCTCGTACTCCTCAAGCAGATCCTGCACCCGCTGGGCATAGGCATTGATCTGCACATACTCCGCCGCCACGGTTTCTGAATAAAAAAAGCGCAGCCGCACGGGCTCTTTCAGGGACGACAGAATGTTTCGTGTGCCCTGGCTTAAGGTGAACAACCCGTTCTGGGTCAGGTCCACCCGCGCCCCGGTGACAACGGTGTTGGAAAACACATTCAGCGCCAGGAACAGCACGACAGCCAGGGCGACCGTAGCGACGGTCATGCCCTGAGGCGACAACAGGCTGGTCTTGGACGTTCGCGACGATCCACTCATGGCTCACCCCGCTCTCTTTGCGTCGAGCACCAGCGTGTTGATGCTGAGCCACAGTCCGATCAAGGACAGAAAGAACACTAGGTCCCGCAGGTCGATCACGCCTTCACTGATGGCTTCAAAGTGAGCCAGGAAACTGAACGAGGCGATGGTATCCACCAGCACTTTGGGCGCCCAGGCCGAAAACGCATCGGTCACCAGCGGTAACCCCGCCACCGTGAACAGGAAGCAGACCACCACCGACGCAACGAAGGCAATCACCTGATTGTTGGTCAGCGCCGAGAGGCATGAGCCGATGGCCAGATACCCGCCCGCCATCAGCAGGCTGCCGATATAAGAGGCCAGGATCACCCCATTATCCGGATCCCCCAGATAATTCACCGTGATCCAGATCGGCATGGTCAGCACCAGCGCCACGCCCGTAAAGGCCCAGGCCGCCAGATATTTTCCCACCACACTCGCCCATAACGGCACTGGCAGGGTCATCAGCAGTTCCACAGTGCCCGTTTTCTGTTCCTCCGCCCACAGGCGCATGGATATGGCCGGGATCAGAAACAGATAAAGCCAGGGATGGAAGACGAAGAAGGGCTGAAGATCAGCCTGCCCCCGGTCGTAGAAACTCCCGAGATAAAAGGTGAACGCTCCCATGGTGAACAGAAAGATCACCAGAAACACATAGGCAAGCGGCGTGGCGAAATAGGCCATCAGTTCCCGCTTGAAGATCGGCAACACATATCTCATGCGGCTTCGCCCCCATTGGTCTCAAGCGACAGGCCTTGCGCGTCCGCCGTCGTCAGCTCTCGGAACACCTCATCGAGCCGCCCCTGATCGGCGTAAAGCGCGCGCACGTGCCAGTCCTGAGCCGCGACCACGCCGCTGACCTTTTCGATCAACCGCACCTCCGGGGTGTCCGGAAACAGGGTCAAGCGCATGGTTTCCGGCGACAACGGCGCCTGCGCCACCTCACCGACACCGCTCACGCCGGCCAGCGCCGCGACGGCGGCCCCCGCATGATCCGTATCCAAATCCAAAATCACCGCATTGTGGTGACGCGAGCGCGCCGTCAGATCTTGGGGCGTGCCGTCCGCCACCACCCGCCCCCGGTCGATAATGACGGCGCGCGAACACACCGCCTCCACCTCTTCCAGGATATGAGTGGAAATAATGATGGCCTTGTCGGCGGCCATATCGCGAATAAGCGCACGCACCGCATGCTTTTGATTGGGGTCAAGCCCATCGGTCGGCTCGTCCATGATCAGCACCGGCGGATTGTGTAAAATCGCCTGCGCCAGCCCGACCCGTCGCTTGAACCCTTTGGAGAGCGTTTCGATCGGTTGATCCATCACCCGGGTCAATTGCGCCCGCGCCGCAGCCTCGGCCAGCGCCGGTCCCGGTGCCACGCCCCGCACTTCGGCGATAAAGGTCAAGAACCCCTCGGGTGTCATATCGCCATAGGCCGGCGCGCCTTCGGGCAAATAGCCGATCATCTCTTGCGCCAGCGTCGTCTGCTCGACGATGTCGCGTCCACACACCCGCACCGACCCTTCCGTCGGCTGAAGGAAGCCGGTGATCATTTTCATGGTGGTGGACTTGCCCGCCCCGTTCGGGCCCAGAAATCCAAGCACTTCGCCCTTGGCGACCGTCATGGAAATCCCATCCACGGCGGTCAACGGTCCAAAGCGTTTCACCAGGCCTTCTATTTCAATGAATGCCTGTGTCATCACGCCATCCGGTCTCTCATCACGCTTTCATCCCCGAAATGCTTTCTATCTGCGGCGGTAGATAGAAAAACCACGCCCAAACTTCAAGAGCACGCCCGCTTAGACCCGCAGCATCAAACCGCCATCCGCATTGAGCCCGTGACCGGTCACAAAACGCGCATCGTCAGAGGCGAGAAACAGAATGGCCCGGGCCACGTCCTCCGGCTCGCCGAGCCGGCGCAGCGCTGCTTTCTTGGCCCAGATGGCGGCGATCTCGTCCTGATCGAAGGTGGATTGGGTCATACCAGTGCGGATCGCACCAGGCAGAACGTAGTTCGCGGTGATGCCGAATTTGCCCAGCTCCAGCGCCAGCGTGCGCGTCAACCCGCCCACTCCCGCCTTGGCGGCGCAATAGGCGGCGAGCCCATAATCAGTCCCTTCCGCCATCACCGACGCCAGATTGATGATCCGCCCCGCCGGCGATTGCTTCAGCGCCGGGATCAGCGCCCGCGCCAGCCGGAACGGCGCGCGCAGATTAACGCCGACGACCCGATCCCATTCCGCGTCCGGGAGCGCCTCCACCAGCACGCTGGACGCGACACCCGCATTGTTGACGAGAATATCAAGACCGCCCAGATGCTGCCCCGCCGCGCTCGCCAACGTCTGTGGCGCGCTGTCCGTGGCCACATCTTGCTCCATGGCCGTGACCCCTGGCAGGCCCGCCACCGCCGCCAGGTTCGAGGCCGGCAAATCCACCGCCAGCACCCGCGCGCCTGCCTCCACGAACAGCGCGACTGTTGCCGCTCCGATGCCCGAGCCCGCCCCTGTCACCAGCGCCCGGCGCCCTGCCAGCCTGCCTTGCGCCATGGGTTCTCTCCTGATGCTGTTGTCTTGTGCGGTCTTTGCCGCGTGGCGACCACCCTACAGCGCGTCGCCGCGCCCGGCACGGCTTTCCGATCCAGGTCCCATACCCACATAAGGCGGCAGACACAAAAAACGCCCCGGCAAGAGACCAGGGCGCAAGACCACCTCACGGTGGTGGAGAGATAGGAGAGGTGTTGGCAGACCGAACCGGGGGATACTGCGTCCCGGTTGGGGGCTGGGGGGCTGAGATTCAAAGCCGGAACGCGTCCGGTTCGAGTCTGCCAACAATTTCAATATCGGTGGGGTTTGGGGCGCGTGTGGGACTCAATCAAGGTGATTTGGTGACCGCCCGTCCGCCTGATCCTTTAAGTCCACGTTAACGGGTGGGGCTTTTCCAGCCCATTTGCCAGCCCCGGTGAGAGAAAGAACCAAAGCCATGCGAGAAACCCAGTCGTTCCCTCCGGCGGTCCTCGATTACATCGCCCGGCTCGGGGTGCGCGAACACCCGGTCCTGGAACGCTGTCGCGCCGAGACCCTGGCGCTCGGCGACGCGGCCGTCATGCAGATCGCGCCGGACCAGGGCGCGCTCTTGGCCATGCTGGTGCGTGTCACCGGCGCCCGCCGCATTCTGGAAGTCGGCACCTTCACCGGCTACAGCGCCCTGGCCATGGCTCTCGCCCTGCCCGCCGACGGCCAGATCATGGCCTGTGACGTGAGCGAGGAGTACACCGCCCATGCCCGCGCCTATTGGCGCGACGCCGGGGTTGCAGACCGCATCACTCTCCATATCGGCCCGGCTGCCGACACACTGGACACATTCCTGACCGACGGTCATGCCGAGACCTTCGATCTCATGTTCATTGACGCGGATAAGACCGGCTACGACACCTATTACGAACAGGCGCTCACGCTGCTGCGCCCTGGCGGGCTTATCCTGATCGATAATGTGTTGTGGTCCGGCCGCGTCGCGGATCCTGCGGAAACGGATGCCAATACGCAGGCCCTGCGCGCCCTCAACGCCAAAATCCATGGCGATGAACGGGTGGACATGGCCCTGGTGCCCGTGGCCGACGGCCTGACCATGGCGCGCAAGCGCTAAGCTCTTGCGCGGGCCGGTCGGCTGGGCGAAGCTTCGAGGGATGGATACAGGCACCACCGTACACCCCCAACCGACCGCGCCGCCGCAGGTCTTTTTCCACCGCCGGGAGCTGGACGCGATCCTCTCCGTTTACGGACGCATGGTTGCAGGTGGGGAATGGCGCGATTACGCCATCGGCTCCAATCGGGACGCGGCCGTCTTCGCGGTGTTCCGTCGCGCCAGCGAAATGCCCCTTTATCGCATCGAAAAGCGGCCCAAGCTCGCCCGCCGCCAGGGGGCTTATGCGGTGATCTCCGCCACCGGCCACATTCTCAAGCGTGGTCACGACCTTGCCACGGTCCTGCGCGTCTTCGACAAAAAGAAGTTCCAGGTGGTGGAATGAGCGCGGCAGACCTGCCCGCACCGGACGCCATTGATGCGTTTCTCGAAGACCAGCTGCTGGCGCCCGATACGGATCTGGACCGCACGCTGCGCCTCAGTGCGGACGCGGGCCTCGTGCCCCATGCGGTCTCGGGCCTGCAAGGGGCTTTTCTCCACATCGTGGCGCGCGCCATCCGCGCCCAGCGTATTTTGGAAATCGGCACCTTGGGGGGCTATTCCGCTCTGTGGCTGGCCCGGGCTCTGCCGGCGGACGGTGCGCTCATCAGCTTGGAAGCGGATCCGCTCTGTGTCCAGGCCGCCCGCGAGGCGTTGACGGCGGCCGGTGTTCAAGACCGCGTCACCATTCGCCCCGGTCCCGCGCTGGCAAGTCTTGATATCATGATCGCGGAACCGGTCGCGGCTTTCGATCTCGTCTTCATAGATGCCGACAAGCCCAATAACCCGGCCTATCTGGAGCGGGTAATGGCGCTATCGCGTCCGGGCACCGTGATCATCGGCGACAATGTGATCCGTGGGGGAACCGTCGCCGCCCCGGGCGATGACCCGAAAGCACGCGGTGTCCACGCCTTCATTGACGCCCTCGGGCGCCACCCGCGCTTGACGGCCACAGCCCTTCAGACAGTCGGCGCCAAGGGCCATGACGGTTTCGCTATGGCGTTGGTGACGTGACCATGCGGTTGGGGGCCGCGTCCTGGGCCACACGGGTCAGTTCCGTGCGATTGCGCAAGAATTCTTCCCCCGGCTCGTCCAGAAATGTCACCAGTTTCCGGGTGCGGAACGTTTCGCCTTCAAGCGTATAGACCAGCTTCAGGCGGGCCGGCCGGTCATCATCCACTCCGTCTCGCTCCAAGGTCAAAGACCAACCGCTCTCGTCCGCTTCGAACGCCGTCACGTCAAACGGCTGCACCTCGGCGCGCCCATCCCGGAACCCGGCAATGGTCACGACCCCCGTCTGCGCATCGACCACTGTGACGTCTACGGAGTAGACTAAAAAGCCAGGGTCGGTGAACGTGTTCCAGGATACAAGCTGCTTACCATCCGGCGTGATCTCTCCACGCACCGATAGCGGGATCGCGAATTCCGCCCCGTTCTGATAATCCAGATAGTAGAGCGCCCCGTCCCATGTTCCCGTTAGCCCCGCCAGCCGCGCGCTGACCCAGGCCGGGTCCACTGGATCCTCCGCCTGGGCTGCGGGCGCTCCCCACAGGCACAGCGCCAGCACCACCCCCATCACAAAACGGGTCATTGCGTCGTCTCCTCCGCCGGCTCGGTCTCGGATCTTGGCGGCACCAGGATGATATCCCGAGGGCCTGTCTCCTCTACACCCGCCGGCGGCTCCAAATCACCCTTGACGCCGCACCCGGCCAGCGTCAGCCCGAACACAACAGCCAGCAACACCCGACCCATGGCCCGTCTCCCTTTGTCCACTCCTCACACGGTGAGCCGGGTGCGCCAAAACGCGACCTGCTCCCCCACCCGCACCGGCGCCGTACCACCGAAACTCGTTCGGCTCGACACCGATTGCTCCACACTCAGTACCGAGACCACATCTTCCGTAATCCGCGGCTCCACCTCTTGCATGGCGCTCAGGCTGAGACCTGTCAGGTCCACCCCTTGTGCTTCCGCCAGCGCCACGATCCGGCCCGTCACATGATGCGCCTCCCGGAACGGCAGTCCCAACACGCGCACCAGCCAGTCCGCCAGATCCGTCGCCGTGGAAAAACCGCGCCCGGCCGCCGCCGCCATGGCATCCCGATTGATCGTCAGCATGCTCATCATACCCGTCATCACATCCAGTGACAGGGCATAGGCATCAAGCGCGTCGAACACCGCCTCTTTGTCTTCCTGCATGTCCTTGGAATAGGCGAGCGGGAGCCCTTTCATGACCATTAGGAGGGTCTGGAACGCACCAGCAATGCGCCCGGTCTTGGCCCGGACCAATTCCGCCGCATCCGGATTACGCTTTTGCGGCATGATCGAGGAGCCGGTGGAATAGGCATCCGGCAGGCTCACAAAGCCATATTGCGGCCCGGACCAGATGACGATTTCCTCGGCCAGGCGCGACAGATGCATGGCCGCGATGCCAGCCGCCGCCATGGCCTCAAGGCCGAAATCCCGGTCCGACACCGCATCAAGCGAATTCCGCATGGGCGCCTCAAAGCCCAGCGCCGCCGCCGTGCGCTCCCGATCAATGGGAAAGGAGGTTCCCGCCAGCGCCGCCGCCCCCAGCGGGCTTTCATTGGCGCGCACGCGTGCGTCGCGGAACCGCCCCCTGTCGCGGCCCGCCATTTCCACATAGGCGAGGCAATGGTGCCCGAACGTGACTGGCTGAGCCGGTTGCAGATGCGTGAAACCCGGCATGACCGCGTCCGCATGGGCCTCGGCCAAATCGATCATCGCCGTCTGGAAGCGTGCCAGGCGCTGATCCGCCTCATCAAGCCAGTCCCGCACCCACAGCCGAAAGTCGGTCGCCACCTGATCATTGCGCGAGCGCGCCGTGTGCAAACGCCCCGCCGCCGGCCCGATGAGATCCGCCAGCCGCGCCTCCACATTCATGTGGATGTCCTCAAGCGCCCGCGAGAACGTCATGCGCCCGGCCGCGATCTCCTTCAGGATCTGTTCCAGCCCCTGGTCGATCGCCGCGGCGTCCTGCGCCGATACAATGCCGCTTTCGGCAAGCATGGCCACATGGGCACGCGAGCCGGCGATGTCCTGGGCGTAAAGCCGCTTGTCCACATCGATGGAGGCGTTGATCTCCTCCATCAGGTCCGACGGCTTGGCGGCGAACCGCCCGCCCCACATGGCCTGACCCGTCGTTGCCTCACCGCTCGTTGCCTGACCGCTCGTTGCCTGACCGCTCGTTGCCTGACCGCTCGTTTTCGTCGCCCCGTCGCTGCGTTCGGGCATGTTGATCTTCGTCACCGGCTCCGCTTCCCCTACATAGGATGAGGGGGGGACTGTGCCGCATCCCGGCCCCGCCCCGCAATGCCACCGCTTGCTGAAAGGTGCCTTATGAGACTGTCCGCCCTTGCCTGGATCGCCCTTGCCTTCCTTCTCGGATTTGCAGGCGTCATCGGGATTAACACCCTGCTGACCAACACCTCGCCGCAACGGTTCGCCCAAGGCACGGTGGAGGCGTTCGAGGTTCACACCGTGCCCCGCCCGGCGCCGGTGGGCAGTTTCACCGGCCCCGACGGTACGGAAATCCCCCTGGAGGCGTTCCGCGGGCGCACCGTGCTGGTCAATCTCTGGGCGACCTGGTGCGCGCCCTGCGTCAAGGAACTGCCGGAACTGGACGCTCTTCAGGCCGCCATGGGCTCAGAGGACTTTGAAGTGGTGGTGATCAGCGTGGATCGCGGTGACAGCGACACCCCGCGCGCCTTCCTGGCCGATCTGGGCATCGAGACGCTCGCCTTTTACCACGACCCCACGACGCGCTTTGCCCAGGCCTTCGAGACCTTCGCCCTGCCCGTTACCGCGCTGATCAATGCCGAGGGCCAGGAACTCGGGCGCCTCATCGGCCCCGCCGACTGGAACGCCCCGGAAGCCCGGAGCCTGATCGCTAACCTCGCGGGCATGCCCGCGCCCAGCGATGAGAGGACCCCAGGCTCCTGAGCACGGCGGAGATACCTTTTGCCGACCAGCCCAGCCCAACAGTCCGCGTCAGCAGCCGTCACCGTGTCGGGAAGAACCATCACCGTGTCGGGACATCACCGTGTCGGGACTGGCGCATCCCCGCGATAGTCATAGAAGCCCCGCCCGGTCTTGCGCCCGAGCCATCCGGCCTCGACATATTTCACGAGCAGCGGGCACGGACGATATTTGCTGTCCCCCAGTCCGTCATACAGCACCTGCATGATCGACAGACAAGTATCAAGCCCGATGAAATCCGCCAGTTGCAGCGGCCCCATGGGATGATTGGCGCCGAGCTTCATCGCCGTGTCGATGCCCTCGACCGTCCCCACGCCCTCATAGAGCGTGTAAACCGCCTCATTGATCATGGGCAGCAGGATGCGGTTCACGATGAAGGCCGGGAAGTCTTCGGCATTGGCCGGCACCTTGTTCAACCGCTCGATCACGATGCGCGCGGCGCGGAAGGTCTCTTCACTGGTGGCGATCCCGCGGATGATCTCGACGAGCTTCATCACCGGCACCGGGTTCATAAAGTGCAGGCCGATGAACCGCTCCGGCCGGTCGGTCGAGGCCGCGAGCCGGGTGATAGAAATGGAGGAGGTGTTGGAGGCGAGGATCGCGTCGTCTTTCAGCACCGGGCACAGCGTGGCGAAAATCTCGCGCTTCACTGGCTCCTTCTCGGTTGCCGCTTCGATGGCAAGGTCGGCGGCGCCCATGTCCTCCAGCGCCCCCACCGCCGTGATGCGCGCCAGCGCCACGGTCATTTCTTCCTCGGAGATCAGCGTGCGGCGCACCTGGCGCGCCATATTCGCTTCGATCACGGACATCGCACCGGACAACCGCTCCGGGTCCACATCATTGAGCAGCACGTCATAACCCGCGAGCGCGCACACATGGGCAATACCATTGCCCATCTGTCCCGCCCCGATCACACCGATTTTCTGAACCGTCATGGGATTGCAATCGTTCTTGATGGCCGGGTATCCCGACCGTGCGTGATGGCATTGTGGCCGTTGGCATCCAGACGTGACGGGTCTGACCCTGCGGTCTCTTGCCCCGCCCCCCGGATGCCCCGGAGGTTAGGTTGCCGCCGCGCGAGGCATACCGCGCGGCTCGTCAACCCGAGATATTAGACGAATACGGCCTTTCTGCAATGCAACATGTCCGCTTCGTCCTGCATAGCGTGATCCTAGTAAAGGCCGGGTTCCATCCCATTGGCTAGTCTTTTCTAGCCATCGGCGCTGGCGCGCCGGAAAACGCGAACGCCCGCCGCCGCTGCACGCGGAGACGGGCGTTATGGGTCTGTCAGACAGAGCGACGCTGGCCGGGCGTTAGTAGCCCACTTTGCTCAGCTCGTCCTCCAGTTCCGGTACCGCCTGGAACAGGTCGGCAACGAGACCATAATCGGCGACTTGGAAGATCGGGGCTTCTTCGTCCTTATTGATGGCCACGATGATCTTGGAGTCCTTCATGCCCGCCAGGTGCTGGATCGCGCCGGAGATACCAACGGCAATATACAGCTCCGGCGCCACGACCTTACCGGTCTGGCCGACCTGATAATCGTTCGGCACAAACCCCGCATCCACGGCCGCGCGCGAGGCACCCACCGCCGCGTTCAGCTTATCCGCCACCCGTTCCAGCATGGCGAAGTTTTCACCGTTCTGCATGCCACGCCCGCCGGACACGACGATCTTGGCCGAGGACAGCTCGGGACGGTCCGACTTGGACAACTCTTCGCCCACGAACTCCGACAGGCCCGCATTGGCCGGAGGCGTCACCACCTCCACCGGCGAGGAGCCGTCCACACTCACGGCGGGGAAGGTGGTCGGGCGCACCGTCACCACTTTCTTCGCGTCTTTGGACTTCACCTGCATCATGGCATTGCCCGCATAAATGGGGCGCGTGAACGTGTCCGGCGCATCCACCGACACCACGTCCGAGATTTGCATCACGTCGAGCAGGGCCGCCACGCGCGGCATCACATTCTTGCCCGAGGTGGTGGCCGGCGCCAAAAAGGCGTCATACCCGTCCCCCAGCGAGACGATCAGCGCCGCCAGCGGCTCCGCGAGGCTTTTTTCAAATTCCGGCGCGTCCGCGTGCAGCACCTTGGCCACACCGCTCAGGCGCGCCGCCGCTTCCGCCGCGCTCCCGGCTTGGTGGCCCGCCACCAGCACATGCACCTCGCCACCCATCTGCATGGCGGCGGAGACGGTCTTGTGCGTCGCGTCCTTCAGGGACGCGTTGTCGTGTTCGGCAACAACCAAAACCGTCATCAGATCACTCCCGCTTCGTTCTTCAGCTTCTCGACCAGTTCGGCGACGGTCTCCACCTTGATCCCCGCCTGACGCACCGGAGGCTCGG
>CAZVEE010000071.1:14222-18160 GCA_964625525.1 uncultured Alphaproteobacteria bacterium | reverse complement strand
ATATAAATCGAGGGCTTGTTTTCCAGCGACACCACGTCCGGCAGGTTTGCCTCTTGAAAGCCCCAAGCATGTTTCATTTGGTTCACTAAGACCGTTCAACAAGCGCTTAGCCGCTTCTTCATTTCCTGCTCTTATGTATTCTAGAGCTGTTTCAAAGAAATGAGTTATATGTTGATGGCAATTTTCGGACCATGCATCGTTCTTGAGAGATATTGCAAATGGATCGATAAATAATGGAGTGTCATTCGATGGTGTGATATCCACGAAATCAAGCTGTGGCTGATCTAGGCCTATTTTGAATATTTCTGAGAATCGATCCATTTGAAGATTCCCCTTTTACATTCGATCTAATTTCTTGATGTTTTGATTTTTCGTATATTCACAATTATGTACGATTCGGGCTGGTGGGTTCCCGTTTTCGTTTAGGTGTCATTGTCCCTGCAATTCAATACGCTCTTTCGGGTAGATCCGCTTGAAGCGGCTGACACGGCGGCACCAGGTGGCTGCATCCGGGGAGAGCCATTCAATAAGCTGCACCATGTTTCCGTAGTGCTTAGGGAGGTTCCAGGGAAGGATTGGCTCGTGATGCGCAATCCGGTTCCGCAAGGTTCTGATGGGCCAAAGCGGTCCGGAAAAATCCTTGCGCCGCAGCCCCTTACCGTCTTTTCGTTTGGCGATCTGGTGCAGCGTTTTCTGCCATTTGTCCTCATATTCCGGGGCAAACATTGATGTCCAGAAGCTGAATGTCAGCGCGGCAACGACGCGGCCAGGAGTGATGTCCTTATTCTCCCGTCTCAGCTCCTCTTCGGCATCTTCCCGTTGCCCAGGCTGGCGTTCAATGAGGAGCAGAGCGTCATCCCACAGCCACTCAGGGCCATGCGCGGCGCGCATCACTTCAATGAAAACCAGATCATTGAAACGGCTCTGGGTTGAAACGGCTCTGGGGCGTTGGTTTGGCGCGCTTCACGGGCGGAAAACCGGAAAACCGCACACACTTTTCTGGAAAGCATTCTAACGGCGCGGGTTACGAGGCCGCCTCACGCTTCCAGGCAGGGAAGGGGTCTTTCAGCTTTCTCCAGGCCTTGAGATCCATCGACGTGCCGTCACCCACGAGGCAGGAGTCAAGCCGCCGGCGGATCGCGGCCTCATCCATATCCGTCCCGATAAAGACGATTTCCTGGCGGCGGTCGCCAAAGACGGGATCCCAGCTTTGGTTCAGGCGTTCACGCCACTCTTCATCATCCGGCCAATAATCCTCGCGCACATTTGTCCACCAAAACCCTCTCGCCTCGTGCCGGACGAGGGCGCCCGCCTGGCTCACTTCCCCCACCCATTCCGGGCGGGTCGCCAGCCAAAAATGCCCTTTGGCACGAATGACCCCAGGCCATGGTGAATTGAAAAACGCATGCAGCTTGAAGGGGTGGAAAGGGCGGCGAGCCCGGTAAACGAAACTGCGAACCCCATATTCTTCCGTTTCTGGAACATGGTCTTCGAAGCCGTAGAGCTCTTTGAACCAGAGCGGGTGCTCTTCGGCCTTGTCATGGTCGAACAGACCGGTGTTCAAGACCCGGTCCAACGGCACGCGAGACATGCTGGTTTCGATCAACTCCGCATCCGGATTGAGCGAGCGGATGATTTTGCGAGCCGCCTCAAGCTGGTCCGGCGTGGCCGCATCGATCTTGTTCAAAAGGATAACGTCGGCAAACTCGATCTGGTCCACCAGAAGATCAACGAGTGTGCGATTGTCCTCCTCGCCCAGGGTTTCACCGCGATCAGAAAGAAAATCGGAGGACCCATAATCGCGCAGAAGGTTGGCCGCATCGACCACTGTCACCATCGTATCGAGCCGCGAGACATCGAGCAGACTGTCTCCCTCTTCGGTGCGGAAATTAAAGGTGGCGGCTACGGGGAGCGGCTCGGAGATGCCCGTTGATTCTATGAGCAGATAATCAAACCGGCCATCTTCCGCCAAGCGCCGAACTTCTTTGAGCAGATCATCGCGCAGCGTGCAGCAGATGCAGCCATTGGTCATTTCGACCAGTGTTTCTTCCGTGCGGCTGAGATCCGCTGCGCCGTCCCGAATGAGGTCCGCATCGATATTGACCTCGCTCATGTCATTCACAATGACCGCGACACGTTTGCCTTCACGGTTGTTGAGAATGTGGTTCATCAGCGTGGTCTTGCCGGCCCCCAGGAAGCCGGAAAGCACTGTGACAGGCAGTTTGGTGATTTGGGGATGGGCGGTCATGGAGGGTTTCCCGAGCCTTGAAGTGCAAAGTGTTACAATATAACGTTACGTGGACCGCTCGCAAGGGCCTGACTGGCAAATGCGTTGAGCAGTATCATCCCTCGGGCAGTACAGTCCCTCGGGCAGTACAGTCCCTCGGGCAGCATGGTGTGCACGAATGACCGTCTCGGTCGTGTCCTCGCCGAGAAGGCCATCTGTGGTGGCGTTCCACCGCCCCGGCTTTATCCCAAAATCAGGTATCTCCGAAATGATGGTTCAATTTGGTCATTCCACGAAGCGATTGTTCATCATCTGGGCAGCGCTTGCCATCACGATAACGCTCCTGGCGGCACCCGCCTTGGCTGAACAGGCCCAAAGCGCACCGCTCAGCCGGCAAGATCTGATCGCGGCGCTGCAGGACGGTGGTCATGTTCTCATCATTCGCCATGAGCGCACCGAAGTGCCGTCGCGCGCCGACGACTACACCCAGGCGCCGGACGATTGCCGGGCGCAACGCAATCTCTCCATCGCTGGGGCCGCTGGTGCCCAAGAGACCGGCGTGGTGCTGCGTGCTCTTGATATTGATGTGAGCCGGGTTATTTCCAGCCCCATGTGCCGCAGTGCGGAAACCGCGCGCTTCATGTTCGGTGTGGACTATGAAAACGATGTGCGCCTGATGCACCATAACCCACGAGGCGCGCGCACGCTCGATATTGCCGAGACTGAGCTGCGCCGCGTTTTGGCCGAGCTTGCGCCCGGTCTGCCGGGATCAAATATCGCGCTGATTAGTCACGGAGGGAACATTTTCCGCGTGAGCGGTCTGCGGCTCTCGGAAGGCGAGATTGGCGTGCTGCGCTACACCGATACCGGCGCGGTAACAGCAGTCGGACAGTTTATGGGCAGTGATCTGGCTCCGTTCGCGCGGCGCGCCCTGGGCGATGTCGACTGACGAAGACGCCGGTGACTTAATCAAATGTGTCAAGGAAGTCAGTCCTCATGGAAGACACGGATTTAGGAGGATCGGCGCAGCGCCTGCCCGTTTCTGTCCTGACGGGGTTCCTGGGCAGCGGCAAGACGACGGTTCTCAATCACCTGATCCACCAACCGGAACTCAGCCGCACTCTTGTGCTCATCAACGAGTTCGGCGAGATCGGGATTGATCATAATCTGGTTGCCTACAGTCACGATGACGTGGTCATTGAAATGGCCAGCGGCTGTCTGTGCTGCACGATCCGGGGTGACTTGGTCAAAACGTTGCGCGATGCGCCTGGGCGTTTTGCCCGGGGGGGCGAGCGATGGTTCGACCGGGTTGTGATCGAAACGACAGGGCTGGCCGATCCCGCGCCCATTCTCCATACCCTGATGACTGATCGCTCGGTGACGCGGCAATATCGTCTTGATGGAGTCATAACGACCATCGATGCCGCCAATGGTGCAGACACCCTGGATCGCCAGATAGAGGCCGTAAAGCAGGCAGCCATGGCCGACCGTCTGCTCATCACCAAGACCGATCTGACCGAGCCTGCGGCCTTGCAGGCATTGAAGACGCGACTGCGGACGTTGAACCCGGCCGCGCCCCAAATCGTCTCGGACAATGGTCGTGTTGAGCCAGCGTTACTGTTTGATGCGGGCCTTTATAATCCGGCAACAAAAAGTCTGGATGTCCAGCAATGGCTCAAGGCAGAAGCCTACAGTGATTTTCACGATCACG
>CAZVEE010000071.1:0-14122 GCA_964625525.1 uncultured Alphaproteobacteria bacterium | reverse complement strand
CTGGATGTCCAGCAATGGCTCAAGGCAGAAGCCTACAGTGATTTTCACGATCACGGGCACGATCATGATCATGATCACGATCATGATCATGGTGGAGATGGTCATCATGGGCACCATCATGATGTAAATCGCCATGACGAGCATATCAAAGCGCTTTGCCTGACGATTGATAAGCCTATTCCGCCGGAGTCGCTCGATCTTTGGCTGGAGGCCTTGCTTAGATTTCGAGGTGCTGACTGCCTCCGGATCAAGGGGCTTATCAATGTTGAAGGACTTAAACGGCCGGTTGTCATTCACGGCGTTCAACACATCTTCCACCCGCCTGTCAGGCTGGAGGCGTGGCCAAGTGAAGATCGCCGCTCCCGGATCGTCTTCATCACGCGCGATATTGATGAGGCAGACCTGCGCGATACGCTAAAGCCATTCGACATTATTGCAGCTTAGGGGTGCATGACCGTACTCGGAGCGAGTGGATTAGCGACGGGAGGGGCGCAGATTGATGCCCTTCCCATCGCTGGATACGCTACGAAGCACCGTAACAGGGCTTGCGTCACTACCACTTTTTGGAAATCTCGACAAAGAGTGATCGTGGATCTCCGGGGAAGTGGCCCGTGCGCTCCAGGAAGCCCGATGCCGCATAGGTTTCATCAAAGATATTTTCCACGCGGAGCATCACATCCACGGGCCCTGGCTCCCACATGACCGATGCGTCGAAGATGAAGTAGGACTGAACAGTCTGGCCCGACAGGCTCAACTGGTCGCTGACATAGTCGCCGCCCACCGCGAACGCGGTGTTGATGGCGGGGATCTGATAGCGGGTCCAGAAACCGAATTGATGCTCGGGCGCATTGGCGAAGCGGTCGCCCACCCGGTTGCGGATGCGGTCTGTGCCTCCTTCGCCCGTATCCCCGGTGACTTCCGTATCGTTGTAGGCATAAGAGGCGGTCAAAACCCAGTCGGGCGTGACATCAGCGGCCAGATCAATCTCAATGCCCCAACTGGTTACTTCACCAAAGGCAATGAGATCATCCAGACCATCCCCATCCGGATCTTCGCCAGAGTTCTGCAACAGATTGCTGCGAACAATTTCATAAACCGCGAGGGAAGACTGGATGCGGCCATCAAGAAGTTGCGTGCGAATGCCGCCCTCGACGATCTCGCCTTCTGTGGGGTCGAACGGGCCGCCGCGGCGTGGGTCCTGGTCGCCAACACCTTGCGGCTCGTAACTTTCCGCCCATTGCGCGAAAAGCGAGATATCAGGGCGTAGCCGATAAACGGCACCAGCTCGGAACGTCACATTATCATCGTCAAAGTCCGCATCTTCGAACTTATCGAAGCGCACTCCGCCCGTCAGGATGAAGTCCCCATACGTCACTTCGTTGAGCAGATAGGCCCCCTGGCGCGTTTGCTCCGACAACCGCCCATCAGCGATCGTTGTGAAAACATAGGTGCGGCGGTCAGACCGGCCATATTGCGGGTTCTTCAGGCTCAGTCCCAGCACATTGTCACCGGGCCCACGGGCGCGGTCATAGTCGAAGACTTCTTCTCCGTCGAAATAGTCCACGCCCACCAGCAGGCGATTGTCGAAGGACCCGAATGTGCTCGACCAAATGGCATTCGCACCGAAGGACAAACTTTCCTCAGCACGGGTCTGGTCTCGAAATTCCCGCACAGAGACAAAGTCCACTTTGCCGTTGCCATCGGTGTCGATAAGGGTGCGTGGCTCGTGATATTTCTGGTTTTCCTCACTATCCGTATACCGAATGGCGGCGTCCCAGGTTATGCTGTCGCCGATCTCACCCTCAAGGCTGGCTTGCAGATTGTTGGAGACCAGGTCCAGAAAATCATCGGGCTCGTTGTGGTTCCAGCGCCGGTCGGCGAGGAAGTCGCCCTCATCATTGGTTGGCACACCCCGCAAGCGATTGCCGTCCAAGTCCTGCTCATAGCGGGTGCCTTGAAGAGTCAATTGCGCAAAGCCCAGATCCGCGCCCAAACCCACATCATAGATGAGGGTCTCGCTCGCGGTGTTGCGCCGCGCCGTGTTGCGATCTTCATAAAAGATCCCGACGCGCCCCGTCAGGCCATCGATGGGAAGCGCGCCATTGATCTCGACGGAGGCGCCATAGCGGGCTTCCGTGCCGGCCACCCCTTCCAGGCGAGCGAAAAAGTCCTCGGACGGCTTCTTGGTCACATAATTGAACAGCCCGCCCGGGGCACCGGGTCCGTATAGCATCCCGGCAGGTCCTTTGAGGAAATCAATGCGCTCCACATTGAAGAGCTGCGGCACGGCAAAGCCCGCATAGGGATCACCACGCAGACCGTCGAAGAAGATTTCCTCCTGACGGAAACCACGTGCGGTCACGCCCGCATAGCTGAATACGCTGACACCGGAGATATTCCGATAAATGTCCTGAGCATCGCGCGCACCCTGGTCGGCGATCAATTGCGCATTGATCGATATGATCGAAATGGGCGAGGTGAGCGGGTCGCCGGGCAGCCGAGCCGTATCGGTTTCTTGAACACGATAAAGACGTTGGGCCCGCTCCGTGACGACAATAACATCACCAGAGAAGCGCTCCTGGTCGTCCGCGTCCCCATTATCCTGCGCGGCCGCTGATCCGCCGACCAAGCACACACACGCGATGGCGGCGACGCCACATTTGAGGATGTCGTTGTATCCCATGACTGTGTCCCTTGAACCCCATGACTGGTGGAGGGGACTGTAGGTCTATAGGTCTCGGAATGCAAATCATTCTTAATAACAAGTGAGCCGAGGGATAGGAACCGCGTCTACAACACGGTCACGGCGACAAAGGCCCAGATCACGAACAGAAGCTGACCAAGATTGAGGAGGACGGACAATCTGTGTCCGGACGCAAAGGCGCGGGCGGCGTCGTGATCACCCGCCATCTGCTGGTCCCGCCATTGGTTGATCCGGGGTACAAGGAGTTGCCGCACCGCAAGAGTGGAGAGAGCCACAAGCCCCAGGCCAATGGCAACGACCGGGCGGTCATGCAAGCCAACAGCGCCCAAAACCGCTGTCACGATGATGAACAGATAGTATTTGGGAAACAGGCGGCGCAAAAACGTGCCCGCGGGCGCAGGGTCCAGGGCTTGGAACACCGTGGGCGCCACAATGCTGGGAAAGAACACCATGCCGCCCAGAAGACAACCCAAGGCAAGCGTTCCGATAGTCGTCAAGATCAGGTCCATCCAGGTCTCCTGTGATCATCCGGAGGCGGCCAGGTCACGCGCGCCTGACAGCCGCCAGCGCCCGGTCAGTTGGGCCCCTGAATGCAGGTCCAAACGAACGACCAACGCCTGTGCTGTTTTAAGCAGATCCGGCGGAAGATGCGCGCGCAGTTCTGTCACAGGCCCCAGGCGGCCGGCGGCGCGCGTTACCTCCGAGCCGGGCCCCCCATCATCGGTTTCGACAGTGATGACGACACCGGAGATGTTCGGCCGGCCCCGATCACTCGCAATCAGAAGGCGCAAATCGCCAGTCGGGTTGCCCTGCGCGGTCCGGGCCAGGAGGAGTTGGGTGTCAAACGCGCCCAGAGCTTGGGGCGTGAGCGCCTGTTCCTGGTCCGGAACGGCTGGCCCCTGCAGCCGTTGAACCCACGGCACGGCAAAAGCCAGGCTGACCAGTAAAACCGGGAAGGTGAGGAGCTGTGCGCGGGATGGGGCCGCACTGCGCAGGCGGCGCCAAGTCAGCCAGACGCCACTGACTGACAATCCGGTCATGGCGAGACCGAAGACGAACCAGATCACTTTAGTGGGCAGCCCCCCAAAAGAGCCGAAATGCACCGGATCGGCCATTTCGTTGAGCCATGCCACCCAGCCAATGTCCTGTGACCGTTGGATCTGAATGACGGACAGGTCTACCGGATCGAGGGACACACGATTGGCGCGGTCACGCAGCAAGATGGATCCTCCGCGCCCCAGAACCGAGACCGGGTCTCCCGCGCGCACCGCGTAGTGGATACGCCGGGGCTCCAATTCTGGAAAGGCATCTGTCGCAGCGGCGATTATCCGCGCCGTTGACGCATCCTGGATTGTCTGGCCGAAGTCGGCCACCCGCTCCTGGGCCAGGCGTGGGCGCGCCGGTTCAAAGCGGTCCCCACTGACCGCGGCGCCGAATTCAGCGAGATACCAAATGCCCGTGACGATCATCACGATGAAGAACCAGACCCCCCACAGGCCAGCCGCCTTATGCGCGTCCCCCACGGCAATGCGCGCGCCTTTATCGACCCGAATGCGCGTGGCGACGGTACCCCACTTCCGTGTCGTCTTCAGGCCCGTGTAGAGCGAAATGATCAGGATGAAGGCCATGGAGGTGACCAGCGGCAGTCCGATGAAATTCGGCATAAAGAGATAGCGGTGCCAATCGCGAAACAGGCGCTGCACCGTGAGCGGATGGGTGCTGCCGGTGACCTGTCCGGTCCACTGATCCACATGCACAAAAACCTGCCGACCATAAGGATCGACCATGCGGGCGCGGTGGGCGAAGTAGTGCCCCGGCATGGCTTCCAACGACACCAGCACATGGTCCGGGTACTCGGCGCGCAGGGCCCGAGCCATTGTGTTCCAGGACACGCGGTCTCCGTCGGGGACCACACGCATGTCGTCTTGAGTCAGCCAGTCGATTTCATGGGAGAGCGTGGCAAGCGTGCCTGTCGCCAAAACGAGCGCCATCAGGACCGCGAGGTGAAATCCCACCCAGATATGGAGCACGTAGAAGCGACGCCGGCCGCCCTGGCGCTCGGCGGGGTGGCGCTCGGCGGGGTGGCGCTCGGCGGGGCTCGCGTCGCTCTTTCCGGTGCCGCTGCCGTCCGCCATGTCCGCTGCCCTGTTTGCATGATGTCGTCTGACTGTCGGTGCGCAGTGTTCCACATTATGCTTTTGCTTGTCATTCGCAATGTCGGGCGGAAAAGAGCACGCCCTTCTCCTGAAAGCGCTCTACGGGCCGGTGCCAAGGGGGCTCCGCAGGCCCGTTGTTGTCGCGCTGGGCGACGGGCTTGAAACACAGCTGTGGCGCCTGAATGTGTCTGAGTTTGAAATCTGACCCTCTTGACCCGGCCTTTAAATTGTCACCGGCATTCCCAAATGTGCGCAATTAGCCGATAGAGTAATCATGGCAATTTACACAATTAAAGGCAGGCAAAACCTTGAAGTACAAGCATTCTGTCCAGAAGACGCATATAATAAGGCCAAAGCAACATATCGTCGTTTTCCCCCGGTCAGTATAACTGGTCCAAGCGGTGAGATGACGCTAGAAGAATTGTACGCGGAATGCGAAGCCGCGAAAGAAAGGGGGCGCCAAGAGATAAATGCCCAAAGGCCCTACAGGAAAAAAGCGCCCCGCTGACGTCTTGGCAACGCCGTGTAGGTGATGCGGATTGCGACTGGAGAAGAGGAAGACGATACCGACTCAGACATCGGCAAAGACCCCGCCGCCCATGCCATGGGGAATTATTTTGGATGACCTGCCTGCATTTCTGCGCTCGATTCCGGTCTGCGCTCGATTCCGGGCCTTAAACCGGTGCGGGTGCAGAGCGATGCGGACCCGTACCCCTCCCGCATGCTGCTTTACAAGATCCTCTCCTATATCGGTCCGGTTCGGCGGCGCTTCGCCGGAAGTCTCGTGCATGTGAAGGTGGTGTGAGACGCGGCGCCTGATCCGGTCATGGTGGGTCTGGCGCTGAATTCCGAGCCGACCCGGCAGCCGGTGACGTCTCCCATGGATAACAGCCTGATGCTTGATGGCTCTATCGAGAGTTGGGAAGAGCATCTCGTTCTGGGCGGTGACGGTGAGATCACCGAAAGCGATATCAACAAGGGCTGGGTGCCGGGCTTGGGTCGTGTCGAGACTCTCGTGGCGGATCGTCATGATCAGACGGCGGATGACCACCGGAGCACGTCACGACGTGGATGGTGGTGTAACCGCCGGGCGCAACTGAGCCAGGGGCTCTTGCGGGATGAGGTCTCAGACCAGGAGGGAGAGCTATTCCGGTTTCCGGGACAGGGCGCGATAGCGACTGGGCGGCATGCCGACGCGTTCTTTGAAGGCGCGGTTGAAGGGCCCAATGGACCCGAAGCCGCTTTCGATGGCGATGGTCAGGATGGACCGGTCATCCCAGGCGGGATCAGCCAGGCGTTTCTTGGCTTCGTCGATGCGAAACTGGTTGATCAGCCGGTTGAAGTTGCGAAAGCCCAGATCCCCAGTGATGCACTGGGTGACTTTGTAGTCCGGCTGACCTAGCAGGTGCGCGAAGTCTGCGACTTTAATGTCGGGCTGGGTGAAAACCTCGGGGCGGGCTGCGACCGTCAGAATTTGGGCGCTCAGCGCGGAATCCACCGTGGGCGCGGACTTGGGGCGGCGTTTCGCGGCTGAGGCTACCGGCTCAAGCGGGTGGGCTGCGCGAAAAGTGACCGCCCAGCGAGCACAGCCCAGCGCAATCAGGGCACTGGCGACTTTCAACCGCGTGGCCCAGTCCGCGGAGAGGGTGGTGTCATCCGCTCCTCGGATCCAAAGCACGGCGAAGGCGAAAATGGCCGCATAACCACCCGCGGTGGCCAGTCGAAAGCGGTACTCCCGATCCGGCATAGGGCGGTGCAGGTTCTCTAGCGGCTCAATGAAGGTCAGAATGAGCACGGTTGAGCTGAGGAGCATGTGCACTGTGCGCGCTATGCGGGCAAACAAGGGCGGGGCGCTGCCGTCCACTGGCGTGCCGCCGATCACGATAATCGCCGCGCTGAGGACCATGATACCGACCAGCCCACGGGGCCAGCCGGCCGAGTGGTCGGGCCCCCGGAACACAGCGCGCGCCAGGAGCCATGCAAATCCGCAAGTGGTGGATCCGGCGATGGCAAGAACCGCATCCACGGGCCCAAGCCAGGCACCCCACACGCTGTGCACGCAAAAGCAGGTGATGCTGCCGGCGAACAGCAGCCAGTAGAGCGTGAGCGGGGCCATTGGCCTGCCCGGCTCGACGCGGCGCACACGCTCAATAAGAGCGTCCGCACGAGAGATGGGCAGGGTGATAGGGCCCAGTGACTGCATCGTGGTCTGTCTCCTCTCGCCATGCCCAAAATCCCTGAAGTGCACCAGGGAGCGGGCGCGATCAAGATCAGTATCGCTCAAAAAACACCGACTTTTTGGCCGATTCCCAAATCGGCGAGACGCCTCTGGCCCGGTTTACCCATCGTCTGCGCAGGCGCCTTCGCGCCGTCCGCAATGAGACAGAGGGAATTCCATGGCCATACAGTCTTCCGCCCCCACCCGTCCCCAGACAACCGGGCATCGCGTGCTCCGCGCCACCGGGGGGCTGTGGTTTGCAACGGCAGTCATCGGTCTGATGGCCTTTGCCTATTTCATTCTCGCCTTTTATGGGTCGCGCACGCTGCGGGGTGATTTTCCCGCGTGGAATGACAAGGCCCTGATTGACGGCTACATCGCCGAGGATGTCACCGGCAATGTGATGTTCATCACTCATGTCCTGCTGGCCGCGGTGATGACCATTGGGGGGCTGGTGCAGCTCGTGCCTGGCATCCGCACGGCCTTGCCAGCAGTGCATCGCTGGAACGGCCGGCTCTTCCTGACGATCGCCGTTGTTTTGGCGGTGGGTGGGTTTTGGCTGACCTGGGGCCGGGGCACACAGCTTTCGCTCATCTCCGGCATCGCTGTGACACTCAACGGTGTGTTGATCCTGGTCTTTGCCGGCATGGCGTGGCGGTTCGCGATCGCGCGGGACTTTGAGACCCACAGCCGATGGGCCCTGCGCACGTTCATGGTGGCCAATGGCGTCTGGTTTCTGCGGGTCAGCATTATGGCCTGGGCGATCCTGAACCAGGGCCCCGTGGGCATGAACGGTACCCTGTCCGGCCCGGCGGATATCTTCTTGGTGTTCGCCTGCTATCTCATACCGCTTGCGGGGCTGGAATTGTATCTGGCTGGCCTGCGCAGCGAACAAGCCTGGGTGCCTTGGGCGGTCGCGCCGGTGATTGTGGTGCTGACGGCCATTATGGGGGTCGGTATCGCCGGTGCAATTGCGTTCATGTGGTGGCCGAACCTTTAGACCTATCCCGCGGTCCTCTGTGTGCGTCACAACGGATTTGCGTTCACGATCCACCTGTCCCCGCTGGACGAGCCACTGCGCCGAGGTCATCATGATCCCCCAAAGGGGCGTGCGGGAGGCAGGGTGATGGTGGGTCAGACCACGAACGGCACCGAGGAGCGCATGGGGGAGGGGCAGAGCGCTGGCGAGCCAGTGCGCTATGACAGTGCACTGGCGTGTGCGCAAGCCGTAATCGACCATGTGGGCAAGGAGATTGTTCTGGGCTTGCCGTTGGGAGTGGGCAAGGCGAACCACCTGACCAATGCGTTTTATGATCTCGCTGCCGCGGACCGGTCGCTCTCTCTGACGATCTTTACGGCCCTGACCCTGGAGCGCCCCCAGCCCGGCAGTGACTTGGAAGCCCGTCTTTTGAATCCAATTTTGGATCGGCTGATCGGCGCAAATTATCCGCATCTGCACTATGCACGGGACCGGCGCGCGGGGTGCCTGCCGGACAATGTGACCGTGCAGGAGTTTTTCCTGGCCCCAGGATCACTTCTGTCTAACACGGACGCGCAGCAGAATTACATCAGCACCAACTATACCCATGGCGCCCGGGACGTATTGGCCGCTGGTGTGAACGTCCTGGCACAAATGATCCGGCCAAGCCCGCGTGTGGGGCTGGAGCGGGTGAGCCTGTCGGCCAATCCGGACCTGTCGCTTGACGTGATCCCGGCCATGCGCGCCCAGGCGGCACGGGGGCGCAAAGTGGCGGTTCTGGGTGAGATCAATGACCGGTTGCCGTTCTTGGCCAATGACGCGGCAGTGCCCGGCGCCTGGTTCGATGGCGTGATTGAGCCCGAGCCCTATCCGCTGTTCGGGCCGGTTTCAGAATCGGTTTCCTTGCGGGATTACGCCATCGGCCTCCATTGTGCGGCACTGGTGCGCGATGCGGGCACCTTGCAAATCGGCTTCGGTTCGCTGGGCGATGCGGTGTCGCAGGCGTTGATCCTCCGCCATCAGAAGAATGAGGGGTTTCGCGAGATCATCTCCGCCCTGGAGGGGGCCTTTTCCAACATGGTCCCGGCGCATCGCAATGGCGGCCTTGAGGCGTTCGAGGCGGGGCTTTATGGCAGCAGCGAGATGGTCTTCGATGGCTTCTTACATTTGCTCGACGCCGGGATTCTAAGCCGCGAGGTCTATGACCATGGGGGCCTGCAACGGGCGCTGAATGACGGTGTTATCGGCCGGGATGTGTCGGACGACACCTTGGAGGTGTTGATCGATCGGGGGATCATCGCGGTGCGGATCACCGAGGATGACCTGGCATTTCTGCACCAAATGGGATGCGTTGACGAGACGGTGCGCCTGGAAGCCGGACGCCTCATTCAAGGAGCCGATGATCTGGGCCCGGCTGATCTGTCGGATCCACAGATACGGGCGCGCCTGTGCGGGCCGTGCCTGGGGCGGCGCTTGGGCGGCGGGCGCGTTCTGGAAGGAGCCTTTTACATGGGCACGCGCGCCTTTTACGAGCGCTTGCGGGCCATGAGCGCCCGGGACTGTGCCCGGTTCAATATGACCAGCGTAACCAAAATCAATGATCTGTTCGGGGACGAAGGGTTGCGTCGCCTCCAGCGCCGTCATGCCCGCTTCATCAATACGGCCATGATGGTGACGGGCCTTGGCGCCATCGTATCCGACGGGCTTGAAGATGGCCGTGTAGTGAGTGGGGTCGGCGGACAATATAACTTCGTCGCCATGGCCCATGAGCTGGAAGATGCGCGCTCGATCATTGCCTTGCGGGCGACACGCACGAGTGGTGGGCGTGTCACAACGACCATGCCCTGGTCCTATGGTCATGTTACCGTGCCGCGTCACCTGCGCGATATGGTGGTGACGGAGTATGGCATCGCGGATCTGCGCGCCCGGACCGACCGCGAGGTGGTTGTCCGCCTGCTGGCGATTTGCGACTCCCGGTTTCAAGAGACCCTCCTGACACAGGCCAAACAGGCGGGCAAGATCGAGGCGTCCTACCAGATCCCGGACGCCCATCGCGGCAACACACCGGAACGCCTGGCCGCGGTCTTGAAACCATTTCAGGCCAAAGGGCATCTGCCGGCGTTTCCATTCGGCACGGATCTGACGGCGGAGGAATTGGCGCTCAGTGCGGCGTTGCGGCCGCTGAAAGAGGACGTGGCGTCTCTTGGGGGCATGCTGCGTCTGGGTTGGGGGGCGCTTACCCATTGGAGCCCGCCGCAGAGCGCGCAACCCTATCTGGAGCGTATGGGGCTCACCGCCCCTGCATCGTTCCAGGAGACGGTGATGCGGGCGCTTGTCGTGGCGCAATTGGCGCGCACGGGGCGGCTTTAAGCGGTGCACGGGATCTGCCACACTGGCGGCCATCGACATCATCCGACGAGGCTCAGATCATGACCGCCGCTTCCATTGCTGATTATCGCGCGCTGGCGCAGGCACGCCTGCCCCGGTTTCTGTTCGACTATATGGACGGCGGCTCTTACAACGAACGCACTCTGGCCTGGAACCGGCAGGATCTGGCGGACATTTCCCTGCGTCAACGGGTGCTGCGGGATGTATCAGCCATCAGTACTTTGACAACCCTGTTCGGCCAGGCGCAAAGCCTGCCCGTGGTGCTGGGGCCGGTTGGCCTGGCGGGGATGAACGCGCGACGGGGCGAAGTACAAGCCGTGCGGGCGGCCAACGCGGCGGGTGTGCCCTTTTGTCTGTCCACGGTGGGTGTCTGTCCACTGGCGGAAGTGGCGGCGGCCTCCCAGGCGCCGTTCTGGTTCCAGCTTTATATGATCCGGGACCGGGCCTTTATGAAAGACCTGCTGGCCGAAGCGCGCAAGGCCGAATGCGCAGTGCTTGTCTTCACCGTGGACATGCCGGTGCCGGGCACGCGCTATCGCGATTTCCATTCGGGGCTTGCTGGCGCGTCGGGCCTTTTGGGCGATTTACGGCGGTTCTTTCAGGCGGTGGTCCGGCCTGGATGGGCGTGGGATGTGGGCCTGTTGGGCCGCCCGCATCATTTGGGCAATGTGGCGCCGGTGCTGAAAGGCAATACCGGCCTTGACGATTTCATGGCCTGGATGGGCGGCAATTTCGACCCGTCCATCACCTGGGCCGATCTTGATTTCATTCGCAGCGAGTGGAACGGCCCCCTCGTCATCAAGGGTATTCTCGACCCGGATGATGCCCGCCAGGCAGCCGCGCTCCAGGTCGATGGCATTGTGGTGTCGAATCACGGCGGTCGGCAGTTGGACGGGGCGCTGTCCACTGCCGCGGCCTTGCCAGCCATCGCCGAGGCGGTGGGGGAGGATCTGACCGTGTTGGTGGATGGGGGCGTGCGCTCCGGCCTTGACGTGTTGCGCATGTTGGCGCTGGGCGCCAACGGGGTGCTCATTGGCCGGGCCTGGGCCTATGCCCTCGCGGCGGCCGGCGAGGCCGGCGTCGCTCATGTGTTGCGTATTCTGGAGGCAGAGTTGCGCGCGGCCATGGCGCTGACCGGTGTCACGCGCATTTCCGATGCGGGACCACAGCTGCTGGCGCGCCGGCCGTAAGAGCGGGTCTATCGCGCCCCTTTGCCTTTTGCGGCGCTTTTGCCATCCTGGCGCGGTGATTCTCTGCGGAGGTGCGCCGTGATGGCAACTGCTGAACTCCAGAAAGAGGCCGCCGCCGCCCAGGCACGCGGCGATGTGGCCGAGGCGCGGCGCCTGTGTGAGGCGCTGCTGGCGCGGGACGATGCGCCCCATTTCGATGTGCGGGCGAGCCTGTACAACATGGCGCGCGCGGCCGGGAACTATCGCGATGCGGAGGATCATGCTCGTGCCATGCTGGCCCTGCGGCCCGACTTTGGCGGTTGTGTCGTGGGCCTGGCGCAGGCACTGACCGGGCAGGGGCGGGTGGACGAGGCGTTGGAGACCTATCGCACCGCCTTGCGCGACGACATGGACCAGCCTGGCTTGTGGGTGTATTTCGCTGCGCTGCTCGATGCGACGGGGCGCCTGAAAGACGCGACCCAGGCTATTGAGCGCGCGGTTGCCCTGGACCCGGAGCATCTGGAGGGCGTGCAGCTTGCCCTGCATTTGAAACTGAAAGCCGCGTCCTGGGATGGTTTGCCGCCGGTGCTTGCCATGGTGCGCCGGCTTCTGGCCAAGGGCGCGCCGCTTAATCCCTACGCATTGATGTTCTTTCTTCAAGAGGCCGAGGATCTGCGCCGCACTGCGACGGCCTATGGCGCGCTGACGGCTCGGCGGGTGGCGGGCCTTCCGGCGTGGCAGGCGCCCGAAGGCAAGCGGGAGGGGCCGATTCGCGTTGGTTTCTTCTCCAACACGCTGCGTTCTCACGCCACTGGCTTTCTGGCGCGTCAGATGTTGGAGCATCACAACCGGGACGACTTCACATTCCTCGCTTTTCCGTATGCGACGGAACCCCGTGATGCGTTTACGGATGACCTTTTGTCCTTGTTTGCGGATGTCGAAGACCTATCCCGCGCCACGGATGCCGAGGCGGTGCAGCGTCTGCGTGCGGCGAACCTGGATATTCTCATCGATGTGGATGGCTACGCGAATAAAGGCCGCCCGGGCCCGGCGGCGGCCCGTGTGGCGCCGGTTCAGGCCGCTTGGCTCGGCTGTAATGTGACCTCCGGCAGTCCGCAGATGGATTACTTTATCGCCGATGACCAGACTGTGCCAGCCACGGATGGTGCGGCGTTCAGTGAGGCAATCATCCGCCTGCCAGGGACCTTTTTTCCCCATGACGGGGCGCGTGAGCCGTCAAAGACGTTCTCCACACGTGCCTCGGCCGGACTCCCCCAAAAGGGCCTGGTACTGAGCGTATTCCATCAGCCGGCAAAGATCCGCCCCTCCATGCTCGATTGTTGGGTGCGTATCGTGAAGGCTATACCGGACGCGGTGCTTTGGTTTTGGGATCATAATCCAGTGGCGACGGATAATCTGCGCCACGAATTGACCAAGCGTGGGGTGGACGAGGCGAGGGCAATTTTCGCTCCATCCGTAACGCCCGAGGACCATCTGGCGCGCCTGGCGCATGCGGATCTGTTCCTTGACAGCTTCCCCTGCAATGCCCACACGACCATGTTGGATGCGCTGGCGGCGCGGGTGCCGGCGGTGACCATCCGCGGGGAGACACTGGTCTCGCGCATCGCGGCAAGCATGCTGGTCAGGGCAGGTCTTGAAAGTTGCGTGATGGATAGTCTGGAGGCGTATGAAGCGCGCGTGCTTGAGCTGGCCCAGGATAAGAAAGCTCGGTCAGCCCTGAAAACAGCGCGTACCAAGGCGGTCAAGCGCACGGGTCTGTTGGACGGCGTGCGCTTTGCCCGGAATTTCGAGGCCGCCCTGCGCGTCATGGCACAGCGCGGCCGCGATGGTCTGGAGCCGGAGAGTTTCTCCGTGCCCGATCAGGTGGCTTAGAGCGCTTTCAGGAAAAGTGTGTGCGGTTTTCCGCCCGGAAAGCGCGCCAAACCAAAGACCGAGAGCCGTTTCAATGATCTGGTTTTCATTGAAACGGCTCTAGACGATCACCAGCTCTTCAAGCACCTGGGTGAAGTCCGAGTTCTGGAACACCAGCACGTCGTTTTCATTGAACGGCGAGATGAAGCGGAAATTCGAAGCATTGTCGAACTCCGTCGCATCGACAAAATCCTGCTGTGTGAAGCCGAAGTCGGCATAACCTTCAAGCCGCAGCGTATCGCCGCGCACCTGATCACGTTCCAGGAACAGGTTCACGAAGAAGTCGCCGATGGTCACTTCCCCATCGCCCAAACCGAAGATGAAGGTGTCATTGCCACTGCCGCCGAATAGCAGATCACCATCTTCCCCGCGCAGGGTATCGTCACCCCCGCCACCGTCATAGACATCCGAACCGGCGCCGCCGAAAAAGCTGTCGCTGCCTTCCCCGCCTTCCAGCCGGTCATCGCCCAGGCCGCCGAACAGCATGTCGTCGCCCGCACCGCCTATCAGCAGGTCATCGCCCTCCAGGCCGTGCAATTCGTCCGCGTCGAACCCGCCGTCGAGCGTGTCGTCCCC
>CAZVEE010000070.1:0-18398 GCA_964625525.1 uncultured Alphaproteobacteria bacterium | reverse complement strand
TGTCGCGCATGTCGCCGGGCAAGAAGCCGAGCCGTTAGCCAGCCTCCACGGCTGGGCGCGACAGGGTCAGCCGGTCCACCTCCCGATTGACCAGCAGCATTACCCCATGGGCCACTGCCAGATAGGTCTTGCCCGTGCCCGCAGGCCCCAGGCCGAACACCAATTCGTTTTGCGCCAACGCTTCCATATAGGTCGCCTGATTGACGGAGCGCGGCTCGATGAGGCGCTTTTGCGTGCGAATCACCCGCACGGAGCCCGTCGGCGCCCCCTCCTCGCTGCCCAGCGCCAAGCGCAGCACGCCGTCCACCTCGCCTTCGGCCAAGGGGCCCGGTTCGAGTGTCCTGACCTGGCGCACCCGATCATAGAGCCGGCGCAGCACCGTCTCGGCGATGGCGCTGATATCGGCTTCACCGGCAATGTCGATGCGGTCCCCGCGCGCGAAGAGGGTCACGCCGAGCGTCTGCTCAATGCGCGCCAGATTGCGATCATTCTCGCCACACAGATCGCGCAGCAGGGCCACGTCATCAAAGGTGAGCGAGCGGTTGGGAGTTTTGGGACGGGCCCGCCGGGGCGAGGGCGGCCCGGCTTTCGATGGGGTCATCGGCCGCCTTTGAACGCTGCAAACTGGGATACGAGACACGCACGCGGGCGCGCACAGCGGCTCATGCGCAAACGACCTCCGCGGCGGCAGACTCCGTCAGAGACCCGGCCAAACTATGGGTCATGGCTTCTTGGATGCGCACGGGCACGATGTCACCGATGGCGTGGCGGCCCGCATCCAGATGCACAGCCTGGAGATAGGGGCTGCGGCCCACCAATTGCCCCGGGTGACGGCCGGGCTTTTCAAGCAACACCGGCACAGTGCGGCCCACGGTCGCCTGATCGAAATCACGGGCCTGGGCCGTGAGCAGGGCCTGAAGCTCGGCCAGCCGTTCTGCCTTTTCAGGCTCTGGCACCTGATGCTCCAGCGCGGCGGCGGGTGTGCCCGGGCGCACGGAATATTTGAAGGAAAAGGCCTGGGCATAGCCGATCTCGCGCACCAAGCTCAGGGTCGCGTCGAAATCCGCGCGGGTTTCGCCGGGAAAGCCAACAATGAAATCGCCAGAAAGCGCCATGTCGGGGCGGGCGGCGCGGATGCGCTCCACCAGACGGCGATAGTCCTCGGCCGTGTGCTGGCGGTTCATCGCGGCCAAAATCCGATCCGAGCCCGCCTGCACCGGCAAATGCAGATAAGGCATCAGTTCCGGCACCTCCCGGTGCGCCGCGATCAGCGTGTCGTCCATGTCGCGGGGGTGGCTGGTGGTGTAGCGGATCCGCTCCAGCCCCGGCAGCGCGGCGAGCGCCCGCGCCAGCTCGCCCAGGCCCCAAACCCCGCCATCGGGACCAGCACCGTGATAGGCGTTGACGTTCTGCCCCAGCAATGTGATTTCGCGCACGCCGCCCTCGGCGAGGCGGCGCGCCTCATCCAGCACGGACACCACAGGACGGGAGAGTTCCGCGCCCCGCGTATAGGGCACCACGCAGAAGGTGCAGAACTTGTCACATCCTTCTTGGATGGTCAGGAAAGCAGTCGGGCCCTTAACGCCGCGCTCCTGGGGCAATGCATCGAATTTGTCTTCGGTGGGGAAATCCGTGTCGATCACCTCGCCGGCGCCGCGGGTGGCGCGGGCCACGAGTTCAGGCAGGCGATGATACGCCTGCGGCCCCACCACCAGATCCACGACCGGCGCCCGGCGCATGATTTCCGCGCCCTCGGCCTGGGCCACGCAGCCCGCCACGGCGACAATCATGCGACCACCCTCGGCCTCGCGCGCGGCTTTCAAGGGGCGAATGCGCCCCAATTCGGAATACACCTTCTCGGCCGCCTTTTCGCGGATATGGCAGGTATTCAGCACCACCATATCCGCGCCTTCGGGCGCGTGCGTGGGCGCATAGCCAAGCGGCGCCAGCAACTCCGTCATCCGTTCGGAGTCGTAGACATTCATCTGGCAGCCATAGGTCTTAACGAAAAGCTTTTTGGTCACGGGGCTCGCAGCGTGTTGAGGCACAAGTCTTCGTTATGCGTGCAGACCCCACCCCGAATCAAGACCAGAGCGTCTCACAAACCCGGAGAATGCGGCCCGGAGGCCCGTTTTGCCGGACGGCGCACCGGCGCCAGGCCCTCACGACCCGCCAGCGCATGCCCCACGCCGGCCGCAACCGCCTGCTCGCAATACGCTGCCATGGCTTTGCGATTACCGAAATCAGCAAAGGTCACGGCGGGATAAAAATGCACGGTGACATCCCCGGGGCCGACCGAAAACACCTCCCAGAGATGGGGGATCAGATCCATATCGCCGTACCACGCGAACAACGGCCGGAAATAGCGCCCCATGGGCACGCCATTGAGCCGGGTATAGGCAACCGCCACGGGCTGGACCGCCACACCGGGTGAGTCCGCGCCTTTGGGCGGCTGGGCGGCGCCCATGAGCGCGCTTTTGAAATTAAGGACGCGGTTGCCGTCACTGCTGGTGCCCTCGGGAAACAGCACCAGGATTTCACCGGCCTCCAGCCGCGATTGGATCTCGTCCCGGTGCTCACCAGTGCGGCTGCGTCGTTCCCGCTCCACAAAGACCGTGCGCGCCAGCCGCGCCAAAATCCCGAAAAAGGCCCAGTCCCGCACATCGCTCTTGGCGATGAAGGCAATGGGGCCGAGCGAGCCGAGAATGATAATGTCGAGATAAGAGGTGTGGTTGGAGACGATCAGCACGGGCTGATCCCGCAAGAGGTCCCCTTCCACCTTCACCCGCACGCCCAAGAGCCAGCAGACCCCGCGATAGTAAACCCGGGGAAAGTACCAGGCGGCACGGCTGCCCAGGCGCACCAACACATACTGGATCGGGATACAGACCAGTGTGTGGATGAGAAATCCGATCAGGATCAGCACTGCCCTGAGCCGAGCCATGTCCCCTCTCGCCACCCATGGTGGCGCCCGCTTTTGGATAGCATGCCCGTCTGACCGGCCTGACCGCGCGCCGCGTGGCACACGATATGGCCGCCGGTCGCGGACCTCCCATCCGCGCGGACTATTCAGGCCCGACCATAGGGCCCCACCCCGGGGCGGGGCAAGCACGGGTAAAGGGACTTAGGACTTCCCGCCATCCTTGTCGAGCGGCACGCCGTACAGCTCCAGCCTGTGATCCATGAGCTTATAGCCCAGATCCCGGGCAATGCGCTCCTTGATCTCTTCCAGCTGGTCGTCGGTGAATTCGATCACCTTGCCGCTGTCCAAATCGATCAGATGGTGGTGGTGGTCGTCACGGACTTCCTCATAGCGGGCGCGGCCGTCGCGGAAATCCAACCGTTCGATAATGCCCGCATCCTCGAACAGGCGCACCGTGCGATAGACGGTGGCCAGGCTGATGCGAGAGTCCCGCTCGGCCGCCCGGCGATAGACTTCTTCCACATCCGGATGATCATCGGCCAGCGACAGGACGCGGGCGATGATGCGGCGCTGTTCAGTCATGCGCATGCCGCGTTCGGCACACAGCCGTTCAAGGCGCTCGCCGTCCAGACCAGGGGTTTCCGCCGGCGCATCGGGGCCGCGCGCCATCATATTGGGTGCCTGCATGTCGCGTCCTCATTCCCGGAGCCAGGCCGCCATCCTAGCCGAATCAGATTTAGAAGGTCTCTAATCTACATGGTTTACGTCGCGTTTCATAACAAGCGCGTCCACCCGATGAACGGCAAAATTGCTGTCAGCCCGGCGGCGGTAGTAGCCAGGGCGTCGCCCCACCTGGCAAAAGCCGGTTTTCTCATAAAGCGCGATGGCCGGGCGATTATCTGCCGCCACCTCCAGAAACAGCGCCTGCGCGCCCCGCTCGCCAGCCCAGCCCATGGCCGCCGCCAGAAGCGCCTGGGCCACGCCGTGCCGGCGCATGGCGGGATCCACCCCAAGGGTCACGATTTCCGCATCCCCCCCGGCAGCGCGCGCCAACACAAGGCCCAGAGGCTCGCCCCGGCGCGCGGCGATCACCCCGCAGGCACCGGGCATGGCCAACAGCTCGGTGAAGGCCTCTGCGTCCCAGCCCGCCTCGCCGGTTTCGGCGAAACACAGCCCATGCAGGCGGCTCAAGACGCCCACATGGGGCGGACCGGCGGGAAGCAACGTAATGGCGTCGGTCATGAATCTCGCGACGAGGTGGCCCAGGCGGGCGGTTGCGGCGGCGTGGCGTCCGGCGCACGCAAATAAAGCGGGCGCGGGGGCCTGAGTGCAGGATCTGCGCTCGTATAGCCCAGAAGTGCGGCGGCATTAGGGACCGTGGGGCCTGTTTCCGCCGCAAAGGCCTCTGCGGGCGCCACCGCGCGCAGCAAATCGGCTCCTGAACCGGCCAAAATGCCTGGCTCACTGGCCACAAAGGGTATGAACTGCGCCCAAACGGCCTCGGGCGCCGCCGCGAGCGGATCACTCAGCGGGGCGCCCGCCGCGTCAAAGGCCTGGGCGTAAAGCTGATCGCGGCGGGCATCAATCACAGCGATGCGTGGCGCGGTTCGGGCGGTCACGGAGGCCGCGAGCGCCTCAAGGGTCGAGACCCCCAGGCAGGGAGCGTTCCAGGCCAGGGCCAGGGCCCGGGCGGCCGCAAGACCCACCCGGGCACCGGTGAATGTGCCCGGGCCAATGGTCACCACCACTCGGTCGAGGCGCGCAGGCCGCGCCCAGCCCGCCTCATCCAGGGCGGCGGCGAAGAGGGCAAAGAGGCGATCACCATGCCCCCGGGTCATGGGCTCGCTAAGAGCGGCCCGCACGGCCAGACCCGTATCCGTCGCCTCGCCGAGAGCGAGCGAACAGGCCTCCACGGCGGTATCAAGGGCAAGGACGCGCACGGGGCCGGTTAGAGAACCTGGCAAGCGTCATCAAAGGGCAGGCGCGGACTGCGCGGAAAGATCTTGTCCGCATCGCCGTAACCCAGGCCGCAGAGGAAATTGGATTTCCACACCCCGTCGGGGAAGAACTCCGCGTCTACACCCGCATTGTTAAAGCCGGACATGGGCCCGCAATCCAGCCCGAGCGCACGGGCGGCAATCATGAGATAGGCGCCTTGCAGGGTGCCATTGCGAAAGGCCGTGACGTCGGCCACCTTCTCATCGGAGTCGAACCAGGACTTGGCGCCGGGGTTATGCGGAAAGAGGCGCGGGATCTGCTCATAGAATGCCAGGTCGTGGGCGATGATCGCCACCGCCGGCGCGCTTAGCGTCTTTTCCACATTGCCGTCGATGAGATGCGGCTTCAGCCGCGCCTTGGCCGCATCGGAGGTGAGAAAGAGGAAGCGGGCGGGCGAGCAATTGGCGCTGGTGGGCCCGAACTTGGCAAGCTCATAGACCTGTTCCAGCAGCGCCCGCGACACGGGCTTGTCTTGCCAGCCATTCTGACTGCGCGCCTCACGAAAAATGAGATCGAGGCCCGCGTCGTTCACTTGCGTCTGATCCGTCATGGAACCTCTCACACCTGCTGCACTTCTTCCACTTCCGGGATGTAGTGGCGCAGCATGTTTTCAATGCCGTTTTTGAGCGTCATGGTAGACGCCGGACAGCCGGCGCAAGCGCCGCGCATGGTCAGAAACACGACCCCTTCACGAAAGCCCTGAAAGACGATGTCGCCGCCATCCTGGGCCACGGCCGGGCGCACGCGGCTGTCGAGGATTTCCTTGATCTGTACGACAATCTCCTCGTCCTCGCCGTCATAATCGGCGTGGTCGGAGACGGGCGCGGTCGCCCCATCGGCAAAGAGCGCACGCCCGGATGTGAAGTGCTCCATGATTGCGCCCAGAACCGGGGGCTTCAGAGACTGCCAGTCGCCGCCGGTTTGGGTGACGGAGATGAAATCGGCACCGAAAAAGACGCCGGAAACCTCGTCAATGCTGAAGAGCGCGGTGGCAAGCGGCGAGGCCTCGGCCTCCTCGACGCTGGTGAATTCCCGCACACCGCTGTCCATAACGGCGCGGCCAGGCAAGAACTTCAGTGTCGCCGGGTTGGGGGTCGCTTCGGTCTGGATGAACATAAGCCTTGATCTCCGGGTCCGCGGTGATGCCGACCGTGCGCTCCGCGCGCGACGGTTTCCCCCGATATAAGCCCGCCAACCGGACCTGCCAGCCCCAAACCGCACCGGGGCGGACGGCCAAACATGTAGAGAGCCGCCGGCCCCGCCGTCAAGCGGACCGGCGGCACCACGTCAGACAGCGCCCGGTTCCACCTCGACCGCATCCATGCGGTCGGCATAGAACGCCACACGATCCTCCGGCGGGTCCGGGTTGGAAATGAAGGGACGCCCGAAGGCGATCGCGTCTGCCCGGCCACGGCCGATCCATTCAGCGGCCCGGTCCGCATCGAAACCGCCATTGGCGATGTAGACACCAGACCACTGCTCCGCCAACCGGTCGAGCAAAACCTGATCATCGGTGCTCGAATTTTCACCTGGGAAGGTCTCGACCATGTGCAGATAGGCAAGCCCCATCTCGTTCAGCTGGCGGACGGCCTCGGTGAATGTCGCGCCCACATCGCTATCGCTCATATCGTTGAACTGGCCCGTGGGTGACAGGCGCACGCCGACCCGACCGGCGCCGAAAACACCCGCGACGCCTTCGACCACTTCACGCAGAAAGCGCACGCGATTGGCGGGCGAGCCACCATAAGCGTCGTCCCGCTTGTTGGCGCCGTCGCGCAGGAACTGGTCGATGAGATAGCCATTGGCACCGTGCACCTCGACCCCGTCAAACCCGGCGGCCTTCGCGCGCGCGGCACCATCCACATACTGAGCAATCACCTCAGGGATCTCGGCGCTCTCCAGGGCACGCGGCTCGGAGACAGGCGCAAACCCATCGGCGGTGAATGTCTGCGTGTTGGCCCGGAGCGCCGAGGGCGCCACGGGCACCGTCCCATCAGGCAGCAATGAGACATGGCTGATGCGCCCCACATGCCAGGCCTGAAGGAAAATCCGGCCGTCCGCGCCATGGACCGCGTCAGTGATCTTCTTCCACGCCGCCACATGGGCATCGCTATGGATACCGGGGGTGTCGAGATACCCCTTGCCTTGAGGCGAGACCTGAGTGGCCTCGGTGATGATGAGGCCCTCCGGTGATTGCCCTGTTGAGGAGCCGCGTGGCCCCTGCGTCGGCATTCACGTAAGGGGGGACATACACCCAATCAAGGGCCAGCGTGTTACTCGCGGTCGATCCAGTCGGTGGCGCTGGGGCGCTCTTCCACTAAGCTCATACGCCAGAAAAGAATTCCGGCGAAGGCAATGGATACCAAGACCAGACCCAAAACCACATTGATCAGATGGGGCATGTCCACAAAGGCATGAGCGATGCCTTGCGGGAACAGAAAATAGACATTGGTGTTTGTGAGCCAGCGCACGAATTCCGCCGTGGCCTGAAGAACGGCCGCAAAGGCAAAAACGATGATGAACCCGCCCACGAGCGCGACCCATAAGCGCTGCTGCCAGCCGCCGCGTTCCGTGTCACCCATGACCCCGCCCCCCTTGATGCCCGCGCTCACGTCAGCGCGTCCACGTCCTCAATGCTCAGGCTGCCGGGCACAATCGTCACCGGAATAGGGAATTTGCCCAACTCCCCTTCCAGGCGCGACAGGATGGGTCCGGGCCCGTCCTTTCCAGCCGCCGCGCCGAGGATCAGAATTCGGATATCCGGCTCCTCAGCGATCAGGTCTTTCAATTCCTCGTAAGGTCGGCCTTCGCGGATGATGTATTCCGCAAAGCCTCCCGTAAGCCGATTGACGGCACCGGCCATCTCGTAAAGCGCGGCTTCGGCCTCCTGACGGGCCTCCGCCTGCATACGCTGCTCCACCGCCGCCCAGTGCTGAAAATCCACCGGCTCGATCACCCGCAACAGGGTCACACGCGCGCCCGTGGCCATGGCCCGGCGGGCGGCGAAATAGAGCGCCACCCGCCCCTCCGCCGAGCCGTCAGCCACCACAAGAAGCTTGCGGCCACGCCAGCCGCTGCGCAGCGGGGGGTCTTGCGGGGTTGGATCTGGGTTTGGGGTCTCGCTCATACACTCATGCTGCCACGGGCCGACGCGCAGCGCCAATCAAGCCCTCAAAATGTCCACGATCTCACGCAGTTGGGTGCGCGCGCGCAGCAGATAAAACCCCTGCGTGGTCAGGTGGTTCGGCACGAAAAAGCTGCTGGGATCGCCATTGACCACCCACACCGGCGACAGCGCCACCGCCGCCTCGAAATTCTCCAGCATCAGAGTATACGCGTTCGCCAGTTCCTTCTCCTCGATCACATGAGAGAAATCGGCGCGCAATTCCTTCAGCAACATGAAATAGGCATAGGCCCGGCCCTTGGTCTGATAGAACAGATCGTCCGAGGACCAATCGAACATGGCCAGGCCCGTATCTTCGCGAGCGCGGTTGAACAGGCTCGCAGAACTGGAGCCCAGATCACTGGCCATACGTTCCAAGGTGGTGGCGAAGTTGTCGGCGCGGCGCTCGAACGTGGCCTGACCGCCGGCAAGGCGCTCATTGTAACGGCGCAGAGACAGGGCGGCGTCCGCGAACATGGTCTCTGATGGCTCACGCGGCCACAGGCTGCGGCTTGGGTTCCAGACCCACATGTCCGGCGGGTTGTTCAGGCGCAAGGCGTTGGCAAGATCGGGATCCGCCTCGCTCGTGCCCCGGGCCCGGCCCAGCAGGTCGTTCATTTCGGTCGAGAAGCGCCCCAGGGCGTTCACCATGCCGCGCTGAAAGTTCTGCATATTGTCGCACAGATACCCGGGCGAGAAGATGGTGTCGTTGGGCACCCAGCCATGATCATTCACTTCCCGCTCGATCAGGGCCGCCGCCATGGCGACGGCGCGGCTGCCGCCCTGGGGCATGGTCCGCGGCGTGAAATGCGGGTCGTCATCCACGATGTGGATCATGAGCATGCCAACGATGTAGTAGACCGGCAGCGCCGCCACAAAGGCGATCAACACCCAGCGCGTCAGCCGCCAGCCGCGGCCCTGCTCGTTATAGGTGAAGCGGTCCTTCAGCCAATAATAGGTGCGGCTGAGCCAACCATTGCTCGTCCATCGTCTTACATCTGCCATAAGCCTGGGTGCCCCGTAGTGGGTTCAGAACCGTCGCGCCGTGTTTACATCGGAAGATCACAAGCGTCCATCAAGGGTGACGACAGCGGCGCGGGTGAGAAGACAGGCGCCGTCTTAACGCGGCGTTGATGGGGAAAGGACTGCCGATTGGCGCGCGCGGGGGCTATAGTCGCGCCGACAGCGCCGTGTTGAAGGACATCACCGCCATGACCCATTGGATCACCCGCCTGCACCTGTGGATCGGCCTCGTCTTGGGGCTGCAAGTGCTGTTGTGGATGGCCAGTGGCGTGATCATGAGCTGGTTTCCCATCGATACGGTGCGCGGATCCGACCAGCGGGCGGTCTCTGCGCCAGGCTTTTTGAACCCGGCCCAACCGCTGGTGCCGGTGGAAGACGTCCTTGGCCAGTTCCCCTCGGGCACGGTTTCTCGAGTGGAGCTTTCGGATTTTCTGGGCCGGCCGGCCTATCTCGTGAGCGTGCACAGCCGCGGACGGGTCCTGTTTGACGCCACGGATGGCAGGCGCCTGTCGCCGATCCAGTTCCCGGCGGCGCTGGTCCTGGCTCAACGGGATTACGCGGGCCCGGGCGCCATCGCGCGGCTTGATCTGGTCGAAGAGGATGCGCCGGCGGAGTATCGCGGGCGCCTTCCGGTGTGGCGGGCATCCTTCACCGACGAGCGCAACACGGTGCTGTACCTGTCCCCGGAGGACGGGCGCGTGCTCGCCCGTCGCAATGACTGGTGGCGGGTCTACGACTTTTTCTGGATGGTGCACATCATGGACTATGAGACCCGGGCGGACTTCAACACCTGGCTGCTGCGGATTGCATCCAGCCTAGGCCTGTTATTCGCGGCCACGGGTCTGGGCCTTGTGGCGGTCCGGCTGATGCAGAACCGTTATGGGCGGGATGTGCAGTTGGGGCGCAAGGCGCTGGGGCTTGCGCCGCCCCGCGTCAGCGGCCCCGCGGAGCGGGCGTGAACGGCTCGAAGGGCCGAGCATCGTTGCATTCGGACATGGCGGTGCAGGAACCGCCTTCTTCTTCACACGTCTCGTGATCGACGATGTCAAAAGTCCCATCGCCATAGTCACAGCAGCATGGATGGTGCGCTTGGGCCGTGGACACGCTAATCGAGAAGCTTGCAGGAACCGTGGCCACGTCATGGGCATCCGCGCCGCCAGGCAGGTCCACCACGAGAAAACCGGCCGCTAATGCACCGGCAAATCCCATCAGGGCCCAACGGACAGGATCCTTCCACATACTCTCGCTCCTCACGCTGTGTCGATGTCTCGAAATGCGACAGGCATCACATCGTCCGATGGGCCCTGGATGTCAAGGACCGAACCGGCCGTTTCGGGGGCGTCCCGCGCCAGGACGCCCCCGAGACTGCCCTGCTCATGCGCGCAGCAGCCCTACCAAGTCCTTAACGGCGCCCATGACCGGCGTCGCAATCTCACGCGCGCGCAAGGCGTTACGGGCCAACAGCCGGTCGATTTCCGCCGGGTCATCGGCGAGGCGGCGGGCCTCCGCACCGATGGGTGACAATTTCGCCACGGCGAGCTCGGTTAACGTCTTCTTGAACTCAGAAAACGGCGCACCGCCCACGCGCGCCAGCACGGCCGGCACCGGTTCGTCATTCAACGCCGCGAAAATGCCCACCAGATTGCGAGCCTCGGGACGTTCGGAAAGCCCCTCCTCGACCTCGGGCAGCGGATCCGGGTCCGTCTTGGCCTTGCGGATTTTTTGGGCAATAGCGTCCGCGTCGTCCGACAGATTGAGCCGGGAGGCGTCCGACGGATCGGACTTCGACATTTTCGCCGCGCCATCGCGCAAGGACATGACCCGCATGGCCGGGCCCTCAATCAGAGGCTCGGGCAGCGGGAAAAAGCCCGGGGCCGCGAAGTCGTTGTTGAATTTCTGCGCAATGTCGCGCGCCAGTTCCACATGCTGCTTCTGGTCATCGCCCACGGGCACATGGGTGCCCTTGTAGATGAGAATGTCCGCAGCCATAAGCGCGGGATAGGCAAAGAGGCCAAGCGACGCCTTTTCCTTGTGCTTGCCCGACTTCTCTTTGAACTGGGTCATGCGCTGCATCCAGCCCATGCGCGCCACGCAGTTGAAGATCCAGGCCAGTTCCGCGTGCTCGGGCACCTGAGACTGATTGAAGATAATGGCCTTGTCCGCGTCGAGGCCGCAGGCCAAATAGGCCGCCGTCAGCTCACGGATGTTCCGGCGTAGCGCCTCGGGCTCCTGGAACACGGTAATGGCGTGCATATCCACGACGCAATAGAGCACCTGCTGAAACCGATCATCGCCCTGCATGGACACAAAACGTTTGATGGCGCCCAGATAGTTGCCCAGATGCAGATTGCCCGTGGGCTGAACACCGGAAAAAACACGGGCCGGGCCATCATAAGCCACGGCGTCGGGCGCCTCGGAGCCCTGGGGCACGGATTGAGGATCAGACATCGGAGTATCCTGTCTGTTGAAACGGTCGAAATGGATGAAACGTGCGAGCGATCAGATGCGCCAGTGCCCGCCGGCGGACCGCCACATGCGCGGCGCCAGGATCAGCCTGGCCGAGAGCATCTCGGCGGCTCTATGGGGCAGTGGCACAATCACCGTCAGGGCCCGGTCCTTTGGAAAAGCTGCGTGACAGTACCTTGAGGCCAAGCCCTGTCAAGCATGGGTGCTTAAGACTCGTGGCCGGCCCGCGACAGGCTCGCGCGCACATCCGACAGGCGCGCGGCCCCGGTGACTTGCGCCAGCACCGCATAGGTCGCGGTGCCGCCGAGCACCAGCACAGCCAGCGCCGCCACCTGTTCACCGTAAGAGCCCTCAAGCCACGGCGCCACCGGCGCGGCCAGAAGCCATAGCACGCCCCCCATGCCCGCGCTGGCCAGCACCATGCGTGGCAGGCGGCCGGCCAGGCGGGCATCCATCCGGAAATGCCCCACCGCGATCAGGCGCGCGGCCAGAAGACCCGTATTCACCCAAGCCGCGATGGCCGTCGCCGCCGCCAGGCCCACAAGCCCGAACAGGATGAAAAGCACAATGCCCAACGCCACATTGACCAGCGTATTGATGCCCGCAAACCACATGGGCGTCCTGGTATCCTCGCGGGCAAAATAGGCGGGCTGGAACACCTTGATCAGCACGAAGGCGGGCAGGCCAAAGGCAAAGGCCGTCAGCGCCCAGGCAGTCAATTGCACATCCTCATCGGTAAAGGCGGTCTGGCCCAAGACGGCTTGCGAGGTGCCTTGAAACAGCACTTGGATGATCGGCCCGGCGATCACCGCGCAGGCCACAGCGGCGGGCAGGGTGAGCAGCATGGACAGTTCCAACGCCCGGTTCTGGCTGCCATTGGCGCCCGCGTCGTCCGCGGCCCGCAGACGGCGCGCGATATCAGGCAACAGCACCACACCCATGGCCACGCCGATCAGGCCCAGTGGCAACTGATAAATGCGGTCCGCATAGTAGAGAATCGAAACCGCCCCGTCCTGGAAGCTGGCCACGAACTGGCCGATCACCAGATTGATCTGGGTGATGCCACCGGCGATGACACCCGGCACCCCCAAGGTCACCAGCCGGCGCACGCCAGGCGTCAGACGCGGCCAGCGCAGTTTCAACCGCACGCCCGCCCGCCGACAGGCATAAATCAGCATCAAGAGCTGCGCGACGCCGGCAAAGGCCACGCCCCACACCAGGGCATGGCCCGGCGTGGGCATATGGGGCGCCGCAAACAGAATGGCGGCAATCAAAATCACATTGAGCAGCACCGGCGCGAAAGCCGCCGCCGCAAACCGCCCGAGCGAATTCAAGATCCCCGAAAAGAGCGCCACCAAAGACATGAACAACAGATAGGGGAAGGCGATCCGCGTAAAGAGGACCGCCAGGTCGAAGCGCTCCGGATCATCCACAAAACCCGGCGCCATGACGACCATGAGCCAGGGCATGGCGATTTGCGCCACCGCCGTCAGCGCCAGCAAGGTCACCAGCAGCACACTGAGCGCCTCTTCGGCAAAACCGCGCGCGGCGTCTTGGCCCTCGCCTTCGAGGCGTTTGGCGAATAACGGCACAAAGGCGGCGTTGAACGCCCCTTCAGCGAAGAAACGGCGGAAGAGATTGGGAAAGCGGAACGCCACCACAAAGGCATCCGCGACAGGGCCCGAGCCCAGCAAGCCGCCGATCAGCACATCGCGCACGAAGCCGAGCACGCGACTGATCAAGGTCATGCCGCCCACCGTCGCGGCCGAACGCACCATGGACATGGCCAGTTCCCTTACTTCGCGTCTGACGCGCCCCCCTCAGGACACCGCCGCCCGATCTGGTCAAAGGTGGCCGCCCCTTGTCAACTATAGCCTTCGAGCGCGGCCAGCAGGCGGGCTTCGATGCGGTCGAGCAGAAGGGGCTGGAGAATCTTCAAACCACCCTGGTCTTTCAGATAGAACACCCCCACGGCCAGCTCTCCATAGCTCGTGCAATGGGCCGAGCCGATGGACAAACCCAGATCACGCAACCCCGCGGTGACCCGATACAACAGCTCCGGCCGGTTGCGGTGTTCGATTTCCACCACCGTGTGAGTGATCGAGGCCTCATTGTCGAAAAACACCTGAGGTGGCACAGAAAAGGCCTGTTCCCGGTCCGGCAGGGGGCGCGCCATGAGGAGGCTTTCCACCGCCCGGCTGCCGTCCAGAACGCTGAGGATCCGCTCGCGCAGGCGGCGGAAGCGGTTGGGGCCGCCATAGGCGGTTCCTTCCGAATCCTGAATCTCAAACAGATCAAGCGCAATGCCGTCCGTGGTGGTGAAGGCCTTCGCCCCCACAATATAAGCGCCCGAGGCGGCCAGGCTGCCCACGAGACTGGCAAAAAGCCCGGGCCGGTCGGCGGCGACCACGGTCACCACGGTCACCGCGCGGTCGGCCTCGCGGCGGGCATCCACCAGCAGGAACGGCCGGCCGCTGTGCCGGCGCCGCTCGGCCACGCGCATCAGGCGGGCATGGCGGGCGTGATATTCCGGCGGGACCGACAGCCAATACGCATCATCAAAGCGCCCCTGCGCCGCTGCGCCGCCGCTCTCGGGACCGAGGGTCCCGGTGAGCGCCTCCTGCATGCTCGCCACACGCGCGCCTCGTGCGATTGATGGCGCGCCCCCCAGCCGGGCTTCCACTTCAACAAAGAGAGACTCCAGAAGCTGGCCTTTCCAGCTGTTCCACACATCGGGACCAACAGCGCGGATATCACAGACCGTCAGCACAAAGAGCAGGCGCAATCGCTCCAGCGTCTGTACCAGCTCCGCCACATCGTGGGCCGTCTTGGGATCATAGATGTCGCGGCGCTGTGAGGTGTCACTGAGCACCAAATGCTGGCGCACGAGCCACGCCACGGTGTCGGTTTCCGCCGCGCTGAAGCCGAAGCGCGGGCACAAGGAGCGGGCGATGCGCTCACCGACGATGGAATGATGCTCCTCCCGCCCCTTGGCGATGTCATGGAGGAACGCCGCCATGAACAACAGCCGGCGTGAGCGCAGCCGCCGCACCACCCGGTCTGCGAACGGAAAATCATCCTTCAAAGACCCATTCAGAACACGGTCCACTTCCCCGACCGTGCGCAGCAAGTGTTCGTCTACGGTGAAGTGGTGATACATGTTGAACTGCATCATCGCTACGACACGGCCGAATTCAGGCACGAACAGGCCGAGCACATCCGCTTCGTTCATGGCCCGCAAGGTGCGCTCGCCATCGGTGGCTTCGCACAGCATGCGCACGAAAGAGGTATTCGCCTCTTTCTGCGCACGCAGATCATCTGTAATGAGATGAAGTGAGCGGCGCACAACGCGCAGCGCGTTGGGATGAATATAGCAACGGGTGCGGTCGGCGGCCTCGAACAGGCGGAGGATATTAACCGGATCGGCGGCAAAGAGGCCGTCATCACGCAGACCCACGCGGCCTGAGTCGATCACAAAGCCCGGCCAGTCGACCAAGTCCTGAGCATCGCGTGAGCGCAACCAGGGCCGCCCCGGCGTGCCCTTGGCATTCTGCATTTCAAGCGCCGTGCAGATGATGCCCGTCAGGCTGCCCACTTCGCGCGCAACAAGGAAGTAGTTTTTCATGAACGCTTCGACCGCACGCACGCCGCCGCGATCCACATAGCCCAGCCGGCGCGCCAGTTCAGCCTGCGCATCGAAAGTCAGCCGTTCCTCCGCCCGACCCGCTTGCAAGTGCAGATGTGTGCGCACCTCCCACAAAAAGGCAACGCAGCGGTTATAGGCGTTGAATTCCTCCGGACTCAGAAGGCCCGTATCCACCAGATCTGCCGGCTGATCCACTCGGAACACATATTTGGCGATCCAGATCAGCGTGTGCAGATCGCGCAGCCCTCCCTTGCCGTCTTTCACATTGGGTTCCACGCGATAGCGCGAATTGCCCTCGCGGCTGTGACGCTCCTCGCGTTCGGCCAGTTTGGCATCCACGAAGTCGGACACATTGGACGCAACCTCGTCCCAATAGCGCGCCTTCATCGTGTCGAACGCGGCGCGGTCGCCGGCGAGGAAGCGCGCCTCCAGCATATTGGTCCGGATCGACATGTCCGCATGGGCGAGCGCCATGCATTCATCAATGGTCCGTGTGGCATGACCCACCACAAGGCCCGCGTCCCAGAGGGCATAAAGCACCACTTGGACCGCTTGCTCTGTTAGCCGATCATCGGCTTGCGGCACAATGAAAAGAAGATCCACATCGGAATAGGGGGCCAGCGTATGGCGCCCATAGCCACCAACAGCGGCGACCGCGAAACCCGACCCGGGGCCAAGAGCCGCGCCCGTGCGCAATTGGGCAAAGTCGGTCAGGCAGTGGATCACCGTGTCGCGATAAAGGCTCATGGCCCGAGCGATGGCGAGCCCTGACACACCCGCCCCCAGCCGCGCACGCGCATTGTCGCGGCTTTCCGCTTCCGCCGCCTTGAGCAAGTCCACAACGGCGGCGCGGGCCTCTAAGTTGCTCAGCGCGGTATCCTGGCCCAGGCGAGACAGACGGTCCCGCAAGGCCCCAGCATCCATCAAGGTGAGCGCGGAGACCGCATCAAGGTCGGTGGGCAAGGCCGTATGGTGAGCAATGGGCATGCGTTCAGAGTTTCCCGCGCGACAGCACCGGTCAAGAGCTAAAGGGGAGGCGTTATGATCGGGCCAGCGCCAAAAATTGCGACGGGTGGCGCCCGATCGCGTTCGGCGTGAAGCCCGTCACATGGGGTGCAACCAGATGGCGGGTGGTGCCGTAGAGCAGCGGGGCAATGGGGCTGGCCTGCAACAGCCGGCGTTCAGCCCGCGCCAAGACCGCCCCCCGAGCCTCCAGATCCAGAAGGCCCGCCGCCTCGACCAGCAGCGCGTCATAGGCCGGGTCGGCAAAGCCGCTATAATTGAGTTGGCCCATGGCGCTGTCGAACAGGGACAGAAAATTCACCGGATCGTTGAAATCGGCGACCCAGCCCGCCTCGGCCACCGCGAAATCAGCGGCGCGCAAAGCCGCCAGATGGGTCTTGATTTCCGTCTCCACGAGGTCCGCTTCGACGCCCACATCCTTCCACATGGCCGCGACCGCGATCGCGCGGCGGCGATTGTCCGTGCCGCCCCAGAAGCGATACTCAAAGCGCAAGGGCGCCTGGGCATCAAAGCCCGCCTCGGCCAGCAAGTCTCGCGCGCGCAAGCGGCGCTCGACGGGCGAGATATCATGCCAGGCTAAGCGCTCTGTATGGGGATAGTTAGCAATACCCGGCGGCACGAAGGCGTGCGCGGGCAGGTTGACGCCGGCCATAATCTCCTCGGCCAGCACGTCCCGATCCACCGCCATGGACAGCGCGCGACGCACGCGCCCATCATCGAACGGGGCCCGGCGAGTATTGAACGTCACATAGGCGGTCTGAAGGCGCGGCGTGATGCGCAGCGCGTCGGGCATTTCCTCGCGCAGCCAGGCCATGTGCTGCACAGGCACCGCATTATTCATGTCCAACTCGCCGGCGCGGAACCGGCGCAGGGCAGCGTTTTGGTCGTCGGTCGGATAGTAAATCACCGTATCCAGAGCGACATTATAGGCGTCATAGAATCGCGAATTACGATCTAGGCGGACAAAATCATTCGGCCGCCAACGCGCAAGCCGGAACGGGCCATTGGACACAAGCGGCCGGGTTCGCACCCAATCATCGCCTTGAGCGCGCACCACATGGGCGGGCACCGGGAACGTCGGCGGCAGGGTCAGAAGTTCCGGCAGATAGGGCGCCGGCGCCTCCAGCCGCAGCACCAGCGTGCGCGGCCCCGTGGCCACAACGCCAAGGGCCGAGACGGGCAAATCCCCCGCATTCACCGCTCGTGCATTCTCAATGACATAGAGGAAAGAGGCGTAGGCGGCCGCCGTCGCCGGATCCATGAGGCGACGAAAGGAAAAGACGAAATCATCCGCCGTCACCGGCACACCATCCGACCACTGATGCCCCTCGCGCAACTGGAAGGTATAGATACGCCCCGCACCGCTCACCGTCATACGTTCCGCCGCGCCGGGAACGGGCCGGGCGTCAGCCGACAACCCCATCAGCCCCATGAACAAGTCAGTGACGATGTGCATGTCGTTCACCGCCTGCACCCGATGCGGATCCAGGGACGCGGGCTCGGACGAGTTGCCTCGGTGCAAAACCGCACCGGCGGGCGCCGCCGGCTCGCCACAGCCCGCGACCATTGAGGCCAGCAGACCCGCGAGAACAGTGCGGCGATGCGGAGCACAGACGGCCATGTCTTATCCTTTTGTTGCGTGCTTGGCCTTCAGATCATAAAGCGCCGCCAGGGCCTCGCGCGGGGTCAGCACATCCGGGTCGAGCGTGTCGAGCGCCGTCTCCACGGGGCTTGGCTCGCTGAACCCGGCGGGCTCGGATCGGCTGGCGGAGAACAGCGGCAGATCATCGAGACTGACTGTTGCCTTGCCTGCGGCCCGCCCCTTTTCCAGCGTTTCGAGCACAGAACCGGCGCGGGCGATCACCGCCGGCGGCAGGCCCGCAAGCTTAGCAACCTGGATACCGTAGGAGCGATCCGCCGCGCCCTCGCTCACCTCATGCAGGAACACCACCTGACCCCGCCACTCTTTCACCTTGACCGTGAGATTGCCAAGCCCCGGCAGTTTCTGCGCCAACGCTGTCAGCTCGTGATAATGGGTGGCGAACAAGCCCCGGCACAGATTGACATCATGCAGATGTTCAAGCGCCGCCCAGGCGATGGAGAGGCCGTCAAAAGTGGCCGTGCCGCGCCCGATTTCATCCAGGATGACAAGCGCC
>CAZVEE010000069.1:0-18865 GCA_964625525.1 uncultured Alphaproteobacteria bacterium | reverse complement strand
CGTCCTGCGACCAGGCTATGCGCATGCTCTTGCCGCCGCCGCCAGCCGATGCCTTGATCATCACCGGATATCCAATGTCATTGGCGATGCGCACAGCCTCATCGGCATCGGTGATGATGCCCATATAGCCGGGCACAGTGGACACCCCCGCTTCCGCCGCGAGCTTTTTCGACGTGATCTTGTCGCCCATGGCCGAGATCGCATGGGCGTTGGGGCCAATAAAGGCGATGTTCGCGGCGGCCAAGGCCTCGGCGAATTTCGGGTTCTCGGATAGGAACCCAAAGCCCGGATGCACGGCTTGCGCGCCGGTCTGGCGCACCGCGTCGATGATCTTGTCGATCAGCAGGTAGGACTGGGCCGCCGGCGGCGGCCCGAGAAACACCGCCTCGTCCGCCATTTCCACATGCAGGGAATCCTGGTCGGCTTCGGAATAGACCGCAACGGTCTTCAGCCCCATGCGCTGGGCTGTCTTGATGACACGGCAGGCGATCTCGCCCCGGTTGGCGATCAGAATCTTCGAGAACATGGACGCGGTTATCCCCTGTCGGCCCTTACCAAAACGCTCCCTGACTCTGTAGCATGGCCACCGCGCCCTGCAAATCGACAGCCCCCACCGCGTGCAGAAGACACGCGATGGGGAGTGGTCTGCTGATTTATGGACAAGAGGTTTGGGGCCGACCATGCGCATCTAAGACACGCGCTCAAAGCTCACAGCGATCTTAGCCCCTGGATCTTGGCTTTATGGGAGCGTCGTTGTGACATCGTCGGTGTGACACTCGTTACAACCGGCGACCACGTGAAGCGAAACCAGGCCTTGAGTGTCCCGGGTCTCCCGGGCCGTGGCGGTCTCACCGGTTGACGGCGCCCGAGAAGACGGTGGCGGTGAGAGGTCCGGGCTTTGGGCGCCTGCCGAGCCCGATGCCCTGTGGACACCGATGTTGGGGTCACCTTCTTCGTGTTCACAATCAAGGCACTGCCTGAGAGTAACACGTTCGCCAGGCGCCCCCTCTTTCTGTTCGCTCACCCAAAGTGTCGGGACGACCTTAAGGCGACGGTCAGCCGCCTTGGACACAACGTCCAGCCGCTCTTGGCGCGGCGCGTCCGAGCATGGGCTTTCGCGCAGTATCATGCCCGGAGCCAGAGGCAGCAGTTCCAGCAGGTGCAGACTTGACACACCGACGACGTCCGCGATGCCGTAGGAGACCAGGGTCTCGCGCATCGCCAGGAGAAAGGCTGTATTCGCCTCGATCTGATCCGCCTGCCGAGCCGCCAGGGGATGGCGCACCGGATCGGTGAACTCCAGAGGAACGGCCAACCGATCGCAAGACTGAGCGAAGGACCACGTATAGGGCACAAGCGCCCCCACCGCCCTATCGTCACCGCCGTGGCTGTGGCTGTGGCCGTCGTCTTCATCTTTGTCACCGCCACCACCGACGCATGCGACGCCCAGCAGGGCGTGATCCGCTTCGACGGTCCGCACCACGCGCTCGCCTGGCGCCAGGTCGAAGTGTCGATGCAACAGGGCGATACCAGCGACATCTTGCAGGCCATGCTTCACGATGACAGTGCCAGCCGCTTCCAGACCACCCGGTCGCGCGGTCAGGGTGGCCAGGGCTTGGCTGGGGCCGCTCAACCGGTCGAAGACGCTGCTGTCGTAACACAATGCTGTCATATTTCGCTCCTCTGACTTGCAGCTTTCACTGCATACACTCGACTCTAACAGTGGACTCAGCAGCGTCCACAACTTGCCCGTGAAGAGTCGGCGAAAATCAAGAAGCTGACCAAAAGCCGGGCGGCCCCTGGCCCTCTCCGATTGGACAGGATAAGATGCGGTTAACCAATCCTCAGATCGCATGGAGTTTTTTCGGATGAACCGCGAGACGGACGGGCGTGCGCCCGCATGGGTCAAGGGCGCCGGCCAAGCAGTCATAGGGCCCGTCTTTTATATTTCAGCCGCGGTCATCTTAGGCTTTGTTCTAACTGGCGTCGTCTTTAGCGCTCAAGCGGAGACCGTGTTTCCGCAAATTCTTCGCTTCATATCCGATACATTCGGTTGGTTCTATATTCTAGCCGTCGCATTCTTTTTTGTCTTTGTGGTCTATCTGGCGGCGTCGTCTCTGGGGCGCATCAAACTGGGGCCGGATGATTCCGAGCCCGACTACACTTACACCTCGTGGTTCGCCATGCTGTTCTCGGCCGGCATGGGGATCGGACTGGTGTTTTTCGGCGTCGCCGAGCCGATCATGCACTATTCCAACCCGCCCGTGGGCGAGGGCGGCACGCTGGACTCGGCGCGCGATGCCATGCGCCTGACCTTCTTTCACTGGGGTTTGCATGCCTGGGCGATTTATATCGTGGTGGGCTTGGCGCTGGCCTATTTCGCCTTCCGTCACAATCTACCGCTGACCATCCGCTCTGCCCTCTATCCGATCCTGGGCGACCGTATCCACGGTCCCATTGGACATATGGTCGATATCTTCGCGGTGGTCGGCACCATGTTCGGCGTGGCGACTTCGCTGGGCCTTGGGGTCATGCAGGTGAATTCGGGCCTGAACCACTTGTTCGGCGTGCCGGTGGATACCTGGGTGCAGGTGCTGCTGATCGCCGGGATCACGGGCCTGGCCACGATCTCGGTCGTCAGTGGCTTGGACAAGGGGATCAAACGGATTTCCGAGCTCAACCTGCTCCTGGCGGTGCTGCTCCTCTCCTTTGTGCTGCTCGCCGGTCCGACGCTCGATCTGCTGCGCAGTTTCGTGCAGAACATCGGGGCCTACGCGTCAGAGTTTTTCCCCATGACCTTCCGCCTGTACGCCTATGAGGATCAGGACGGCCAGGCGGCCAGCTGGATACGGGGGTGGACGCTGTTTTATTGGGCGTGGTGGATTTCCTGGTCGCCCTACGTGGGCATGTTCATCGCGCGCATCTCGCGCGGGCGCACCGTGCGGGAGTTCATTCTCAGCGTGCTGTTTGTGCCGGCGGGCTTCACCTTCATGTGGATGACCGTTTTCGGCAATACGGCCATCTCCATGGACATGGCTACGGACGGCATGCTGTCGCAGATCATTGCCGAGGATTACTCCATTGCCATTTTCATGCTGCTGGAACGGTTGCCGCTGGGGACCATCACGGCGCTCGTCGCCACGGTGCTGGTGATCACCTTCTTTGTGACCTCCTCAGACTCCGGATCGCTGGTGATCGACATCATCACATCGGGCGGCCACCCTAATCCACCGGTGTGGCAGCGGGTCTTCTGGGCCATGACCGAAGGCTTCGTCGCGGCGGTGTTGTTGATCGCGGGTGGCCAGCAGACCCTCGCCGCGCTTCAAACCGCCTCCATCACCAGCGCCCTGCCCTTTACGGTGGTGATGTTGTTCATCTGCTATGGGCTCTATCGGGGCTTAAGCGTCGATCAGGTCGCACGCACCTATCGCATGAGCCCGCCGCAGCAGGCGCTGCCTATCCAGGGCACCAGCGCCTCTTGGGAACAACGGCTGAACACCATTATCCGCCACTACACCCGCGAAGAAGCCGAGCGCTTCCTTACTCTCGTGGCTAAGCCAGCGCTGGACGAAATCGCGACATACATCCGGGAAAAGGGCCTTGAAGCGACCGTCAAGCAAGGGCCGGATCAGGTGGAACTGACCGTGTTCCATGGCATGGAACTCGACTTCCGCTACGGCGTGCGCCTGCGTGGGTACCGCGCCCCGTCCTTTGTCTATTTCGACATCGACGATTCTGCTAACGGCAACCGGCGCCACTACCGGGCCGAAGTGCACCTGCTCGCCGGACCCGCCGATTACGACATTATGGGTTACACCAAAGATGAGCTGATCGGAGACCTGGTCTCTCACTACAACACCCACATGGAAGTCATCCATGTGGGCGCGGAAGCGTGAGAGCGGCTACTCCGCCCGCTGCGGGTAGATGAGCTCGTCCACCGGTAAGGCGTGCGTGCGCGCGCAAGACCGCATAGCCGCCAGCGTCTCCTCGGAGACAAACTGATCGCGGGTGAGGAAGAAGAGGAAATCCTTCTCCTCCCCGCTCACCACCGCCCAGTCATAAGGCCCCTCGCCCGCGACCGGGCTGACGCAGTAGATCCAATAATCAAAGCCACCATCGGCAAAAGCGCGTTGGAAAAACCGTGCCACGCCGGACCCAAATGTGATCTTGGCTTTGCGCCCGGCGCTGCCCTCTTGCACCTGAATGACACCGGTGATGGTGTCTTCGATCACCCGCCCGCTCGGCGCCTCCCGCTTGCAGCGATTGCGCAAGGTCAGCCGGCTTTCTGTCTGCACCGTATAGGCCGCGGTGGCGTTGAAGCAGGGTGAGAACACCTCCCCCTGACGCCGCGGCGTGTTGTCTTCAAACTCATTGGGTGTCCGCGCGGTCTCATACCAGAGGCCCGCATAGCGCTCCAGGTTCAGCGCGAAATCCTCGTTGAACGGCTCGGCCGCTGCCGGCAGGGAGACAGCCACGGCAAGAGCTGCGGAGAAAAAGGCGGCGCGCATGAGACAGTCTCCTCTGTGAGATGGCCTGCCTGTTTTACGCCGCCCAAAGCCGACCGGTTCGGCTCAGAGTTTGCGGAAATGCAGAATGCCCCAGGCCATCAGTCCGCTTTTTGCGCCATCGACCCAGTGCGACAGCCCTTGCGCCATGCGATCCACATAGTCTTTGGACACGACCTGGGTGATCTCGTCATAGCGGGCCAGCAGCGTCTCCCGCACGCGCGCGTAATGGGTGCGCATATGCGGCGTCAGCACTTCTGTGCGCACTTCCTCAAAGCCCAGCTCCGTCAGAGTTTCCCGATAAAAGGCGACCGAGCCGAGACTGGAAAGGTGAATGCGATCATAGATGGGCTGCAAATGGGTGGGATCGGTGATCACATCCGCCTGCATAGGATCAGTGAAGATCAGCTGTCCGCCGGGGCGCAGCACCCGCGCAGCCTCCGCCAAGACCCGCGCCCGATCGCCAGAGTGCAGGAATGCATCCTGTGACCACACCACGTCGATGCTGGCAGCTTCCAACGGCACATCCTCGAACGCCCCGTGCAAGACCGTAATGCGATCGGCCAGCCCTTGTTCATGCGTGAGCGCGCGATTGCGCTTGTTCTCGACTTTCGACAGGTTCAGGCACGTCACATGACAGCCGAAGGCGCGTGCCAGATGCCGTGCCGCGCCGCCATAGCCCGACCCCATATCCAGCACGCGGGTTCCCGCGCCAAGGCCTGACAGATGGGCGGCCATGCGTTCCACCGTGCGCCGGCTGGCCACCGCGATGTCCTCGCTGCCGGTCTCATAGAGCCCCACATGGATATCCTCGCCGCCCCAGACGATTTTATAAAACTGATCCGCATCGTGACTGTCATAGTAGTCTTCCGTGACCCGCGTGACAGCATCGGTTTCTTCCACGGACAGGCCGGTCTCAACCTCATAGGTTTTTTCGGCCACGTGAATGAAGAAGTCGGGTTCGGTCTGTTCGTAGGTTTCCTGGAAGTCGCCATAGGTGCGCACTTTGTCGAAACCCACCTCTTGCATGAGCTTGCGCATGTAATCCTTGCGCAGCGGAAACATGTTGAGGTGATGCACCGACCCGTCGGGGAACTCATAGCGGAAGCGCGCCAGGCCGTCGTCCATATGTTCCGGTTCCGCCGTAACCTGATCGCCGCAATAGTAGAATTTGTGCTTGGTGCTGAAGCCCACATCCAGGATCGCGTCATAGTTCCGCTGGTCCAGGATCAGAATGCCATCATGCTTGAGCGCGGCATAGAACTCAGCCAGCGCCCGGCGGCGGTCGCGTTCCTCAAACAGATGGGTGAAGGAATTCCCCAGGCAGATAATGGCATCGTATTTGCCATGAATGTCCTTGTTCAACCAGCGCCAGTCCGCATGGGCCGTATGCAACACCAACCCCCGGCGGCGCGCATTTTCAAAGGCCTTGGACAGCATTTCCGCGCTGCCATCCGCACTCGTGACTTGAAAGCCGGCGCGCAAGAGCTGCACGGAGTGAAAGCCGGTGCCGGCGGCCACATCCAGAACCGTCACTTTCTCCCGCGCCCGCAACAGATCGATGAAGAAGCGGCCTTCGCTTTCCGCCCGCGCATCCCAATCGATCAGCTCATCCCACTTCTCGACAAAACTTTTGACATATTGTTCATGGTAATGATCCGTCTCGCGGGTGTCCGCCGCCTCGTCGAGTGCCGTTTCAGGCGTGGTCTCTCCCGAGTGCTGATCCCCTGACATATGGTCTCTCTCCTGATTTGATGACCCGATCCGAGGTGATCGGGATCGGCGACACGGGCGGGGTTCGCGGCCGGTACAGGGCCGTCAGCCCACAGACCCACGGTCACTGCCGCCAATACCCAGGCAGGGCAAAGCCGGAACCGTGCGTTCCGGACGGCAGGTCAACAAATGTCGCTTGGCATGACAGACTATAACCGATCGGATGGATAAATAGAACCCGTGAGGCACCAAAAATGCCAAGGCGCCCCCGCAGACAACGGAAAGGTCAAATCCGTCCAGGAAAAAGCTCTTCTCGCCAGTGATTCTGCAAAACTATACAAGGCAGAGGGTAGCGCCATTTCAACAATCTCGCATGGAATTCAAACAAAGCCGCGCAGAACATTGAGAGGATTGCCGTGTACTCAACGCGCGTCACCCGTGCTTCGGGCACCGACGCGCCCTGCACGGGCTGCAATTGATCTCGATCAGTGAGTTGGCGCCTTAAGACCCATACCAATTATTTACTCCCTAGACTAACTATTTAGAGCGTGTAATCGCCCCGTTCATTTTAGGCCGCATCCGGCCGTTTTTCGTCGCTCAAGCCCAGACAGCACGATACAGTCCCGCGCGACAGTGCCCCTTATCCCTGACTGGAGAGACTCATGTCCCAGGATCCGGCTCGTTATGTGGTTCACCTCAGCGAAGTCCACAACACGGATGTGGGATTGGTCGGCGGCAAGAACGCCTCCCTCGGGGAAATGACACAGCGGCTGCAAGATGTGGGCGTGCGGGTCCCCGACGGTTTCGCCACCACCGCTGATGCCTACTGGGCCTTTCTAGATACGAATGATCTGCGTGCGGCTATTGCCGATCTTCTGGCGCGATGTGACACCCAGAACAGCCAAAGCCTCGCGGAAACGGGCCGCCGGGTGCGCCAAACCATCCTGGATGCGCCCATGCCCTCGGTGCTGGCCGAGGCCATAACCCAGGCCTATCGCCGCTTATGTGACGCCGCCGGCATGGGGGATCTGGACGTGGCGGTGCGCAGCAGTGCAACGGCGGAAGACCTGCCCGATGCCAGTTTCGCTGGCCAGCAAGAGTCCTTTTTGAACATCTGTGGGGAGAGTGATCTCCTCGCCGCCTGCCGACGCTGCTTTGCTTCGCTGTTCACGGACCGAGCCATTGTCTATCGGGAAACCCATGGCTTTGACCATATGCGCGTGGCGTTGTCGGTGGGCGTGCAACGCATGGTTCGCTCGGATCTGTCAGGCTCTGGCGTCATGTTCTCCATCGACACCGAAACGGGCTTTCCTGAAGCTGTGCTGATCAATGCCAGCTGGGGTCTGGGCGAATCGGTCGTGCAGGGCATCGTGGACCCAGACGAGTATATGGTGTTCAAGCCGCTGCTGGAGGACACCCGCTATACACCGATTATCGAAAAAGCCCCCGGCGCCAAGGAACTGAAGATCATTTATGGCGAACGGGCGACAAGAACGGTGGATACCGAGCCGGCCGAGCGCGCCGCCTTTGTGCTGAATGACGCGGAAATCTGCCAGCTGGCCCGCTGGGCCTGCGCCATTGAGCGCCACTACAAGCGCCCGATGGACATGGAATGGGCGAAAGACGGGGAAACGGGCGACCTGTTCATCGTCCAGGCCCGGCCAGAGACCGTCTCCGCCCGCCGTGATGCGGCGGACCTCAAGAGCTATACGCTAACCACCAAGGGCCGCGTGCTCGTCACGGGGCTGAGCATCGGTGCGGCCATCGCCACCGGTACGGTCTGCAAGCTCGACAGCCCGGCAGAAATCCACCGCTTCACCCCCGGCTCGGTCCTGGTGACTGGCGCCACGGACCCGGACTGGGTGCCGATCATGAAACAGGCGGCAGCCATCGTCACCGATCATGGCGGGCGCACCTCGCACGCAGCCATTGTCAGCCGCGAATTGGGCCTGCCGGCCGTGGTTGGATCGGGTGATGCCACGCAGATCCTCGCCGACGGTCAGCCTGTCACCGTGTCCTGCGCCGAAGGAGATACGGGGCTGATCTATGACGGCATTTCCGAGTATGCGGTAGAGGCGGTGTCGCTGGAAACCGTGCCCACGACGCGCACGCGGGTGATGCTCAACATGGCCAATCCGGCCGCCGCCATGCGGTGGTGGCGCCTGCCAGCGGACGGGGTGGGCCTGGCGCGGATGGAGTTCATTGTGGGCACGCTGATCAAAGCGCACCCCATGGCGCTGGCGCATTTCGACAAGGTGTCCGACCCGCAGGCCCGCGCCGCCATCGACGCCATGACCGCCGCCTACCCCAGCAAACAGGCCTATTTCATTGATACGCTGGCGCAAGGTATTGCGCGCATCGCCGCGACGTATCATCCCCACCAGGTCATCGTGCGCATGAGCGACTTCAAGACCAACGAATACGCTAATCTCATCGGCGGCCAGGGGTTCGAGCCGGCCGAGGCCAACCCCATGATCGGCTGGCGCGGCGCAAGCCGCTATTACAGCCCCGCCTATCGCGACGGCTTTGCGCTGGAATGTGCGGCGATCCGTAAAGTGCGCGACGAGATCGGCCTGAAAAACGTGGTCATGATGATCCCCTTCTGCCGCACACTCGACGAGGCGGACCGCACCTTGGCGGTGATGGCGGAGGAAGGGCTGGTGCGGGGTCAGGCTGGCCTGGAGGTGTATGTGATGTGCGAGGTCCCGTCCAATGTGATCCTCGCCTCTCAATTCGCCGAACGCTTCGATGGCTTTTCCATCGGCAGCAATGACCTGACCCAATTGGTGCTGGGTGTTGATCGGGATTCCGACCGGCTGGCGGCCTTGTTCGACGAAGAAGACCCGGCCGTTCTAGAGTCCATCCGCACGGTGATCACGCGCGCCAAAGCGGCAGGCCGCAAGATCGGCCTGTGCGGTCAAGCGCCCAGTGACCATACGGGCTTTGCCCGCCATCTGGTGGAGGCGGGCATTGATAGCCTGTCGGTCACGCCGGACAGCTTCATCGCCGTCAAGCGCATCGTGGCGGAGGCCGAGCGGAACGCCGCCCCCCGCTGACGCGCCGTAGGTCCTCACATCGGGATGTTGTCGTGCTTCTTCCAGGGGTTCTCGACCGTCTTGTTGCGCAGCATCTTCAGTGCCCGTGAGACGCGGCGGCGGGTCGAGTGGGGCATGATCACTTCATCGATGAACCCGCGTTGAGCGGCAATGAAAGGATTGGCGAAGCGGTCTTCATATTCCTTGGTGCGCTCGGCGATGGCGTTTTCATCGCCGATCTCGGAGCGGAAGATAATCTCCACCGCGCCTTTCGCCCCCATCACGGCGATCTCGGCGGTGGGCCAGGCATAATTCACGTCGCCGCGAATATGCTTGGAGGCCATCACGTCATACGCTCCGCCATAGGCCTTCCGTGTAATGACCGTCACTTTCGGCACCGTGGCTTCGGTATAGGCGAAGAGCAGTTTGGCGCCCTGCTTGATCAGCCCGCCATATTCCTGCGCCGTGCCCGGCAGGAATCCTGGCACGTCCACAAAGGTCACAATGGGAATATTGAAGCAGTCGCAGAAGCGCACAAAGCGTGCCGCCTTGCGGCTCGCGGCAATGTCCAGACAGCCGGCAAGGACCATGGGTTGGTTCGCCACCACGCCCACGCTGGAGCCGTCCACGCGGGCAAAACCAGTGATGATATTCTTGGCGAAATTTTCCTGGATCTCAAAGAAGTCCGCCTCATCCACAACTTTCAGGATCAGTTCCTTCATGTCGTAGGGCTTATTTGGATTCGACGGGATGAGGGTGTCGAGGGAGTCTTCTACCCGGTCCGGATCATCATGGCTGGGGCGCTCCGGCGGCTGTTCCTGATTGTTCAGGGGCAGGAAATCGAACAGGCGACGCATCTGCTTCAGCGTTACCACATCGTTGGGGAACGCTCCGTCGGCCACGGATGATTTGCTGGTGTGCGTGCGCGCGCCACCGAGCTCTTCGGCCGTCACCTGCTCCTGGGTCACCGTCTTCACCACATCGGGCCCGGTGACGAACATGTAGGAGGTATCTTCCACCATGAAGATGAAATCGGTCATGGCGGGGGAATACACCGCCCCACCCGCGCACGGACCCATAATCACCGAAATCTGGGGAATGACGCCGGAGGAAAGCACATTGCGGGTGAACACCTCTGCGTAACCCGCCAGGCTGTCCACGCCTTCCTGAATGCGCGCCCCGCCAGAGTCGTTCAGGCCGATCACTGGCGCGCCGACCATCATGGCCTTGTCCATGATCTTGGCGATCTTGGCCGCGTGGGTTTCGGAGAGAGAGCCGCCAAAGACCGTGAAATCCTGGCTGAACACAAAGACCATGCGCCCATTGATGGTGCCCCAGCCGGTCACCACCCCGTCGCCGGGAATGCGCGTTTCGTCGATACCGAACTCGGTGGCGCGGTGCTCCACGAATGTGTCGTATTCCTCGAAGGACCCTTCATCGAGCAGCACCTCGATGCGCTCACGCGCCGTGAGCTTGCCGCGTGCATGCTGGGCATCGATCCGCTTTTGACCGCCCCCGAGCCGCGCGGTCGCCCGCTTTTCTTCGAGCTGGCGCAGAATGTCCTTCATCCCCGACCATCCTTACCTGACTGACTGATGTACCGCATGGGCACAGGCCCCGCAGATGCAGTCATACCATATCAAGCGGCAGGGGGAACGAAAGGGCGATCAGGCGGTACGGCGCTCGGGTGACGGCTCAGGTTCGCGCATGAAGCGAATTGCCTCGACGGACACCGCCATTTCCCGTTTCCGACGCATATCGCGCACGGCGGCCTCGGCATCCTCGCCCCATTTCTCGATTTGCCAGTCCTCATCCACGCGCGAGGCACTCCAGGCGGCGTCGAGATCCAACCGGTCGTGCACCAGCGCCAGGGCGATGACGGCCGACCCGCTGATGGAGGCGGCCGTATGGGCACTCGCCAGGGTGTAAGGATCGCAGTTTTGGAAGACGCTGCGCAGCTTTTCCAGCGCGCTCTCGGGCTGATCCACGGGGTTGAGGCCCTTGCCCACGCGCAGCTGAATGCCAAAGCGCTCACGCACCCAGTCGAGCAACGGCTCCCAGTGGGCGGCTTGGCGGGCGGCTAATTCCTCTGGCTCTTCCGCGCGGTAGCACAACAGATCAGACCCACCGTAGCGGGTCAGCGACTCCACCACACTGTCCTTGCGGGCCACGACCCCATCGATCACCGCATTGGCGAGGCGTGTGAAGGGCATAGTCCAAGGCTCAACGGTCTCGCCCTGGCGGCTCCATTCATCGGCAATGGCATCGGCCATGGCGCGGGACGGGACAACCAAAGGCGTCCCGGCGGGCGTGCGCATGCCATTGCCGTCCAACGTAACGGCAAAGCCGGCGTCCGCGCCTTCTACCGCGACCGTCTCATAGACCCGTTTCATCGCTTGGTTCCCTGCTTTCTCTCATGTTTTGGAGGTCACAAATCGCAGCCCGGTACACAAGCCTTGACCGTACCACAGCGCTCAGCCCCACAGCCGCGCCAGAACATCCGGCAGCTCGCTCATATGGTCAATGAGCGCCGCAGGCTCCTCCGCCTCTAACGCCACCCGCTGATGATACCCCCAGCTCACGCCGATGGCGCTCACCCGGGCATTGCGGGCCAACTGCATGTCCACGATCGTGTCGCCCACCATAGCGGTCTGCTCCGGCGCCACACCGGCAAAGCCCATCAGCTCCTCCAGCATGGCCGGATGCGGTTTAGATGGGCTTTCGTCGGCCGTGCAGGTTTTCACGAAATAGCGGGCAATGCGGTGACTGGCGAGGCTGTGCTCCAAGCCGCGGCGAGACTTGTTGGTCGCCACCGCAATCAGCGTGCTATCACTATCATAAAGGGTCTGCAGCACATCCAGCACCCCATCGAATAACCGATCCATCGGCTCGTGACCACTGCGCTGAAAGCGTCGGGCGTCGTGCAACGCCCGGTCGGCTGCTTCCAGGGTCGCGCGGTCCGTCTCAGGTGGTGCCATCCGTGCCAGTGTCTCCAGCATGGGAAAGCCCACGGCCGCGCGTGTTGCCTCCTGTGACGGAATGGGCAGCCCCACCGCGCGGAAGGCCGCCTCATAGGCCTTGTGCAGCATGGCGTGGCTATCCACCAGCGTGCCGTCATAATCAAAAACGACCAGGCGCAGGGGCGTACTATCGCGATAGGGGCTGGCCATCCGGGCGCTCCTTCTCGTCGGACGGGAGAGGCTCAGGGGAACGGATCGTGCCAGTGCTCCGGTCCGAAGCCGAATAGATCCCAGGTCTGCGCCATGTGCGGCGGCAGCGGCGCCTCCACATGCAGGATACCGCCTTTGGGATGCGCAATCTCCAGGATTCGCGCGTGCAGGTGCAAGCCGTCGGCCATGCCGCTCAACGGCTCGCGGCCGGCGCCATAGCCATATTTGCGGTCATTCACCAACGGCGTGCCCAGTAGCGCACAATGGGCGCGCAACTGATGCGTGCGCCCCGTCACGGGCAACAGCGCCAGCCACGCTGCCTTCTGCCCCGCCTGCGCCATGATCGCAAACCGCGTCAGCGCGGGCTTGGCCTCGGGATCGCCCGGGCGAGCGGGTACCATACGCTCGCTGTCGTCCGGACCCAGCCCTTTCTTCAGCGGTGCTTTCAGATCACCGTTTTCCCGGTCCGGCACGCCCAACACCAGACCCCAATAGATTTTCCGGGTCTCGCGCGCCTTGAACGCGGCCGTCAACGCCTGGGCGGCACGCCGGTGGCGGGCCAGCACCAGCACCCCGCTCGTGTCCCGGTCAAGCCGGTGCACAAGGCGCGGACGCTCCGAGGCGCCGAAGCAAAACGCATCAAGCATGCCGTCCAGATGGCGCACCGTCTTCGTACCGCCCTGCACCGCCAAGCCGAATGGCTTGTTCACCACCAACACATCGTCGTCCTGATGCAGAAGAAGGTCTTCGGCAAACCGGCGATCGGTTTCACTGACGCGCGCGACGGCAGGGCGCGCCGCGGACGCCGTGTCGCCCAGCGGCGGCACGCGCACGGCCTGGCCCTCTTCCAGGCGTGTATTGGCTTTGACCCGGCCACCATCCACCCGCACCTGCCCCGTGCGCAGGAGCTTTTCCAAGCGACCATGCGGGAGCGTGGGAAAATGCTGGCGGAACCAGCGATCGAGCCGCAAGCCCGCGTCATCAGCCGACACCGGAATGGTCTGCACACCGCTCATGGGCTCACAGGCTCCGCGCCAGAACGAGACCCGCCAGCAAGGCCAGTACCGATAAGACAACCGAGCCCGCCACATAGGCCGCCATGGCCGCATAAGCGCCGCGGTCCATCAGGATCACCGCGTCGAGCGAAAAGGCCGAGAATGTCGTAAACCCACCGAGCACGCCGACCATGAGAAAGGCCCGCAGCTCTGCACTGCCCGCCTCGCCCCAGTGGCGCGCGGCCAACCCGGCCAAGAGCCCCATGACGAACGAGCCTAGGACATTGACGCCCAGTGTACCCCAGGGAAAACGCGGGCCCAGCAAGGCCAAAATGGCACTGCCCATGATGAACCGCCCCATCGCGCCCAGGGCGCCTCCGGCGGCCACCGCACCCAAGAGAGGCCAGGTGACAGGCATACTCACATGTCGCTCCCTTGCGCCCGCAACCGGTCCCAATAAGCAAGCCGTTTGGAGACCTCACGCTCGAAGCCCCGTTCCGTCGGCTGATAGAAGCGCTGGCGTTCCATCGCCTCGGGAAAGTAGTTCTGGCCGGAAAAGCCGTCCGCTGTATCGTGGTCGTAGACATAGTCTTTGCCGTGACCGATCTCTTTCATCAACTTGGTCGGCGCGTTGAGACTATGCGCGGGCGGCGCCAAGGAACCGGTCTCCTTAGCGGCTGTCACGCTCGCTTTATAGGCGGTGTAGGCGGCGTTCGATTTGGGCGCCGTCGCCAGATAGATCACACATTGCGCCAGCGCCAACTCGCCTTCCGGCGAGCCCAGAAACTCATAGGCATCGCGCGCCTGAAGCGCCAAGCCCAGCGCTTGGGGATCGGCAAGCCCGATATCCTCACTGGCCATGCGCACCATGCGCCGGGCGATGTAAAGCGGGTCCTCGCCGCCCGCCAGCATGCGGGCAAGATAATAAAGCGCAGCGTCCGCGTCCGAGCCGCGGACAGATTTGTGCAGAGCACTGATGAGATTGTAATGGCTGTCCTGCCCCTTGTCATAGACCGGTGCCCGGCGCTGCACCGTCTCCACCAGCCCAGCCGGCGTCAACGCCGTCTCAACGCGCAGGGCGAAGACGTCTTCGGCCAAGTTCAGGAGATAACGCCCGTCCCCATCGGCCATGGCGCGCAAGGTCGCGCGGGCCTGCCCATCCAGCGGCAGGAGACGCCCCTCCTCGGCCTCGGCGCGGGCGAGCAACGCCTCAAGCGCGGTGTCGTCGAGACGCTTGAGCACCAAGACCTGAGCGCGCGAGAGCACCGCCGGGTTCAGTTCAAATGACGGATTTTCCGTGGTCGCTCCAACCAGCGTAATGGTGCCGTCTTCCATGTGGGGCAAAAAGCCGTCCTGCTGAGCCTTGTTGAAGCGGTGGATCTCATCCACGAACAAGAGCGTGCCCTGGCCGGTCTGGCGCCGAGCCTTGGCGGCCTCGAACACTTTGCGCAACTCCGCAACACCGGAAAAGATGGCCGAGATCTGCTCAAAATGCAGACCCGACGCGCGGGCCAGCAGACGGGCGATCGTGGTCTTGCCAGTGCCCGGCGGCCCCCACAAAATCAGCGAGGAAAATCGCGCCGCGGCGGCCATCCGCCCGAGCGGCGCGTCGGCGGCCAAAAGATGGTCCTGGCCCACCACATCTTCGAGATGCGCCGGCCGAAGCCGATCCGCCAGGGGACGCGGCGCACTGGCCTCCAGACCCGCCGCCTCGAACAAGGACATCAGCCGCGATACCTCAATGTGACAACCCGCTGGCCCCGCTTAATTTCCAACACCCAGCGCCGGGCCTCATACGCGATGGCTTGCTGCAAGTCTTCCACCTGTTCCACCGGCTGACCGTTAACGCTCAGCACGATATCGCCAGAGCGCAAGCGCGCGCGGTTCGCCAGACTGCCCGGTTCCGTGCGCAGGATCGCCACGCCCCGTTGCAGCGGATCAAGGCCATGGTCCTCATTGAAGCGCGGCGACAGGTTCACTACCGTCGCGCCGGCCAGCGGTGAGCGGCCCGGCAGGAAGGTCTCGTTCTTGGCGGGCACTTCCGGGGGCACACGAACGATCAGGCGCGCTTCCTGCTCTCGGCCATCGCGCCAGTACCGCAATGTGACCGGTTCGCCGGCACGCTGGGTGGCGACGCGGTAGCGCAGGCCCTGCGGGTCCAGCACTTCAAAGCTCTGAATGCTCTGAATGATGTCGCCCGGGCGCAAGCCGCCTTCATCGGCAGGGCCGTTGGGATACACATCCGTGATCAACGCACCGCCCGGCCGGTCACGCCCCAGCGAGGCCGCGATATCCGCCGTCACCGGCTGATAGGCGGCGCCGAGCCAGGGCCGCACCAGATCCTTCCCCTCGACCGCACTATCCACGACCAGGCGCACCATATTGGAGGGGATCGCAAAGCCGATGCCGTTGGAGCCACCGGAGCGCGAGAAGATGGCCGTGTTGATGCCCGCAAGCTGACCATCGGACGTGACCAGCGCGCCCCCCGAATTACCAGGATTGATGGCTGCATCCGTCTGTATAAAGAAATTCAAATCCGAGATGCCCACTTGCGTGCGCGCCACCGCCGAGACAATGCCGCTCGTCACGGTCTGGCCCACGCCGAACGGGTTGCCGAGCGCCAGCACCAGATCGCCCACCTGCACTTCATCGGAATTGCGGAACGCAACGGACGGCAGGCTTTCGCCTTGGGTGTCGATGCGCAGCACCGCCAGGTCCGTGCGCTCGTCAGTCAGGATCACGTCGGCGTCGAACTCGCGCAGATCCGACAGCACGACCGTGAATTCCTCGCCGCCATCAATGACATGATTGTTGGTGACGATGATCCCCTCTGGCCGGACCACAACGCCCGAGCCCAGGGAGTTCTGAACCCGTTCCCGCGGCATGCCGAAGTTACGGTCGCCGAAAAAGCGCCGGAAGAACGGATCGTCGAACATGGTGCGCCGCTCGCGCACCCGGCGCTGGGCATAGACGTTCACCACCGCCGGCGACACTTCGCGCACCACTGGCGCAAAGCTCAGCTGCACCTGCGCCATACTGGCCGGCACAGTGCGCGCTTCTGCGCGGGGTGCCGGCGCGGCATGGGCCGGCGCCACGGCAGAGTGTTCGGGGGCCGCCCCATCAAAGGCACCAAGAGCGAAGGCCACGCCCAGCACCACGACGGCGAGAGCAGCATAAGTCATGCGCATGATGGGATCCCCTCCGAGTCCGACTCTCTAAAGCGCTAGATGGGCGCGGGGATGTGGCACCGTCAAGGCAGCGTTACAGCGCCTGATACATAATATGAACATCAACCGGGCCCAGCCGCACATGGCGGAACGCCCCCGGCACCGTACCCAAGATCTGAAACCCCAGATCCTGCCACAACCGCACGGCGCCGGTGTTGCTGGACACTACGAAATTGAACTGCATGGCCGTAAAGCCGATGCGGCGCGCCTCTGCGATGGCGAAGAGGCCCAGCCGGCGCCCCAGACCACGCCCCCGCACCGCTTCTGCCACCATGAACCCCCCATTGGCCACATGGTCGCCTAAGCCCGGCTGGTTGGGTTTGAGAAAGCAAGAGCCAAGGACCTGGCCCGCCTCCACGGCCACATAGACATGAGCCCCTGGTGCGAACCAAATCCGTGCGGCGGCCTCGCGGTCGGTGTCTGGCGCAAAGGCATAGGTTTCCCCGGCGCGCACGACCTCCCGAAAGATGTCGAGAACCGCGTCCCGATCGCCGTCTCTACAAGCGCGTATCTCCACACAGTTGCCTCTAACTGTCGCGGGGGTCAGGTCCGAAGCGATTGGCGCCTCGATCGCCCGGCACAAACAGAGAAACAATCAGAATCACGATGTTGCCGATGGGAATCAGCGCCAGGAGGATCAGTACTCCCGTCCAGCCAATATCATGAAGCCGCTTAATCGTGACCGCGATCGACGGCCAGAACGTGACAACGAGATAGAGCAGGAACAATATGCCGGCTGCTGCCCCCGCATCGCGCTCATTCCCATCGGCGGCCACCAGGCCGATGATCATTAACAACCCCAGAATGATCCCGATATTCGGCAGCATCCAGTAAAGCCAGACCTCCCCCAGGCTGATCCGTCCGCGCACGCTAAAATAGAAATAGGAGAAGTCCCGCTGCAGACCGATCCGGTCGTCATAGCTGGGTTGCAAATGATGTGGCAGACCCATGCCCGCTGGCTGACCATAAGCGGGATGGCCCCCGTGGCTGCCGTAATGGGGGGGCTGCAATCCATAGGGCTGGGGCTGGGCTGGCGCGCCATAGGGTTGAGGCTGAGGCTGAGGGTGCCCCCCATAAGGTTGCTGGGATGGCTGGGGGGGCGCCGGCGCGGTGCCGCGGCTGCGCGCCACAGCGGCGTCAACCTGATCCACAAGCCGGCGCCAGGCCGGGTCATTCGGATCGCCGGCCCAATGATCCAGATCGATCGTGCCCATGGTGTTGAAGGGCGCCTGGGCCGGAGCCTGATCATATCGCGCCGCGACGAGCTTGCCCATATCGAGACCATGCAGCGCCTCAGATGCCGTGGATCGATCCAACACCGAGTTATGGGTCCAAACCACCAGGATGCAGGCACTGCCCCGCAACTCATTCAGCACGCGCTGCGTCGTGGTCTCGACGGGACCCACGCCCGCGTCCCAAAACACCGAATAGCCAGCACGTTCCAAGGTGAGCACCATCGGCTCCACCCGGGCACGATCTTCCGGACTATAGCTCACGAAAATATCGGCCATGTCTCATCCCCCGGCTCGGGCCCCATTGGGCCTTGATTGTAGGATGAAGTGTCGCACAGCGCGCTTGCGGACGCATACAAAAAAGCGGCCCCGAATTGGGGCCGCTCTGCTTATCCGTGCAATGCCAGGCCGTTCTTATTCGGCTTGCGCTTCTTCCGTGCGTTCCTGCACAGGGCCGGAATCTTTGCCTTTGGCCTCCACGTCGCGCTCGACGAATTCGATAATGGCCATGGGCGCGGCGTCACTGGTGCGCAGACCCGCTTTCAGGATCCGTGTATAGCCGCCAGGACGCAGCGCATACCGCCCGCCCAGCACCTCAAACAGTTTCGACACCATGGCTTTGTCGCGGATCTTGGAGATCGCCAGGCGCCGGGCGTGCAGGTCACCGCGCTTGCCGAGCGTCACAAGCTTCTCCACGAAGGGCCGCAGCTCCTTCGCCTTCGGCAGCGTCGTCTTGATCTGCTCATGCTTGATGAGCGAGGCCGCCATATTGGCCAGCATCGATTTGCGGTGGGACTGGCTGCGCCCCAGTTTGCGGTACCCGTGCGCGTGGCGCATCGTTTCAACTCCTCGTCACCCGGGCGCCTGCCCGCCTGTCTCATGCTCGCCAGTTCAGTACTGGTCCTCGAACCGCTTGGCCAGATCCTCGATATTCTCAGGCGGCCAGTTGGCCACTTCCATGCCCAAATGCAGGCCCATCTGCTCCAGC
>CAZVEE010000068.1:13912-19291 GCA_964625525.1 uncultured Alphaproteobacteria bacterium | reverse complement strand
GGCCACGTCCCAATTCACATCGAACAGCCGCGCCAGCCCCACCACCAGCGCGAGCTTCACCAGGATCAAGCCCACGACAGACGCCGCTACCCAGCCGAGCTGATCTTCCACGATGGTGAAATCAAGGCTCATGCCCACCGAAATGAAGAAAAGGCCCAACAGCAAGCCTTTGAACGGCGCGATATCGCTTTCCACCTGATGCCGGAACTCGGTTTCCGCCAGCAAAAGCCCCACCAGGAACGCCCCCAGTTCCATCGACAGGCCCGCCAGCGCCGTGATCCAGGCCACGCCCAGAATCAACAGCAAGGTCATGGCCATGAAGGTTTCCGGGCTCTGGGAGGCCGCCACGATCCGAAAGGCCGGGCGGACCAGCACCCGCCCCAGAATGACAATCACCCCGATGGCGAGCGCCGCCTTGGCCAAGGCGAGGGTCAGATTGAGCGCGATATCCCCCTCGCCGCTCACATCGATCACGCTGACAAGCAACAGGATCGGCACAACGGCCAGGTCTTGCAGCAACAACACGGCAAAACTCGTGCGCCCGTGGCGCAGCGCCAATTCGCCGCGTTCAGCCAGTAATTGCAGCACCATGGCCGTGGAGGACAGCGCCAACGCCGCGCCAATGATCACCGCCTGGCTGATGCCATTGCCCCACGCATAGGCAATACCCGCCACCACAAGGGTGGTCACGCCCACCTGCGCGCTGCCCAGGCCAAAAACCAGCCGACGCATGGCCTTCAGGCGTTCAAAGGACAGCTCCAACCCGATGGTGAACAACAGAAAGACGACGCCCAGCTTGGCGAGCGCGCTCACTCCCTCCACATCCGAGGTTAACGCCACGCCCGAGGGGCCAACGATGAACCCGGCCAAGAGGAAGCCGAGAATCGGACTGATCCCAATCCGCTTGAACAGCGGCACGATCAGCACCGACGAGACGAGGAAAATCACACCCTCTTCAAGATAAGGGACCTCGACTCCCTTGCCGCTCAAAACTTCCACGGGCGCCCTCCCGTCCGCGGGTCCCCACCGCGCAAGCCGCGGATGTTTCAAACCCCTCAACACTTCCTATATCACAGTGGCCGACAGCTCCTTCAGGAAGCGTTGTTCGTTCCTTCCGGTCGAACGCCCTGTGCTGGCTCGGCTCCGCGTGAGAAGCGGCAACGCCACGCGACGATGAAACCCGAGGTGCGGTTGCATGATCTTGGCATGGGTGAGCGTGATTGGCGGCCTGGCGGTTCTGCTGTTCAGCGGTGATCTGCTGGTGCGCGGCGCCGTGGCGCTGGCGGAACGCCAAAACTGGCCGCCGCTGCTCATCGGTCTGACCATTGTCGCCTTCGGCACGTCGGCGCCGGAATTGCTGGTCAGCATTTCCGCGGCGTTGAAGGGGGGCTCGGCGAACGGCATCGCGCTGGGCAATGTGGTCGGCAGTAACATTGCCAATGTGCTGCTGGTGCTGGGTATTCCGGCCATCATCTACCCCACCGTCTGCGATCAGCCAGCGATCCGGCGGACCACGCTGATCATGGTGGGGGCAAGCCTTATTTTCCTCTGGGTGTGCCTGAACGCGGGCGCCATGATCGCGGCCTGGGAAGGCGCGTTGCTGTTCGCCCTGATCATCGCCTTTCTCGGCTACACCGCCTACAACGCCCTGCGCGGCGACACCGAGGGCTGTGGCACCGAAGATCTCGATGATATCGAGGACCGGCCTCAGACCGGACGCATGATCGCGCTGTTCATTGGCGTGGCGCTGGTGGGGCTGCCGCTGGGGTCGCACCTGATTGTGGAAGGCGCGGTGACCATTGCCCAGGGGCTCGGCGTGTCGCCGGCCACGATCGGGCTCAGCATTATCGCCTTTGGCACCTCCTTGCCGGAACTGGCCACCACTGTTGTCGCCGCCATGCGGCGCCATTGCGGTCTGGCGCTTGGCAATGTGCTGGGCAGCAATCTGTTCAACATTTTGGCCATTATGGGCTTAACGGCCATGGTGGCGAGCGAGCCGATCCCGGTAGAGCCGCGCTTCCGTGAGATCGACCTGTGGGCCATGGTCGCGTGCGCGCTGTTGATCCTGCCTTATGCCTGGCGGCATTGGACCATTGGCCGGGCCTCCGGCATTGCCTTCGTCGCAGCCTATGTTGGGTTCATCGCGGTCCTGTTCTGATCGCGAAGGCTCCTGACAGAAGGCTGTCAGGAGCGGTGTGGCATAGGGACGCTCTTTCGTGCCCGCGGGCACCCAGCACCGGGAGCGAGACCATGACCGACAACAACCCCAATCGCATTGTGTGGGCTGAAATCCCTGTCACCGATCTGGCGCGGGCCAAGAGCTTCTATGGTGCCGTCCTGACCGAGCCCTTGAAAGACGACACCAGGGGGCCGGAGCCCATGGCCATGCCTGCCTTATGCGGGCGGCCAAGGCGTTGCCGGGCATCTCTATGTGGGCAAACCCGCACCGAAGGGAACGGGCCCGACGGTCCATCTGTTCGCGCCGGGTGAGCTGACAGAGATCATGGAGCGGGTGAAAGAGGCGGGCGGCGACGTCGTCTCCGAGGTGATCACCATCCCGGACGGCTCATTCTTCTACGCCATCGATCCGGACGGCAATTCCATCGGCTTCTTCAAGGCGTAAGACCCATGCGCCGGGCCGAACGCCTGGTCCAAATCGTGCAGTATCTGCGGGGCAGCCGTCTGGTGACGGCTGCCCGGCTGGCGGCGCGCCTGGAGGTTTCCGAGCGCACCATTTACCGGGACGTCGCCGATCTCCAGGCCACGGGCGTACCCATTGAGGGCGAGGCCGGCGTCGGCTATCTGCTGCGCGGCGGCTTTGACCTGCCGGCCATGATGTTCAGCCGCGACGAAATCGCGGCGCTGACCATTGGGGCGCGCATGGTGCAAGCATGGGGCGGCGTTGCCATGGCCCGCGCCGCGGAAGAAGCTCTGGTCAAGATCGAGGCGGTGTTGCCGGAATCGGAGCGCCGCCGGGTCTGTGACACCAAAGTCTTCGTGCCGCTGATGGAGATGACGGACCGCCTGCGCGACGTGCTTGACGAGGTGGACCACGCCATCGAAGCGCGCACCGTCCTGATATTCGTCTATCGCGATGAGAAAGGCGCGCTCACAGAACGCTGCGTGCAGCCGCTTGGCCTGTGGTTCTGGGGCAAAGTGTGGACGCTCGTGGCGTGGTGTGAATTGCGCGAGGATTTCCGCATGTTCCGCCTGGATCGCATCATGGATCTCAAGCCAACGGGCCGAACGTTCACGCCCAGTCCGGAGCGCTCCTTGGCGGAGTGCTTGCGCCAACTGGAGGCGCAGGATTGCGGTCGGCGCTGATCCGTGAGATAGGCCCTCCCTTTCCGTGCGTGTTCCGGTTATGAGTGCCGCATAGAAGAGGGCGGGCCGAGAGACAGGCGCGGCAGGGAGACCATGACGGGATATCTGGAAATCCGGAAAGACTTCACATTTGAAGCCGGACACTATTTCGAGCACATGCCGCAGGATCACGGCTATCGCCGCTTCCACGGCCACAGCTTTCATGTGGAAGTGACCTTGCGGGGCACCCCTGCGCAGGACAGCGGCTGGATCGCTGATTTCGCCGACGTGGACGCAAGCCTCCAGGACGTCAAAGCCCAGCTTGACCATCAGCTCCTGAACGATGTGCCGGGCCTGGAGCGCCCATCGCTCGAAAACATCGCCATCTGGATCGCCACCGCCCTCAGCCCCCGCTTCCCGAGCCTTTCCAGCGTGCGTGTCGCGCGCCCCACATGCCATGAGAGCGCCACCTATCGGTTGGCTTGACTCCCTTTCAAAACGCCTCGCTTCTCAGCCGCATGTGATCACGGTACCATCGCCCAAAGTATTGTCTTCTGGGGGCCGAGAGATGGCGACCGTTTGGCGGGTTTTGAAGATCCTTTTTCTGATTTGGCTGGTGGTGACCATCGCGCTCGCCGTCTGGTACTGGCCGATGATCCGGATGGTGGCGACGTACAACACCATCATCTGGCCGCCCATGTACGACGAGCCGGCGAACGCCGCCGAGGCGCGCGCGCAAGATCTCGATTATCTCCATAAGCTGGCCACGATTGATCGCAGTTTCTCCGACGCGGCGCGCAGCGACTTCACCGCCCAGGTGGAAGCGCTGGAAGCCCGTGTCGAAACACTGAGCACGGCGGAGTTCTATCTGGGTATCTCCCAGGCCATCGCCCTTGCCGATAACGGTCACACCAACCTGTCAGTGCGCCCGCTTTATACGGAATTCCCTTCTATCGAAGCCAAGTTCTATTGGTTCGCCGACGGATTGTTCATTGTGCGCGCCAGTGATACGCACGCCGACACGGTCGGCACACGGGTTGTTGCCGTTGAGGGGACGCCGATCGCGACTGTGGTCGAAACACTGGCGCGCTATCGCGGCGGCAATGACGCGTGGCGCCGGGTGTTCATGCCGTTGATGATCGAGGCACCCGAGATCATGCATGCGGCGGGCCTTACGGCCTCGCCGGCGGCAATCACCCTGTCGCTGGAAACACCGACCGGCGCCATCCGAGAGGAGACCTTCCCGGCCCGAACGATCCCCGATGCGACCGAGCTGCCGCGTCGGCGCGCCTTCATGGTGCTTCTGAACGAGCCTCTTCCCGACGAAGACGATAGCTGGACCCTTACCCTGCCTGAAGGCGAGGAGGCGATGCAGCGGTATCTGCGTGACTCACACCGTCCTGATTTCAATAGCCTGCCTGGCAATGGTCATTACATCCGGACCGTGAGCGGCTTCAGTGCGCCAGGCCAGAGCCTGCAAGAGTTCTTCATGTCCGCGCTGGAGGGCATTGAGGACGGTGCCCTCGATTACATCGTCCTCGACTACCGCCTGAATTCCGGCGGCGACTACATGCGCTCCATGGACTTTGCCAAGACTGTCGGCGCCAAGGTGAAGGACGGCGGGCGGGTCTATCTGGCCGTCGGGCCTTACACCTTCTCTGCGGGGATCGTCACTGTGGCGATGGCGAAATACTACAGCGGGGACAAGGCGCTGATTATTGGCGAGACAATGGGCGACCGGGCCCAGTTCTGGGCGGAAACTGGGATGACCTTCCGGCTCCCCAATTCCCAGTATTATGTCAATTACGCCACCGGCTATCACGATTGGGAAAACGGCTGTAAGGGCGAGCCCTACTGCTTCACCCTGAACGAGATGCACGAAGTGCCCGCCGGCTCGCTTGCGCCGCAAGTGCTGCTGGCGCCGACTTATGCCGAGTTCGCCAGCGGCCGCGACGTGGTGATGGAGTGGGTCCTCGCCCAACACGGGGCGGCCGAGTAATCAGCCTCGCTCCCCTCCTCAGATCTCAGCCTGCCGGCGATGTTTGCCGCCGGCAGGCCCTCACTCAGCGCGAGCCT
>CAZVEE010000068.1:0-13812 GCA_964625525.1 uncultured Alphaproteobacteria bacterium | reverse complement strand
GCCGAAACAATCCTCAAGGAACGCGGGCGTCAAATAAGTCGATAGGTCCAAGCCCGAGGTTTGAGTAGAAGGCACCTTAGTGTCAGCGGTGGACAGTTTTTCGATATTGATCATTACAAAAGTCCTTCTCAAAGCAACGTGATGCAATCATGGCAGTGATTCGGTTTTTTTGCTTTGGGATAGATTAAACCCGCGCATGGCGGCCCTGCCGAGACTGAATTGTGCACAAAACAAGGCAGGCGACATTTTCGCGAACCCCATCACAAATAGGATAAATCATGATTTTGGTGACGGGCAGCAGCGGCCATTTGGGGGAAGCCCTCATGCGGACGCTGGGATCACGCGCCCGTGGGCTCGACCTACGAGCCGGTCCCTATACTCAGATCGCAGGCTCCATTACCGACCGGGCCTTGGTGCGCGCCAGCCTGGACGGCGTCGAGGCCATCATGCATACCGCCACACTGCACAAGCCCCATGTGGCGACGCATGACAAGCAGGCCTTTGTGGACACCAACATCACCGGCACCTTGGTGATCCTGGAGGAAGCGGCGCGCGCCGGCGTCCGCACCGTCGTCTTCACCAGCACCACAAGCGCGTTCGGCACGGCGCTGACCCCACCGCCCGCTGCCCCCGCCGCCTGGATCGAGGAAACCGTCACGGCTGTGCCAAAGAACATCTACGGCGTCACAAAGACCGCGGCGGAAGACCTCTGCGCCCTGATCCATCGCCAAAGCGGTATGGCGGTCCTGGTGCTGCGCACCTCGCGCTTTTTTCCCGAAGAGGATGACAACCCTCAAATCCGGGCCACCTATGCGGATGAGAACGCGAAGGCCAACGAGTTTCTCAACCGCCGTGTGGACCTGGAAGACGCGGTCAGTGCCCATCTGGCGGCCCTCGACCACGCCCCGCGCATCGGCTTTGCTCGCTATATCATCAGCGCCACACCGCCCTTCACCCGCGCCGATCTGGCGGCGCTGCGCGCGGACGCTCCCGCCGCCGTGGCCCATCACTTTCCGCACTTCCCCGAGATCTATGCCAAGCGCGGCTATGTCATGGCACCGAGCCTCGACCGGGTTTACGACAATGCCCGCGCCCGGGCCGATCTCGGCTGGACCCCGTGCTATGACTTCGCCCGCATCCTGGAGCAACTGGACCGGGGCGAGCCTGTCGGCAGCGCCCTCTCCCGCAGCGTCGGTGCCAAGGGCTATCATGAGGAGGATTTCGAGGACGGCCCCTATCCGGTGGCGTGAGCAGACCTCAGCGCTTTTGCTCGCTGCGGGTTTTCAGAGGCAGGCGCTGGTCCGGCGCGCGGTCCTGGTCAGAGCAGATCAGGCGCAGGCGCAGGAACTCCGCGTCCGTCAACGCGGGGCGCGGATCGGTCAGCACAGCACCTGCCTCGCGCACCGAGAGCGCGCGGCGGCGGGACGAGGGATGGGTCATCATCCACTCGAAGTCCTCATTGGAGGGCCCACTGGCCCGCTGCACCCGGTCTAGAAAGCCCGCCAGCGGCTCCGATGGGATCTGTGCGTCCCCGAGCATGCGCACAGCGGCGTGGTCCGCCTCCCATTCCATCTCGCGGGAATACCCGGCACTGAGCAGCAGATTGCCCACGGCGAGGGCCAGATCCCGGCCGCCGAAATCGCCAAAAAGCAGGCTCAGCAAGACATTCGTCGAGCCGCTCTCGAAAATCTTGCGGCTGGGGTGGTGATATTCTACGTGGGCCGCCTCATGGGCCACCACACCGGCGACCTCATCACCGCTGCGGGCGAAATTTAACAGGCCCTTGAACAGAATGATATTGCCACCAGGCATGGCGAAGGCATTCACCGCATCCAGATCAAGCACCACCACGTCGAGCGGGAAATCACTGCGCGCATGGGGCTCGATGCGCCCGACCAGCGTCGCCAGCGCTTCGCTGCCCACCTGGCCTTCGCACAGAAGGTCCTCCGGGCGCCTGCCTGCGGCGCGGGCGAAATCGGCGATAATCGCGGTCTTCACGTCCTCGCCAATGCGGCGTTCCCAGGCGGCCGGCATATTTTGCGCCAGATATTCCGACGACAAAGGCACCACCCCATAGAACAACACCGCCAAGACGCCGGCCATGACTGCCACCAGGCCGAAGACCAGGCGCAGGCGCACAAAATCGAAAATCCGCTCCTCGCGCAGATGCGGCAGGCGCGCCACAAGCGCCTCGATAAAGGCTTGGTCCGACAGGGTTAGCCGGTCCGGGTCGGCATCCCCGCGATGCAGGCGCAACTCGCCCGCAACCACACTCCCGCCGGCCAAGGTAAGATCCTTCAGCGCCCAGCGCGCCAGGGTCAGCCCGTCAGCGTCGGCAATGATCAACTCGTCCCCTTCCACGCGCACCAGCACGGCCGCATCCGCGGCAGACTGGCCATCATGGTAAACGCCGGAGACCACCTCGAAGGGGCCAGGGTTTTGTGTGGGTGCCATAATGGCGGGTCATCCCTTCAACGCGGATTGCGGAACCCGAAGGGCCCGCGCCCCTTTAGAAATTGCCGAAATGGAAGGCGTCGGCCAACCCCTCGCCAAACCGCGGGCGCCGACGGGTCTCCTGTTCGATCAATTCCACGGACTCAATTCCCTCAATGGCGAAACTCTCCGCCACAGCCGTGAAGAGTTGGGAGCGCATGGTGAGATTGAACAGCAACGCAAAGCCGTAAGACGCCAGAAACAGGATGGCCAGCCCCAGGCTCAGCACAACGGCGATGCCGATCCACAAATCAGGCCCCCCCGTCTGTGCCGGCAGCGACATGGCCGTCTGCACCAGCAGCGCCACCAGGGTCAGCGAGATGGTCATATAACCGATCCCACCCAGGATAAAAGGCCCGAAAGCCTGGCGCACCGCTCGCGCCGTTACCGTGGAGTGAAAGCGCGCCTCGCCCAGCCGCGTCATCCCGACCGCGTGGCGAAATAGCGTTACCCGATAGCTGATATAGGCGAAATAGAACGCCACCAGCGAGCCCAACAGGAGCACCGCCCAGAGCGCCGGGGGCACGGCGTAAAAGTCCGACAAGGGCGAGGTGAGCGGCGGCTCGTTGACGCTCATACGCGGCTCGCCCACCTGTGCGTAGAGAACCGCCCACTGGGCCACGAGCACCAACGACACCAGGACGCCCACCACCGCGCCCCAGGCCGGCAGCCAGGCCCCCAACAACGCCCCCCCGCGCCCATCGAACCGGAAGAACTCATTGCCGAAATGCGTGACGCCCATGCGATACCGCATCAGCGCGATATCGCGCCAGGGCGTGATGAACCCCAGCGTCGCGATTTGCAGAACAGCCCAAAACAGCCACAGGCCCGCATAAACCGCCGTCGAGCCTTCCTGCCCGAAATGAATGCCGCGCCAGGTGGTGCGGGTCAGCCGGTAGCGCCGCGCCCCGAAGAGCGCAATGGGCACGAATAGGGTCAAGACCGCATAGACGATGAGCGAGTAACTTGCCGCATCGAGCCGCCCCGCCGTGGCAAAGAGGCCCGCCAGCATCAGGGCCGCGAAAAACAGCCCCATGGCGATCAGCACCACCACAAAGCCGGTGAACAGCTCCAGGCCCCGGCCTTGATACTCCAGGGTCGAGCCCGCGATCATCACCCGGTGCCAGAAATGCCGGCGCAGCCGCGTGCGCGCCCAGAAGCGATACAGCCCCAGGGTGAGGAAGGTCGCCACCGTGTTCCAGAAAATCAGCTGCGTCAGCCGTAACCGGTCTTCATGAAATGAGACCGGCCCCATCCCACGCTCCCCCTGATCACGCATCTCAGGTCCTTCGCCTACCCACAGAGCCCCATCGCCTTGGAGGAGAATGGTAAACCTGTGACCGCCCTGTGACCAGCGCGCCGCGCGGGCGAGCCCATGGGTAAAGGTGTCACAAAAAGGCGGTAGCCCTGTCTTGAGAACCGCCAAAACTGGGAGGAACAGCCTGATGGTGATTTGGACAAGTCCCGCAACCTGGCGCCGTGTCGCGCTGACCGCCGCCGCGCTCACCGTATTGGCCGGGCCGGCTTGGGCTGAAACCGCACGGGGCACGGTGTTTGAAGATGGGAACGGCAATGGCGTGCGGGATGCGGGCGAGCCGGGCATCGCCGATGTGGCCGTGTCGAACGGACGCGACGTGGTCACAACGGACGCGGACGGGACCTATCGCATCCGCCTGGCGCCGCGCGAGATTCTGTTCCTTTCCAAACCGGCCGGCTATGCGGTGCCCGTGAACGAGGACCAGATCCCGCAGTTCTATTACATCCACGACCCGCAGGGCACGCCAGAGGATCTGGGCCTGCGGTATGCCGGGGTGGACCCGACAGGCCCCTTGCCCGAGGCCATCGACTTCCCCCTCACCCGCCAGGACGAGCCGGACACCTTCGATGTGATCCTGTTCGCCGACACCCAGCCCCAGACCTTTAAAGAACTCGAATACATCCGCGACGATGTGGTGGCCGAGCTTGTGGGCACCGATGCGGCCTTTGGTGTCACGGTGGGCGACATCATGTTCGACGACATGTCCATGGTGCCCCGCTACAACGAGATCATCGCTCAAATAGGGGTGCCCTGGTACAACGTGCCGGGCAATCACGAGCTAAACTTTCTGAGCCCGGACGATGACTACTCGCTGGAAAGCTACAAACGCCATTACGGGCCTGGCACCTATTCCTTTGCCTACGGACAAGCGCATTTCGTCGTCATGGACGATGTGTATTATCAGGGTCGGGGCCAGGGACGCGAAGAACCGCACCCGCGCGAGGCCGGTGCCTATGAAGGCCGGCTGACAGAACGCCAGCTCGATTGGCTGCGCGCCGATCTGGCACGGGTGCCAGACGACAAGCTCATTGTGCTGTTGATGCATATTCCGCTTGCCAACAGCAATTTTCCGGACGCTGCGGGTGTTAATGTGTTGAACCGGCGGGCGTTGTTCCGCGTCCTGCGCGAGCGGTCCCACGTGATTTCTTTTGCCGGTCATATGCATGTGGCGGAAGTGCTGAAATTCGGACGGGAAGACGGCCTGTCGGATGACAATCCGCTGCATCACCACACGCTCGCGGCCGTCTCGGGCTCGTGGTGGTCGGGGCCGGTGGATGTGCGCGGGGTGCCCATGTCGCTCCAGAGCGATGGCGTGCCGAACGGCTATAACATTCTGACCATTGCCGGGAATGAGCCGACCCTGCGCTTTCAGGCGGCAGGGCGTCCGGCGGACGATCAGATGCGCATCGTCTTTGACAGCCACTTCCACCGCACCAGTGCCAACAGCCTGCGCGACTATGCGCCGGGCGCTCTTTTGGGCTCGCCCATCGCGGTGGAGCAGGTGTTTGCTACGGATGTGATCGTGAACCTGTTCAATGGCGGGCCGGACTCCACGCTGACCTTTGAGATTGAAGGCCACGCGCCGGTCACCATGGCCCGCACGCCGATGCCGGATCCGCTGTCTCAGGAAATGATCGCCCGCTTCAAGGACGACTACAAAAGCTGGGTCACCGCCTATCCGGTCCAGCATATCTGGTCGGCCCGCCTGCCCCGGGATCTGGCACCGGGCACGCACACGGTGACGGTGCGCGCCGTGGATGCCTATGGCGTGGAGCATGTGGGCCACCGGGTGCTCGAAGTCACCGCCAGCCAGTAATCCCCCCAAAACGCAAGACGCCGCGCCCGGATCCGGGCGCGGCGTCTGCTGTTGTCCTGAAAGCGCTTTAGCTCCCGGTGATCTCCTCAACCGCCTTGACCAGAAACTCCTCCATCGTGCGGCGGATCTGGTGATCGGAGACATCGATATTCTTGGCGTCGAAATCCGCACGCAGCTTGCGGAACACATCTTCATCGCCTGGCTCTTCCAAGTCCGCGACCACGACCGTGTCGGCATAGTCCTTCGCCGCCTGGCCGCTCAGCCCCATCAGCTCCGCCGCCCACAGCCCCAGCATGCGGTCCCGGCGCGCCTGGGCCTTGAAGCTGAGTTCCTGATCTTGGGCAAATTTGGCCTCTGCGGCCCGCTTGCGATCATCGAAAGACGAACTGTTCATCCTTGCTCTCCCTGAAGCCGCGCGTTCGATTCGGCCCGCTGAGGCTCAAATCCTAACCCTGATACTGGCCCGTGATTAAGGCCAGCCTGCCGCGAATGCAACCGAACCGGCGCAAATCCGCCAGGATCTGCCGGGTCCGGTTGTGCGGGCCCGGCATTTCGCTACTCTGCGGGCGCATGAGAGGTGCGCAACCGCTCCGCTTGCCTTATATGGAGACACACGGTCAGAGCGGAACCTCCTTCCGCGGGCCGGCGTCTGAGGCGGGCATCGCCCTCATGGCCTCCCCGGCCGGGCCCCTGCCCCCATCCAGTGGAGAACGTTTCATGACCCGTCGCCGCATGATTTATGAGGGTAAGGCCAAGATCCTCTATGAGGGCCCAGAGCCCGGGACGCTTGTGGCGCATTTCAAGGATGACGCAACCGCCTACAACAACGAAAAACACGCTGTCATTGACGGCAAGGGCGTGCTGAACAATCGCATCTCCGAATACATTATGGGCCAGCTCAACCATATCGGCGTGCCCACGCATTTCATCCGTCGACTGAATATGCGCGAGCAACTCATCCGCGCCGTCGAAATCATCCCCGTGGAAGTGGTGGTGCGCAATGTGGCGGCAGGCTCGCTGTCCAAGCGCCTGGGCCTTGAAGAAGGCACGCCGCTCCCCCGCTCCATCATCGAGTTCTATTACAAGAACGACGAGCTGGGCGATCCGCTGGTGTCAGAGGAACACATCACCGCATTCGGCTGGGCCAGCCCTCAGGACATTGACGACATGATGGCGCTGTCCTTGAGAATCAACGACTTTCTCGTCGGCCTCTTCATGGGCGTGAAAATCCGTCTGGTGGATTTCAAGATCGAGTTCGGCCGCATTTTTGAGGGCGACATGATGCGTATCATTCTCGCCGATGAAATCAGTCCGGACTCCTGCCGGCTGTGGGACATGACCACGAACGAAAAGCTCGACAAGGACCGTTTCCGGCGCGACCTCGGCGGCCTCACCGAAGCCTATCAGGAAGTCGCCCGGCGCCTTGGCCTGTTGAACGAGACCGCCAATATCACCAGCACCGGCGGGCCGACGCTCGTTTCTTCCAGCCCGCCCGAGACCCAATTATCCGAGCAGGAACAATGAAGGCACGCGTTCACATCACTCTGAAGCACGGCGTTCTGGACCCGGAAGGCAAGGCCATTGGGCAAGCCCTTACCACACTCGGTTTTGCCGGTGTCGGTGAGGTGCGCAAGGGCAAGGTCGTGGAGCTTGATCTGGCGGAACCGGATCCCGAAAAGGCCCGCACCGCCGTGGAAGCCATGTGCGAACAGCTCCTGGCCAACACAGTCATCGAGAATTACCGCATCGATCTGGAGGAGTGAGCCATGAAGGCGGGCGTGATCGTTTTTCCGGCCTCGAACTGTGACCGGGACGTGGCGGTGACGCTGGAGCAGGTGAGCGGCCACGCGCCCGCCATGATCTGGCACGCCGACACGGAGCTGCCGCCGCTCGATCTCATCGTGCTGCCGGGCGGCTTTTCCTATGGCGATTATCTGCGCTGCGGCGCCATTGCCGTGCACAGCCCTATTATGACGGCCGTGCGCGCGCGGGCCGCCGCCGGCACCCCGGTTCTGGGCATCTGTAATGGTTTTCAAATGCTGACTGAGGCGCGATTGCTGCCCGGCGTGCTCATGCGCAATGCGGGGCTCACATTCCTGTCGCGCACGGTCGGGCTACGCGTGGACAACGCGGATACCCTGTTCACGCGGCGCTACACCCAGGGTCAGGAGATCCGTATCCCCATCGCCCATCACGACGGCAATTACCGCGCCGACGCCGCGACCCTGGAGCGGCTTGAGGGCGAAGGCCGTGTCGTCCTGCGCTATGCGGATAATCCCAACGGCTCGGCCGGAGACATTGCCGGCATCATCGATGAAACAGGCCGCATCATGGGCCTGATGCCCCACCCGGAGCGTGCCGCCGACCCCATGCTGGGACGCCATGACGGCGGCCTGACAGATGGGCGCGCGCTCTTTGAAAGCATTCTTCACTCCGTAGCCTGAAGGATTTCCCGGTGACCGAGATAACGCCAGAGATCATCGCCGAGCACAAGCTGACGGATGAGGAATATCAGCACATCGTGCGCCGTCTGAACCGGGCGCCGAACCTGACGGAATTGGGCATCTTTTCCGTCATGTGGTCCGAGCACTGCTCTTACAAGTCCTCCCGCGTCTGGCTCAAAACCCTGCCCACGACCGGTCCGCAGGTGATCCAGGGGCCGGGCGAGAACGCGGGTGTCGTGGATATCGGCGACGGCCAGGCGGTCGTCTTCAAGATGGAAAGCCACAATCACCCGTCCTTCATCGAGCCCTATCAGGGCGCTGCGACCGGGGTTGGCGGGATCCTGCGCGATGTCTTCACCATGGGCGCGCGCCCCGTGGCCTGTCTGAACGCCCTGTCCTTCGGCGCACCGGACAATCCGCGGACCCGGCGGCTCCTGTCGGGGGTGGTGGCCGGGATCGGCGGCTACGGCAACGCCTTCGGCGTGCCGACCGTGGGCGGTGAGCTGCGGTTCCACCCGGCCTATAACGGCAACTGCTTGGTGAACGCCATGGCGGTCGGGATCGCCGATGCGGATAAGATCTTCTACTCCGCTGCCTCCGGCGTCGGCATGCCTGTGGTTTATCTCGGTGCCAAAACCGGCCGCGACGGTGTGGGCGGTGCGACCATGGCTTCGGCCGAGTTCGGCGCGGACACTGAGGAAAAGCGCCCCACGGTACAGGTTGGAGACCCCTTCAAGGAGAAGTGCCTGCTCGAGGCCTGCCTGGAGTTGATGGCGACGGGCGCCGTGATCTCGATCCAGGATATGGGAGCTGCCGGGCTCACCTGCTCTGCCGTGGAGATGGGCGACAAGGGCGGCCTCGGGGTCACGCTCGAGCTCGACGCCGTGCCCTGCCGCGAGACGGCGATGTCCGCCTATGAGATGATGCTCTCGGAGAGCCAGGAGCGGATGCTGATGGTGTTGCGGCCCGAGAAGGAGGCTGCGGCGCGTGCGATCTTCGAGAAATGGGACCTCGATTTCGCTGTTGTGGGACATACAACCCCACAGGATCGGTTCGTCGTCCAGCACGCGGGCGCGGTAAAGGCCGAGTTGCCGTTGAAGGCGCTGTCCGGCGCGGCGCCGCTTTATGACCGGCCCTGGGTCGAGACCCCGGCGCCCGCGCCGTTGGGCGAGGTGCCCGAGATCGACCCGGCCGAGGCGTTGATGCGCCTGATGTCCAGCCCCAATCTCTGCTCTCGGGCGTGGGTTTGGGAGCAATACGACCATATGGTCATGGCCGACACGGTGGTCCGGCCCGGCTCCGACGCCGCGGTCGTCCGGGTGCATGGGACGCAGAAGGCGCTTGCCCTCACAGCCGATGTGACGCCGCGCTATTGCAAGGCGGACCCGGTGATGGGCGGGCGGCAGGCGGTGGCCGAGGCTTATCGCAACCTCTCGGCGACCGGTGCACGGCCGCTCGCCGTGACGGACAATCTCAATTTCGGCAACCCGGAGCGCCCTGAGATCATGGGCCAGCTTGTGGGGTGCATCCGTGGCATCGGCGAGGCCTGCGCCGTACTCGACATGCCGGTCGTCTCGGGAAACGTCTCGCTCTACAATGAAACCGAAGGGCGTGCGATCTTACCCACGCCGACGATCGGTGCGGTCGGGCTTCTGCCCACTCTCGATGCAGTGATCCCGATGGCCCCAGCGGCAGGGGATGCACTCGTGTTGCTGGGCTCGGTGATCGGCCATCTGGGGCAATCGGCGCTTCTTTATGAGTTCTGGGGCCGCGACGATGGCGCGCCACCGCCCGTCGATCTCGCGGCCGAGCGCCGGGCGGGCGAGTTGGTTCGGCAGCTAAAGGCTGAGGGCCTGATCACCGCGGCGCACGACCTCTCCGATGGCGGGCTCGCGGTCGCAGCTGCGGAAATGGCGCTGGCGAGCGGGCAAGGGGTCGCGCTCGATCCGCGGGAGGACCTCTCGGCCGCGGCATGGTTCTTCGGTGAGGATCAGGGGTGCTATGTCGTCGCGACGGCGGAGGGCATGGTTCCGGGCATCCTTGATGCGGCGCGCATCGCCGGGGTCCCGGCGCGGCGCATCGGCGAGATGGGGGGCGCGCAGATCCGCATGGGCGGGTCGGTGGTCGGGCTCACAGAGCTGCGCGCGGCCACGGAGGAGGCGCTGCCGCGGCTCATGGGCGAGCTTCGAGCTGACGGCGGCTGAGGGTGCGCGGGGTCCGTGGCGCACGCCGCCGGGGGACCCGGCAAAGGCGCAAGACCAGCATTTAGCAAGACCGGGCCGCGGTTTCGACCGATCAAGGAGAGGAACGCGACCGAGGCGGCTGGGCTCGACGGACAGCGCGGCAGTGTCAATTGCTCGACGGCTCATGGCGGGCGAGAAACTCCGCCGCTGGTAGCCGCCGGAGGTCGTCGAGGGCCCTGCGCAGGCGGTTGTGGTCCCATTCCCACCAGGCAAGGGCGATTAGGCGCTCGGCGATTTCTGGCGTGTGGCGGTCGCGGATCGGGCGGGCCGGATTGCCGCCGACGATGCGATAGGGTGGGACATCCTTCGTCACCACCGAGCCCATCGCGACAACCGCCCCATGGCCGATGGTCACCGCCGGCTTGATCATCGCCATATGGCCGATCCAGACATCATGGCCGATCACCGTACGTCGCGCCGCGCGCGCCTCGAAAAACTCCGCGTCGTCCGCTGCGTCATCCCAATAGCTGGCCGAGCGGTAGAGCATATGGTGCTGGCAGGCGAGGTGCATCGGATGGTCCGTCGCCCCGATCCGGACAAAGCTCGCAATGTTGACGAACCTGCCCACCTCTGCATTCGCGATATCGCAGAAACGCTCAGCATACGAATAAGCGCCGAAGCTGGAGTTCAGCAGCCGCGTTCCCTCACAAAGTTGGGTATAGGGACCGAGTGTGCTGTTTTCGACCGAACAGCCCTGCTGAACTTCCGGCTCGATCCCGAACCGCGCCACCTTGGCTCAGCTGCCCTGGATAAGGCGCCGGCGGAGCCAGCCGGAGAGCTGGTCCATCATCACCACGACGATGATCGTCAGCGAAATGATGTAGAGCGTGTTCTCCCAATCGCGGGCGGTGCGCATGGTCTCGACCAGCACAAGCCCGATGCCGCCTGCGCCGAGCGCGCCGATGACCGTCGCGGAGCGGGTGTTCGATTCCAGATAATACAGCGTCTGAGAGATGAAGACCGGGAGGATCTGCGGGATCACCCCGTAGCGGTATCTTTGGAGCTGGTTCGCCCCGGTGGCGCGCACGCCCTCGATCTGTTTGTTGTCAACGTTTTCAAGCGCTTCGGAGAAAAGCTTGCCGAGTGTGCCCATATCGGTGATCGCAATGGCCAGGGCTCCGGTGAGCGGTCCCAGACCGAAGGCGCGGATGAAGATGAGCGACCAGATCAGATTGTCGATCCCGCGAACGAAGTCGAACAGCCGTCGCACGAAGAACCGCGCGACCATCGAGGGCGTAAAGTTTGCAGCGGCGATGAAGGCGAGCGGCAAGCCGAGGAGGACTGCGGTGATCGTTCCCAGGACTGCCATCATGATGGTCTCGAGCAGTGCGACGAAGACATGCCCGTGTTGCCATTCAGGATTGGTCCAGAAGGTGTTAAAGATGTATGCGAAATTCGACATCGTCGGGTGCAGCCGGCCGTCGACCGACGTCTCGCCGCTGCCCGTGGCCGAAGGTCCGAGCCCGGTGCGCAACCCGCCTTGCGTCTGCTGCGGCGCCTCCGAGGGGTCGGCTGGGGGTGTGTCGATTGCATAGCCCACCAGCTCCCAAAAGCTCAGGGTGTTGAGCTCGCTGTCGAACGGGAACCAAAAATTCTCCCAGCCCCAGAAATAGCGGTGCACCTCTATCTTTGAGCGGGTGATCTGCACGCGTTTGGAGATCAAGGGTCGGGCGTCGAACTTCACCTCACGGACGCTGGCCCAGTCGGGGGCGAGATCTGCGGGCAACATCTCTTCGAGGCGGATCCCCTCGGGGTGCACGATGCTCTCACCCTGGGGCGTGATCGTCTCGAATATCCCGTCGTCGCGCTTGAAGATAACGGTGCCGTCGGTGAGGCTCGTGGTCGGGCGGCCGTCGATCAGCGCGTTGACAATGGTCCCGTCAGGCAGCTGGGTCTCAATACCGGCCCGATGCGCGGTCGCTGTGATCGTGCCGTAGTCCGGGACCGTAAGAGCCACGGTGGGTCCCGTGATAACCGCCGAAAAGCCGTCGCCAAGATCAATCTCGGCGCCGTCCCCGGTGCGTCGGACCCAGGCGGGCGGCGTGTCATAGGTGGCGTTGCGCTCGCCCTCCACCGACACGGTGAAATCGCCACGGCGGAGGTTCTGCTCGACATGAACCTTGTGCTTGACCGAGTCGACGCCGAGCAGGACGGCGCGCTCGGGTCGCGCATTCTCGATCAGGCCCCCGACGCCGAAGGCAACCCAGGCATAGGCAAGATAGCCCAGGATCGCCGCGAGCACCGCAAAGGTGAGCCAGCTGCGGTTCCGCACCTGGCGCCACGCCTCCTCCCGCAAGGCGGCCCCCCCGATCGCGATGTCCTGCGTTGCTTGGGTCATGTCCGAACCTCGCCTCCAGTAAGCCGGGCGCGCAGGAAGGACGAGATCTGGTCGATCACCACGATCGACAGAAACAGGAGGATGAAGAGCGCCGCGGTGTCATCGCCCTGGCCTTGGCCCCAACCGATGGTCCGGCGCAGTTCGGCCCCGATGCCACCGGCGCCGACAAAGCCGAGGATCGCGGAGGCCCGCACATTTATCTCGAGGCGCAGGAGGAAATAGCTGAGGAAGTTGGGCGCAACCTGCGGCATCACGGCGTAGCGGATCCGCTGCGTCCAGCCGGCGCCGACTGCCTTGAGACCTTCGACAGGCTTCTGATCGATGTTCTCGGTGACCTCGGAGAAGAGTTTGCCCAGCGCTCCGGCGGTGTGGAAGGCCACCGCGATCATCGCCGGCACTGGGGAGGTGCCGAGGACGAAGATCAGGAAGAGCGCGATGATCAGCTCAGGGAAGGCGCGCATCACGTCCATCACGCGCCGCACCGGCGCGACCACATATCCGGGGACCCCGAGATTGCGGGTCGAGATGAAGGCGAACACCATCGCGAGCGCGCCGCCCAAGAGCGTCGCCGTCAGTGCGATGTTGAGGGTTTCGATCAGCGCGGGAAAGTATTTAACAAAGAGACCAAAAAAGGCCGGACCAGCGTTCCACGCCTCGATGACGATCTCGCCAGGATAGTCGAAGAACTGGGTGATGCCCGAGAGGAACCCGCCCGAGTTCATGGAGTTCGCCTCGCTATACCCGGAGACGAGCACGGCGACCACGATTACCAGCGTCAAGCCGGTATAGATCCGCCGACGACGTTCGTGGGCATAGATCTCGGACTGCAGATCGGCAAGAGACATCGGCGGCACCCGGCGGAGGAGGAGGGCGGCCCCGCAGGCCCGCCCCTTATGTCAGAGCGTCAGACGATCACTCGGACTTCGCTTGGCGCGCACCGATGACCGAGGTGTAAGCGTCGTGGGTGATCGGGGCGAGGCCTTTGACTTCGCCCGCCATCACGCCGTAGGCGCACTCGGGGTCCATCGACTCCAGCGACGCCACAACACCGGTGACCTCGAGCTTGACGCGCTCCGGCAGCGACTTGGCGAGGACGATCGGGCCTTCCGGGATCACGTTGGAGATCCAGATCTGCTGCAGCTCGGTCATGTCGACGAGGC
>CAZVEE010000067.1:0-19498 GCA_964625525.1 uncultured Alphaproteobacteria bacterium | reverse complement strand
TGCAGGCACGCCCGACGGTGAATCTAACGATAAGAACGTACAGAAATGTCATCCTCGTTTGGAAATGTCATTTGGTGCTGTCAAGGAGCACGTGGTGTCGCCGCCGCTGGAAGCAACCCCTGCGCGCCCTGTCCCGCCCGGTTTCAAGCGGTTTTCCACTGCGGCTGAACCGGATCTCCCGGCATGCTGCGGGGCAGCTTACTCGCTGCTGACTTGAACGTCACGGCGCTGGAGGTCACGCACATCAAGGGAAAGGCCACTGAGCACTTCCCCGTCCTGACCCGCGCGGCCCACAGGCCGGCCATCCACCAGGATCTGGAAGGCCCCGGCATTGCGCGCGGCCATCACCAAGCCCTGTTCGGCTGGCACGGCAAAGATCTCGCCTTCGCGCATCCGCCGCTGGATCAGCACCTGGCCCTCGCCGTCATCCACGCGCAGCCAGGACGCGTTGAGGGCGAGGATCTGGATCCGTGAGAAATTATCCAGCGGATCGTCGCTTAGGGTCGGCCGATTCTCCGTCGGCGCCGGCTGGGCGAGCTGTGTCGGCACGCCGCGCTCTTCCGGCGCGGGACCAGTGCGCAGTGCCGGCGCCGATTGCGGCGTCACGGACTGAGAGGCCAAGGTCTCAGGGGCCAAGGTCTGCGGGGCCAAGGTCTGCGGGGCCAAGGCTTGCGGGGCCAAGGCTTGCGGAGCGAGCGCTTGCGGAGCGGCTGCTTGCTGCTCCGGTTCGGGATCGGGTGTTGGCGCGACCAGACCCGGGCGGCGGCGCACGGGGATTGGCGCGGCGAGCTGGATCGGCGCGCCTGTTTCAGCCCCATCCTCGGCGAGCGCGGTTTCGGTCGCCTCAGCCGAGGTTTCGGCCAAGGGGTCAGCCAGTGTTTCAGGAAGGCCGTCCGTCAGGGAGTCAACCCTTGCGGTGGTGGCGTTCCCTGCGTCCGCCTCGAGCGCGGCCACGGCCGTGCTGTCGGTCGCATCGTCGCTCGCCACCGTTTCAGCCGGAGCAGCGGCCTCGGCCGTGTTGTCCGACGCTGTGGTGGTTGGTTGCGCCTCGACGGCATCGGCGGCTGTGGCCACCTGCGTGGCGGCCCGCGTTTCGGACAGATCCACCGCAAAGGCCGGCGTGCGCTCGGCTGCATCCGTCGGGACCGAAGGATGGGGGCGCAACAGACGCGGATCCGGCTCCACGAAAGCCGGTGGTGGCGGCACTTCGCTCACCGTGGTTTCGCTGGAGCCTTGAGAAAAGAACCAGCCCGCCGCGCCGCCGATCACCAGCAGCGACACCAGGATCATGGTGGTGCCTGTGGGGAGTTTAGTCTCTTCCCGCTCAACCGGATAGCGCATGCCCAGCGACGGCGCGGGATCATGCAAGGGCCTGGGCGCGGTGGCCGTCGGCGCGGCAGCGCTCAGCGTGGTTCCGGCTTCGCCTGCTTCGGCCTTAAATCGGCGCACCAGCTCGTCAGGATTGAGACCCAGATGTTCCGCATAGGCGCGCACGAAACCCACAGCGTAAGTCTTGCCCGGCAGCTCGTGATGCTGCCCGCTTTCCAGCGCTTCCAAATGCCGATATCGGATGCGCAGCGCATCGCCAATATCGCGCAGGTCATGGCCCGCGCGCATGCGCGCCGCGCGCAGCTCTCCCCCCACGGTCGGCGTTTCCGGATCCCCTGCATCGACGATTTCGCGCAGGTGAAGCCGGCGATTACGCGCCGCGTGATCGGGTGTGAGCTTGATGCGGGACGAACTGCTCATCGACCTCTGGGTGTCTCCCTCGCCTGCCCTCAGGCGTCATGGCTTATCTCGGATTGACTTGCGCTCCTCTGAGTCGCAAATCCGGATCACTAAATGTCTTATGCATGCTCCATCATGCAATTGATACAGACATACCATAATTCGGTGGCGTTTGGACACGCGATCCAACGGCTATATGGCCACTCCGTGATCATGCGCAAACGACTTCAAATGCGGCCGCACGCTGTGATCAGGCAGATCCACCAGCTGATCCATAAAGCCTTCCAGATCCCCCAGATGCAAACTGCGCACCATCACTTTTACCGGCCCAATGCGGGACGGCGGCATGGAAATGCTGCGAAATCCAAGGCCGATCAGCGCCATGGCATCAAGCGGACGCCCGGCCATTTCACCGCACAGGGACAGTTCCACATCGTGGCTGCGGGCCTTAGCGACCAGATGGCGCAGGAAGTTCAAGACCGGCGGGCTTAACGGATCGTAACGCCCGGCAAGCCGCGCATTGCCCCGGTCGCAGGCGAACAGAAACTGCAACAGATCGTTACTGCCCACGGAAATGAAATCGATAATCGGCAACAGCGAATCAAGCTGCCAGGCCAGCGAGGGGACCTCCAGCATGGTGCCGACACGAATATCGCTGGGCAGGGACGCCCCCTGGCGATGCATGCGCTCCACTTCCAGATCGACAAGCTTACGCGCCTCGACGAACTCGGAGACCTCCGCCACCATAGGGAACATGATGCTCAGCTCTCGCCCCGAAGCCGCAGCCAGCAGCGCGCGCATCTGGTAGCGCAACAGTGCCGGGCGATCCAAGATGATCCGCACCGCACGCCAGCCCAGCGCTGGGTTCTCCTCGTGCTCCACGTCGCCATAGGGCAGCACCTTGTCCCCGCCGAGATCAAGGGTGCGGAAAATGACCGGCCGCCCAGCCGCAGCATCCAGCACCTGTCGATAAAGCGCGGTCTGTGCGGAGAGCTTGGGCATGGTGGAGGACACCATGAATTGCAGTTCAGTGCGGAACAGGCCGATACCATCCGCCCCCGTCTCGTCCAGATGCGGCAGATCCACCAGAAGCCCCGCATTGATGCGCAACGTGACCGGCTCGCCGTCGAGCGTCACGGAGGGCTCATCGCGCATGGCCATGAACTGGGCCCGGCGCTGGGCCTTGAGGGCCTGGCGTTCCTGATAAGCCTCCAACACGCCTGTGTCGGGGCGGAGTTGGATCTCGCCCGTGTCACCGTCCACAATGATGGGATTGCCGCTCTCGCACTGGTCCAGCACCTCCCCCACCAGCCCCACAAACGGGATCTCCAGCGCCCGCGCCACAATGGCCACATGGCTGGAGGGCGATCCTTCCTCCAAGATCAGCCCTCGGATCTTCGAGCGGTCATAATCCAGGAGTTCCGCCGGCCCCATGCTGCGCGCCACGACGATGGCGTTATCCGGCACTTCTTCACCGGCGGCCGTCGTGGGCATGCCCGCCAAATGACGTTGCAGCCGGTTGGCCAGGTCATCGAGGTCATGCAGGCGCTCACGAATATAGGTGTCGCGCTGGCGCAGCATGCGCGCGCGGGTGTTGTTCTGGACCCGCTCAACGGCAGCTTCCGCCGTGAGCCCCGTCAACACCGCCTCGCGCAGCCGGTGCAGCCAGCCCTGGTCATAAGCGAACATGCGGTAGGTTTCGAGCACCTGACGCGACTCGCCCGCAAGCCCCGTGGCCATGAGCATCTTGTCCACCGAGGCCCGCAAATCAGCCACGGCGCTGTCGAGCCGTTCCGCCTCTTCCTGCGTATCCTCGGCAAAGAGCCGCGTGGGCTGAAAGCGCGGCTCGTGCAGCACGGCCGTGCCCACCGCAATGCCTTCGGCCAACGCCATGCCCTTCAGCCGCACGGCCGCACCGTCATGCGTCGGCGCCGTGGGGTCGGCGGCGAGATCCTCCACCGCCACGATTTCGGCCAGCACCATGGCGATGGTCTGGAGGATCTCGGTTTCTTCCTCTGTGTAAGTGCGCTTGACCCGGTTCTGAATGACGAGCACACCGAAAGTGCGACCCGCACGCAGGATCGGCACCCCCAGAAGCGAATGATAGGGATCCTCGCCCGTTTCCGGGCGATAGGCGAAAAGCGGATGACCCTGTGCATCGGTCAGGTTCAGCGGCTGCGCCGTGCGCGCCACCTCCCCGACAAGGCCCTCTCCCCAGTTCAGCGAGGTCTGCTCCACGGCATCCTGGTTCAGGCCCTCAGTGGCCACCAGGACCAGCCGGCGAGCGCGCACCAAATAGATAGAGCACACTTCCGCGACCATATTGGCCGCCACCAGCCGCACAATGCGCGCCAGTCGCTCCGGCGCGCTGATATGGGCGGCCATAACCTCGCGCAGGCGCCGCAGGGTCGCCTGAGGGGCTCCTGACATGGTGTTCCGGCTCATGACGCGGGCGGTGCGGTTGGCGCGTCGCCGCCGGGCGGGCGCGGGTCAGACCCCGGCGTGGGCGTGTCCACCGGCTCGGCATCAAGACCGTAGGCCGTATGCAGGGCCCGCACCGCCAGTTCCGTATACTCCGAGGCGATGAGCACCGAGATCTTGATCTCGGAGGTGGAGATCACCTGAATATTGATACCCTTGTCCGCCAGCGTCTTAAACATGCGCTGGGCAACGCCGGCATGGGAGCGCATGCCCACGCCGATTACCGAGATCTTGGACACATCCGCACTGGTCAGCAGCTTGCCGAAGCCGATTTCTCCCCGCGCCGCCTCGATCACACGGCGCGCGTGCTCTACATCGGCGTCCGAGACCGTGAAAGTCAGGTCCGTGAGACCCGTCTCATGCGAGATGTTTTGGACGATCATGTCCACATTGATATGCGCATCCGACAGCGCGCTGAAGATCATGGAGGCGACGCCCGGCTGGTCCGACACGCCCACCAGCGTGATCTTGGCTTCGTTCCGGCTGAAGGCGATTCCGCTGACGACTTGCTTTTCCACGATCTCATCCTCGTCACAAACCAGCGTGCCTGACGGTGCCCCAGCCCCGCCCGCGAAAGTGGAGAGCACCTGCAAGGGCACTCGGTGCACCATGGCAATCTCCACGGAGCGGGTCTGGAGCACTTTGGCCCCGAGCGAGGCCATCTCCAGCATTTCCTCATAGGCGATGCGGTCGAGCTTGCGCGCCTTGGGCACAATGCGCGGATCTGTGGTGAAGACCCCTTCCACATCCGTGTAGATGTCACAGCGGTCCGCTTTCATCGCCCCCGCGAGCGCCACGGCGGTGGTGTCGCTGCCGCCGCGTCCGAGCGTCGTGACCCGCTCGCGCGGCCCGATGCCCTGAAAGCCGGTGACCACCGCCACCTCCCCGTTCTCAAATCCGCGTTCCAGGCGCTGCGTCTCGATGCCGGTGATGCGCGCGCGCCCATGGGCGCCATCGGTCTTGAGCGGGATCTGCCATCCGGCATAAGAACGCGCCGCGACGCCCATCTCCTGCAAGACCATGGCAAACAGCCCCGCGCTCACTTGCTCGCCGCTGGAAACCACCATATCCACCTCGCGCGCATCCGGCAGTGCGCCCGTGCTTTTGGCGAGTTCCACAAGCCGATTGGTATCCCCCGCCATGGCCGAGACGGTCACCGCCACCTTGTGCCCGGCTTGGCGTTCCCGTTTCACATGCGCGCCGGCGCGGCGCATGCGCTCCACGTCACCGACGGACGTGCCGCCGAATTTGAGAACCAGTCTGGCCATGCGCGGTCTCAGGCGTTGGCCCACTCTCGTGGGCGCAGCGGAAAACAAGGCGGCGTATCGTCCTAAAACGGGGCGACCTCATGGCCAGGCCCCGTCAACGGACTTATGTCTGCCGTGAGCACTTTCGTTGTAGGAGGTGTTGGGCCACGCGCGCAAGCGGACGCCGCGCGGGCCGTATCCGTCCTGGCACAAAACCGTCATTGTCGCCGTCCCTATCGCCCTGGCCGCTTGACCAGGCGCGGCACACGCAGAAGGAGCACCCTATGGCCGCCGACCCCGGCTCCCCGCGCACCACCATCGATCCCGATGAAATCGAGAAATTCTCCGCGATGGCGGCCGAATGGTGGGACCCCACGGGCAAGTTTAAGCCGTTGCATAAATTCAACCCTGTGCGCCTCGCCTTCATTCGTGACACGGTCGCGGCCCATTATGGGCGCGATCCCAAGGCCGACCGCCCCTTTGACGGCCTCGCCTTTCTCGATATTGGGTGCGGCGGCGGCCTGCTGTCGGAACCCATGACACGCCTGGGCGCGCATGTGACCGGCGTCGACGCGGCAGAGCGCAACATCAAGACCGCCATGGTCCATGCGCAGGAACAGGGTCTCACCATCGACTACCGTCACGGCTCGGCCGAAGCGCTGGTGGAGGACGCCCTCCAATTCGATGTGATCTTGAACATGGAAGTGGTCGAGCATGTGGCGGATGTGACCGCATACATGACTGCCTGCGCGCGGCTGATGACGCCCGGCGGGATCATGATCGTGGCCACCATCAACCGCACCTTGAAGGCTTGGGCCCTCGCCATTGTCGGTGCGGAATATGTGCTGGGCTGGCTGCCCAAAGGCACCCACCAATACGAGAAACTCGTGCGCCCCATCGAAATCCGCGACGCCCTCACCCCCGAAGGCGTAAGCGTCAAACCGCCGCTTGGCGTCAGCTACAACCCGCTCGCCGATCGCTGGGACCTCTCAAGCGACACGGCCGTCAATTACATGGTGGTCTGTGAAAAGCCGGCCGCATAAAGCAGACGGGGCGGGATCCTGCGATCCCGCCCAGCCAACCCCGGCCCCCCCCGCGGGTCAAACACTTTAGAGCCGTTTCCCTGAAACCCAGATCATTGAAACGGCTCTCAGTCTTTGGTTTGGCGCGCTTTCCGGGCGGAAAACCGCACACACTTTTCCTGAAAGCGCTTTAGAAATTGGCGCGCACGCTCAGTTGGATGACCTGCTGGGCCTCTTCCCGCTCGTGGACAATCTGGACGCCGGCATCGACGGCACCACGGAAACCGACGGCATCGACGTGGCCCTGGGCTCCCTGGGGCCGCGCTTTCCCGGCGGCGTGTTCATTGCCCAGGACGACGTCAATGACGGGGCAAGCGGTCAGAATTTCAAGCTCGTGCCCTGGGATGCGGTCCGCTCTGTGATCGACACCCGCGACGACGGAAACAGGTGAGCACATCGTCCGAGTCTTGCTATGGTCAGCGCGCTGGCGGCGGACGGGAATTGGGCCTGCCGCTCAGGCGAGGTTCACCCAGGGAAGGGAACGACATGATGCGTGGGATTTTGGCATTGGCGCTCGTGGCGCTGTGCGTGGCCGCCGCTCCAGCGCGCGCCGACGACTGGGACCGCTTTGGTGATGTGGAATTCGGCCCCAGCTATGAGCGGGCGGTGGAGTTCACCCGCTTTCAAGGCCGGGTCACGGAACTGAAGTTCAAGGCCCGCCGCAACACCGTGGAATGCCGGTCCATCACCGCGCATTTCGGCAATGGCCGCAGCCGTGTGATCTATCAGGGCCGCATTCGGCGGGAAGACAATGTGAAAGTGGATCTGCCCGGCGCCGAGCGTCAGATTCGCCGCTTGTCCTTTGTCTGCCGCGCCCGGAACGGCAACAGCGCGCGCTTGATCATCTCCGGCAAAAACGATGCGACAGTTTCCAGCGGCGGGCGTGCTTGGTCGCGGATCGGTCGCGCGACCTTCGGGCCGCGCAACGAGGTGGAACGGGAAATCACCCGCCTGAACGGTCCGTTCGAACGGATCGCTCTGCGCGCAGTGGATGATGATGCCCGCTGCCGCCGGATCGCCATCACCTTCGGCAATGGGCGCACGCGGGTGTTGAATTTGGGCCGTGACGGCTACCTGGAAGAAGACCGCCTGTACACGGTGGATCTGCCGGGCCAACAGCGCAATGTACAGGCCGTGACCTTGCAATGCCGGGCCGCTGGTGGCGCGCGGGACGTGACAATCGTGATTTTCGGCATCAACATCCGCACCTGACACGGGTCGGCAAACCGGACCGGCGGGGCGTCCCATGGGCGCCCCGCTTGTTTTTGGGGTCACTCACTCGCACAGCGTGAATACACGCAGCCGTGACTCGCCTTCCACCACTGTCTTGTTGCAAAGCAGCACGCAGCCGTTATCTGGGAAGAAACGGGGGATCGCCGCGCGACCGCCTTCAAAACACAGTGGAACCGCACGCCATGCGCAGCATGTTCAAAAGCAAGATCCACCGGGCCACCGTGACCCATGCGGATCTGGACTATGAGGGCAGCCTCACCATTGATCGCGACCTGATGGACGCGGCTGATATCGTGGAATTCGAGCAAGTGCATGTGTGGAATGTGACCCGCGGCACACGGCTCACCACCTATGCCATCGAAGGACCGCGCGGCAGCGGCGTGATCTGTGCCAATGGCGCGGCCGCGCATCTGACCGAAGTGGGCGATGTGATCATCATCGCCACCTTCACCCAAATGGCCGAGGTTCCGCCCGGCTACACACCGCTTGCCCTGATGGTGGATGCGCAGAACCGCATCAAAGGTGTCGAGACAGAAGTCCCCGGGCCACAGGTCCGCTAATCGGCGACCCTAGAGCGCTTTCAGGAAAAGTGTGCGCGGTGTTCCGCCCGGAAAGCGCGCTAAACCAAAGACCGAGAGCCGTTTCAATGATCTGGTTTTCATTGAAACGGCTCTAGACAGGGAAATGATCGCGGAAAGCGGCCTATCGACTCCGCGTAGCAACCGTCATTCGCGACTACGGCCTGAGGGATCGCGCGCAGGCCCCGGACGGATAACCGCCCGGACCTGCGACGCAAGACGACGGCTTAGATGGTCATGCCACCGTCAATATCGATGGTGGCGCCGGTGATGTAGGAGGCCTCATCGCTCGCCAGGAAGGCGGCGAGGCTGGCGATTTCATGCGCGTGGCCATAACGCTTCAGAGCCGTCATGGACTTCAGCATGTCGGCGAACGGGCCTTCAGCCGGGTTCATGTCCGTGTCCACCGGCCCCGGCTGAATAACATTCACAAGAATGTTGCGATCGCCCAGGTCTCGGGCCCAGCCTTTCACCAAGGCCGCCACCGCGGCTTTGGTGGCCCCATAGACCGCCACGCCGGGCACCGGAAGGGAATGGGCATTCACACTGCCAATGACCAGAATGCGTCCACCATCGCGGATATGGGCCTCGGCTTCCTTGGTGCCGGCATACACGCCGTCCACGTTGACGCCGAACTGGCGGCGATATTCTTCAAACTCGGTGGTGGGTAGAGCACCGACGCCGAAAACGCCGGCATTGTGCACGACAATGTCCAGCCCACCGAAGGCCTCCGCCGCTTGGCGAACCGCCCCTGCCGAGGCCTGCGGGTCGCTGGCATCGGCCTGAATGGCAAGGCCTCGCCCTCCAGCCGCCTCGATGGCCGCAACGGTCTCGTCCGCGGCCTGCCGGTTGCTCTGATAGGTGATTGCCACGGAGGCGCCCTCTTGCGCGAAGCGCCGAGCAATGGCTGCGCCGATGCCGCGCGAGCCTCCGGTCACAATAGCGGTCTTACCGCTGAGTTTCTGAGACATGGGTCCGCTCCTTCGATTTGCGCGGCCGGAATGAACCGCTCTGGAGAGCCATATGGCACGAGGCGGCTATAGTTCAACAATTCCGAATTATGGAATTTTACGAATGTGTGCCTATGTGCTGGCCATGAGCACATTTACGCATCCTCGTCTGGACGATGTCCCCCTGGCGACCGCCCTGCACGCCTTGGGGGATCCGGTCCGCCTGCAAATCCTGCGGCGCCTGGCGGCAGCGGACGGGCCGTTGTGTTGTGAAGAGGCGCTGGCGAGCGACGAGGTGCCGAAGAGCACCCGCTCCCATCACTTCAAAGTGCTGCGGGCCGCGGGCCTGGTGGAGACGCAGAAGGCGGGGCGATCCGTCCTAAACGGCCTGCGCCGGGAGGTGTTCGAGAAGCGCTTTCCCGGTCTGCTGACTGCCGTGTTGGCGGCACGATAAGACCGCTTAGTTGGCTTTCTCGGGCGCTGGAGGCAGGGGGGCGATCGGCACACCGTCCTCCAGCAGCTCTTTCACATCTTCCTTGCTCGCTTCGCCATAGATGCCGCGCTCGTCCGCGTCCCCATCATGGATGCGCCGTGCTTCCTCGGCGAAGCGGTCGCCCACATAATCGAAGTTTTCACGCACATGCTCCCCCATTTTCCGGGCGAGCGCCGCCATTTTGCTCATCATTTGCGCTGGTGAGTCGGTTTTGGGGGCCTTGCGCGTCGCGATGGCGCCTTTGGTCGCTACGTTGGGCGCCATGATGGCCTTCGACACGGAGGAGCTGCCGCATACCGCACATTCAAGCAGCCCGGCGCTCGCCTGCTTGTCGTAAGCGGCGCTGTCCGGGAACCAAGCGTCGAATTCATGGCCTTCCTCGCAGACCAGCCGATAGACGATCATGCGCAGATTTACTCCCTGACTGCTCCTCACCCTAAAAGGATGGGACGGCCCATCCCCTGAGGCAAGGGGCCCGCCCCTCAGCGTCCCAGACCGATGGGACGCTCATGTTCGAGAACCGGCAGGCGCTGGCGGGCCTCCCGAGCCACGTCCGGATCGAGATCGGCCATAATCAAGCCCGGCCCCTCGCCCGCATCGGCGAGCACCCGGCCCCAGGGATCCACGATCAGGCTATGCCCATAGGTCTCACGACCGCATTCATGTGTGCCGCTTTGCGCTGGAGCCAGCACATAGGCACCATTCTCAATGGCCCGCGCCCGTAACAGCACATGCCAGTGCATCTCTCCCGTGCCTCGGGTAAATGCCGATGGCGCGGTCAGGAACAGCGCCCCAGCCCGTGCCATCAACCGGTAAAGCGCCGGAAACCGCAGGTCATAACAGATGCTCAGGCCGATATCGCCCCAGGGCAGCTCGCCGAGGATCGCGTCCCGGCCAGGCCGGTAGTGCTTGGACTCCCGGTATACTTCGCCGCCCGGTAGCTGCACGTCGAACAAATGGATTTTGTCATAGCGGGAGCGGATCACCCCGTCTGGCCCCACCAGGAAGGACCGGTTCGCGACCTTGTCCCGCGACACCCGCACGGCCATGCCGCCAATGACCAGCCAGATCTGCAACTCCGCCGCCAAGTGGCACAGAGCCCGCAGGCCCGCGTCGTCTTCTTCCGCGTTCACCTTCTCGAACAGCGCCTCGCCATTTGTTTCCATGAGATTGGTGTTTTCCGGCGTCAGGACCAAACGCGCACCCTGAGCGTGCGCCTCACAGATCAGGCCCCGGGCGGCGTCAAGATTGGGATCCGGATCGACGCCGGAGCACATCTGGATACAGGCGGCACGCAATGCGGTCATGAACTCTCCCTTACTCGAGAACCAAGCGTCTTATGTCTGCAGCAGCGGATCCAGCTCACCTCGCCCGTCAAGCGCGTGCAGATCGTCGCAGCCCCCCACATGGGTCCCGTTGATGAAGATTTGCGGCACGCTGGTGCGCCCGCCGGCGCGCTCGGTCATGGCCGCCCGGCCCGCCCGGTCTCCATCCACCCCGATCTCGCGGTAGGCCACACCCTTCTCATCCAGAAGCTGTTTGGCGCTCATACAGTAGGGGCAAAACTGCGTCGTATAGATTTCAACCTCGGCCATGGCCGCGTTCTCCTGTTCCCGGTTCCCGTTCAGCGCACCACGCGCGCGAGCGTTAAGACATCCACACGCGCGGCACCTGCACGGATCAACACGCGCGTGCAGGCCTCCACGGTCGCACCCGTCGTCAGCACGTCATCGACCAGCACGATATGGGCACCTGCCACCGTATCCAAAGAGGCCGGCCGCACCGCGAACGCCCCGGCGACATTGCGCGCCCGTGCCGCAGGGGACAGCCCCCCCTGGCTCGGCGTCGCGCGCTTTCGCTCTAGCATCATGGGCTCGCAGGCCAGTCCCGTATGCTCGGCCAACGCCAAAGCCAGGAGTGCGGCCTGATTGTACCGCCGCCGCCATAATCGCCAGCGATGCAACGGCACCGGCACCAGCAGCGCGCCAGGCGTCAACAGCTCTTGCCCCGCCCGCGCGAGCCACGCCGCGAAAGGCGGCGCCCCTTCAAGCCGGTCACCATGCTTGAACCCCAGGACAAGCGGCCGTGAGTGCTCGTCATAGATCATCACCGCGCGCGCTTGGGTATAGGCCGGCGGCTTGGCCAAACAGGCCCCACACAGCGCCCCGTCGGCGGGTTCGAACGCGAACGGCGTTCCGCATTGCTCACAAAGCGGCGGTGCCAGAAACGCGACTTTGTTCCAACATGTGCCGCACAGCCGTCCGGGCACATCCACAAGGGCGTCGCAGGACAGGCACATGGGCGGCAACACCATATCGAGGGCCCGGCGCGCCCAGCCGCGGACCCGCTGCGCAACCACGGCGACACCGCGACGCACGGCCGGCGCGACAGTCTGCGCGGGCCAGAAGCGCCCGGGCGGCGGGGCTTGATCTGGAAGTTGCTGCTCCATGTCCCCATTGTGCACACAAGCTGGAGCCCGTGCACCGGTTCTGAAGGATAAGCGTCCATGGCCTCGCCCCCTGATTTTCGCATTTTTGACCGCGCCCTCTTGCGCCGCCGCCGCGATCGCGCCGCCGCCGGCTTCGATGCTCACGGCTTTCTGGTGGATCACGTGGCGCAAGACCTGCTGGAGCGTCTCAGCGCGGTGACCCGCCCGTTCACAAGGGCCCTTGATCTGGGCGCCCATACGGGCGCGCTGGCCCGTCTGGCGCGTCAGCGCGGGGTGATCCCGGCCCTTGTGTCTTGCGATCTGAGCCCCGCCATGGCGCGCCGCGCGCCCACCCCGGCGCTGGTGGCGGATGAGGAGTTTCTGCCCATTGCTCCGGAGCGTTTCGACTTGGCGTTCAGCGCGCTGAGCCTGCACTGGGTGAACGACCTGCCGGGCGCCCTCATCCAGATCAATCATGCGTTAAAGCCTGATGGGCTGTTCCTCGGCGCCCTGTTCGGCGGCGACACGCTGCGCGAATTGCGCGACGTGCTGACAGCCGCAGAGATCGACATCACCGGCGGTGCGTCGCCTCGGGTGAGTGCCTTCACCGAAATCCGCGATGGTGGTGCGCTTTTGCAGCGAGCAGGGTTTGCCTTGCCGGTCGCCGATTCTGAGCGTCTCACCGTGCGCTATGAGCACCCGTTGCGCCTGCTGGCGGAGTTGCGGGGCATGGGCGAGACCAATGTGCTGTTGGAGCGCAGCCGCACCCCGCTCAGCCGCGCGGTTCTGATGCGCGCCTGCGCGCTGTACCAAGAGCGCTTTGCCCTGGCGGATGGGCGCATTCCGGCGACGTTCGAAATTCTCTATCTGTGCGGCTGGGCGCCCCATGAAAGCCAGCAAAAGCCCTTGCGCCCAGGCTCGGCCCGCACCCGTCTCGCCGATGCGCTGGGCACGGTGGAGGTCTCCACCGGGGTCAAAGCCGGAGACGACAGTTAAAGCAGCAGATCCCGCAGATGCGCGATCAACGGCTCGTCTGCCGGCGGCATGGCATAGTCCTTCAGCGCATTCGGCCGCACCCAGGCCAGTGCCTGATGCTCCAGCGCCTGCGGGGTGCCGGACCAGCGCCGGCACACATAAAGTGGCATCAGCAGGTGGAAGTCCTCATAGCCATGAGAGGCAAAGACATAGGGCGCCAGGCAGGCATGGGTGACGTCGATGCCCAGCTCCTCTTTCAGCTCGCGGATCAGCGCATCTTCCGGCCGTTCCCCCGCCTCCAGCTTGCCGCCGGGAAACTCCCACAGGCCCGCAAGCCCCTTGCCCTCCGGCCGTTGCGCGATCAGCACCCGGCCATCCGCGTCGACGAGCGCGCAGGCCACGACAAGGGTGAGTTTCAAATCGGACGGACGCGCGGACGCCATAACCTCATCCTTCCTAAACGGGGGGGAGCCTTGTGATATTGCATCTCAAAGCGCACAGGCCAACGTGATGGGCAGCCAGCGTGACAGGCAAGCCACGATGGTAGAGAGGAAATGAGCGGCGGCCTTGCTCTTGCGGCGTAAAGATGCCGCAATGAAAAAGGATAGTTAGAGAGTACACCGACTCAAGCGTTCAAGGACGACAGGCACAGGCGTGACCCGAGACCCCCGATCCTATCAAATGCGCCCCCAACCGGGTGGACGCCCCTCCCACAGCGAGGCCTTGCCCTTTCCGGTGCGGGTGCGCTTGCGCATGGCCCAAGCCGCCATGCTGTTGGAACGGGTCTGGCCGGCACTGTGGCCACCGCTGGCGTTGCTCCTGGTCTTCTTCAGCCTCTCCTTTGTGGGGCTGTGGCAGGCCCTGCCCTTTAGCGTGCATGCGCTGATCCTGTTCGCGCTGATCATCGGCACGGGCTTTCTGGTCTGGCGCAATGTGAGCGCGGCACAGTTGCCGCGCCGGCGCGAAAGCCTGCGGCGCCTGGAAGAAGACAGCGGCCTGAAACATCGCCCCCTATCGGCGCTGGAAGATCGCCCGGCGCTGGGCACCGAAGACCGTATGGGCAAGCGGTTGTGGCGAGCCCACCGCGCCCGCCTTGCCGAACATGTGCGCCATGTGGGCCTGGTGCTGCCGCGCACTCAGTCAGACCGGCATGATCCCTATGCACTGCGCCTGCTGCTGGTGCTGGCGCTGGGTGTGTCGCTGGTGATCGCGGGCACGGAATGGGGGCACCGGCTGCGCGATGCTTTCGCGCCGCTGCTGCCGCCGCCCTTACCCGCAGACACTCAGGTGGACGCCTGGATTGAGCCGCCCGCCTATACGGGCCTTGCGCGCATCAGTCTGGCGCGCCCCGATGGCCCGGGCGCCAAGCCGGCGGCGGTCGTTGAAGTGCCCGAGGGCGCGCGCCTGGTCGTGCGGGCCTCGGGCTTTCCCGCTGGTCCAACCCTGGTGCTCCACGCCGAAAACGGTCCGCGCGCCAGCACCCGACGCAGCCGCCTGCGTGGGGCGGACGGCGTCGTGGAAACGCGCCTGCCCGTGCATCAGGCGGCCAGGGCCGACCTGCTTTATCGCGGGGAGCGCTTTGGCGCCTGGGCGCTGAGCGTGCGCGCGGATACCCCACCCGAAATTACCATGACCGCGCCGCCCGAAGCCACCGGCACGGCCTCACTGCGGTTTTCCTATGAGGTCAGCGACGATTACGGCGTGACAGCCGCCGATGCGCATCTGACCCTGGTCCCGAGCACGGCCGCCGAAGCCGCCTCCCTCGCCGCGCACACGCCCCGCCCACCCGGGGTCGGCGACATGGCGGACACGCCCTGGCCCCTCGCCGGTCAACCGGTGACCATTCCCCTGCCCACCCCAGCCGCCCGCCCCGGCACCAGTGCAGAAAGCGCGCTGGAGAATCTCGCTGCGCACCCGTGGGCCGGCCGCGAAGTGCTGGTTCAGTTGGAAGCCAGAGATGGCGCCGGCCAACGCGCCTTTAGCCAGGGCACCCGGCTGACCCTGCCCGAGCGGGTCTTCCTGGACCCCATGGCGCGCGCGCTCGTGGAGCAGCGCCGTTTACTGGCCACCAACCCGGCCGCGCCGTTTCAAGTGGCCGTGGCTCTGGAAGCCCTGACAACCGCACCCGACCGCTTCATCGACGACAGCGTGGCCTATCTGGCCTTGCGCTCAGCCTTCTGGCGCCTGACCCACGCGCCACGCCCGGGAGAAGTGCGTGAAGTCTATGACATGCTGTGGGACATCGCATTGCGGCTCGAAGACGGTGACCTGAGCCAGGCCCGCGACCGGCTGCGCCAGATCCAGCGGCTGTTGAGCGAAGCCTTGAACCGGAATGCGCCGGCCTCGGAAATTCGCCAACTCATGGCGCAGCTGCGCGAGGCGCTAGACCAGTATCTTGCCGAATTGATGCAGCAGGCCGACCAAGTGGCCACCGACCCCAATGCCGAAACATTGGGGGCGGATGACCTGGACACGCTCATGCAATCCATTGAACAGATGGCGGAGCTGGGTGCTCATGATCAGGCGCGGCGCATGCTGGCTGAACTGAACCAGTTGCTTGACGGTTTGCGCCCGGCCATGGCGGGCGGGCCCGGTGGCAGCGGCCAGGGCGGCGCGCCCTCGCCTCAAGAGCAAGCCCTGAATGGGGCGCTCAATGCCTTAAGCGATGTCATTTCCGGTCAGCGCAGCCTCATGGACGAGACCTATCGCGAGGTGGCCCCCGAGGGCCTGTCCGGCGATCAGCGTGGCCAGAGCGATCCGTTGCGCGAGGCCTTGCGCCGCGCTTTCGGGGACGCGCCCAACACACCGCGCAAGCGCCCCCGTCAGGGTGCGGATAATATGGCCCGCCCCGGTGCCGGTGGCTCTGGAGGCGGCGATCCCTTCGCCCATGGCGCTCCGCGCAACGACGCCCTGCGCCGCATTCTGCGCGAGCGCATGCCCGGCGACACCAACAGCCGCGCGCCCGGCCAGCGTGGTTTTGGCCAAACCCGCCCCGTGGACCCGGCCGAAGCCGACCGCCTGGCCCGCGAGCAGGACGCCCTGCGCGAGGCCCTTGATGCCGTCACCTCGGCCCTGGACGAAGCCGGCCTTAGCGCGCCAGAGCCCTTGCGCAATGCCGGTGAGGCCATGGACGGCGCAAGCCAAGACCTGCGCCGCCCGGATTTCGATCAGGCCCTTGATCGTCAAGGTTCAGCGCTCGACCGGCTGCGCGCCGGTGCCGATGCCATGGCCAATGAACTGCTTGAACGCCAAGGACGGCGCCAAGGGAGCGGCGGCGTCGCCCAGCGTGATCCGCTGGGCCGCGGCCCAGGGACCGGTGCCAATACCGGCACGCTCTCGCTGCCCGACACCACGGGCCTGCAACGCGCCCGCGAAGTGCTGGAAGAGTTGCGGCGGCGGTCTGGTGAGCGCACCCGCCCGCGTCTTGAACTCGATTACTATGAGCGCCTGCTGCGCCAGTTCTGAGGCGGCTGCGCTCGCCGCGGCCCCGCTATCCCCTTGATCTCCCCTTTGTCTCCGTGTGCATAACAAAAAGTCCTCCCTTGCGGGAGGGCCTTCTGCCGACTGAGGAAACCGTCACTAGAGCGCTTTCAGGACAAGGGCGTGCCCTTGTCCGTCGACAAAGCCGCGACCATCACACAGATGGAGCCGTTTCAATGAAAACCAGATCATTGAAACGGCTGTCGTCGCGATGATGCGCGCTTTGATCAGAAGATGAAGTCGCTTTCCGTCAGCGAGCCACCGTCAAAGCCGCGCACTTCAATCGACCCATCGAACTGATCGCTGGTGACCACCGAGTATTGCCCGTACCAGAAGTTCCCTTTCACCTCGATATCCAGATCATCGAAGGTGATGCCCAGGACGCTGAGATCAATCTTGTCGTTCTCGGCGAACTCCTTGATCAGGTCATTGCCACCGTCATAGATCACGACATCCATGGCGAAGTCGATGCCCAGGCGATACTCGTCATCGCCCGCGACCACATGCTCGGCATCACCGCGCAGGCGATCGGCCCCGTCATCCCCGATGAGCAGGTCGTTGCCGCCACCGCCGATAAGGATGTCACCGCCCCAGAGGCCCTGGATCTTATCATCGCCACCCCCGCCATTGACGATGTCGCCCTTGGCCCCGGCCACGATGTTGTTCCGATCATCAGTGCCTAGAATGATGTTGTTATCCAGGAACTCATCCGCCGAGATGAATGTGGTCGTCCCGAACTGAATGTCCTCCAGCGGGAATGGCAGGCTGCCCAGATCGATCTTCTGGCCATCCCCCAACTCCAGCACGATGGAGGCGTCTTCAAAATTCGTGGCGGAGAAGAACGCGTCCCCGGCCGGGGTCAGATCCAGGGTCTTGCCCGTGGGATCTTCCGCATAGTCCTGCAACTCATCAAGCAGGCCCGCATTGCCCAGCGTCTCCAGTTGCAGCGCCGTGAAGACGATATCGATCGTGTCCGTATCATCACCACCGTCATAGGCCACACCGCCGGAATGGGCATCGGACACCGTGACCGTGTCGTTACCGGCGCCGGCATCCACATCGACCCCGTCAAGGGCGACCCCCGTGAAGTCCCAGCTATTGTTGACGCCCTGACCCAACACGGTGACATCCGTAAAGCCACCATCCGTAATCTGCTCAATGCCATTGGCCGCAGAGAAGAGGTCACCGGCAAGGCCGATAATGGCGCCATTGTCGAGCGCGGCGAACACATCAAACCCGACGCCGTCCACCACGGTTTCAAAGCCATTATCACCGGCGCGGAACCCATAGGTGTCATTGCCAAGGAGACCATCAAGCACGTCGTTACCCGTACCACCGATGATCAGGTCATCCCCCATGGAGCCTTCGATCATGTCGTTACCGGCCCCGCCGTCGACCTCTTGCGACACGATGCTCGCCGCCGCAGAGAAGGTATCGTCGTCGGCACCCAGTTCAGTGGTGATGGTTGTGGTGGAGACACCGGCGGCTTCCAGGTCCGCGCCGATGGTCACGGTGTCCTCGCCCTCACCGAGGGACAGCAGGATGTCTTCGACATTCGTCACCGTGGAAACCGTGCCATCGACCGATGCGTCAAAGACACCATCACCATTATCATTACTCAGCACAATGACATTGCCAGCCGTCGAGCCGGTGATCTCCAGCGTGTCGGTGTTGCTGCCGCCATCAATGGTGTCGGCACCGTCGCCGGTGGTGTAGCGGACCGTATCGTCGCCCGCATCCCCGTTCACGATATCCCCGCCCTCATTGCCGCTCAGAATATCGTTATTGCCGTTCCCGTTCAGCGTATCGCCGCCGCCATTCCCGTTCAGCGTATCATCGCCCGAGCCGCCATTGAGAATGTCTCCGCCGCCGTCACCATTCAACTCATCCGCCCCGCCATTGCCGTTCAGGACGTCGGCCTCGGCCCGGCCGCTCAGGATGTCGTTACCGGCGCCACCGTTCAGCTCATCTGCTGCCGCACCGCCAGTGATGGTGTCGCCTCCTCCCTGGCCATTCACCACCTGACGCACCTCACTGCCAATCGCTGAGAAGGTGTCACCCGCACCACCGAGATTGGTGGTGATTGTGGTGGTCGAGACGCCGGCGGCACTCAGATCCGGACCCACCGTCACGGTGTCGACGCCAGCGCCCGTGTCGAGGACGATGTCCTCCACATTGGTCACGGACGAGGTTTGTCCGTCCACGGTGACTTCGGCCGTGCCGTCCGCCGTGGCATTGGTGAGGGTGACAGTGTTGCCGCTGCCATTGCCGAAAAGCGCCAGCGTGTCCTCGTCATCACCGCCATCGATCGTGTCGGTGCCGTCGCCGGTGGTGTAGCGGATGGTGTCATCGCCCGCACCGCCATTGACCGTGTCGGCTCCGCCACCGCCGGCCAGGGTATCGTTGTCGCCGTCACCATTGAGGGTGTCGGCCGCCGCGCCGCCGATGATCGTGTCCTCACCGGCACCGCCGCTCACATCCTGGGAAACACCGCTGGCGCTGGCATCGAAGCTATCATCGCCATCACCCAGATCGGTCGTCACCGTGGATGTGCTGACCCCGGCAAGATCCAGATCCGGGCCAATCACCACCGTGTCGTTGCCGTCCAACAGCTCAATGAGAATGTCTTCGACTGCCTGCACCTGAGACGTCGCTCCGTCTACGGTGGAGTCGAAGTCTGCGTCACCATCGCCATTGCCCAGAGTGACCGTATTGGCGGTGTCATCACCGGTGATGTTCAGCGTGTCCTCGTCATCACCGCCGTCAACGGTGTCTTCTCCGTCGCCCGTGACATACAGGATGGTGTCGTTGCCATTACCACCG
>CAZVEE010000066.1:16937-19791 GCA_964625525.1 uncultured Alphaproteobacteria bacterium | reverse complement strand
CCATTTCCACCGGCGCCAGGGCCCGGCCCATGATGATGGAGGCCGCGATCATCACCCCCGGCGTGATGGTCGCCTGGAGCACCAGATAGGCCCCGAAGCCGAGCATGGCGATCTGGAGCACCGGGCGGACGAATTTGATACCGCTTTTGACCGTGGCGCCCTTGTCACTGGCGTCGGCCTGCAACGCGAGCGCCTTATTGTGCTCGACCAGCCAGCGCCGCTTGATGCCGTTCAACATGCCCATGGCCTCAATGACCTCGGCATTGCGCATGCTGTTTTCGGCGAAATTCATGGCCTGGATGGAGTGGCCGGCGGCGGTTTTCAGCGGATCACGGGTCAAATACTCGCTGGCCAGCGCCAAGCCGAACAAAAGCAGCGCGCCAATCAGCGCCACCGTGCCCAAGAGCGGGTGCATCAAGAAAATGATGATGATGAAAATCGGCGTCCATGGCGCGTCGAAGAAGACGATGAGGCCGTTCCCGCCCATGAAGCCGCGCACCGTATCCATGTCGCGCAAAGGCTGGGCCTGTCCCCCGCCGTGCAGCGCCATGGATGCAATCAGCAACTGCGAGAACATGGCGTCATTGAGTTTCGCATCAAGCCGGCCGGACAGGCGCGTGAGCACGGTGGCGCGCACATATTCCAAGATCGCGCTTGTTAAAATCAGACCGACAGCCGCCACGGTCAGGAAGATCAGCGTGGGCAGGCTCTGAGACACCAGCACCCGGTCATAGATCTGAAGCATGTAAAGCGGGCCGACAAGCATCAGCAAATTGATGAAAAAGCTGAAGAGGCCCACATAGCCGAAAATCGATTGCGCGCCCTTCATGAGCACGTCGATGGGATTCTGGCCTTGCCCGAGTTGTGACTTAACGCTCACGCTGTACCACCGCGGTTGAAATGAATGACGGGCACTTGGATCGACTGACGGCCCGCGATCACCGAAAGGCCGGCGATCCCCTGACGGCCGGCGCATGGACAAAGGTGCGCAGCACCCTCTCATGCGGGTGAGCGCGCGCCACGCACCTGCCTCAAACCAGGACACCAATCAGGGCCGGATGCCGCTGCCGCCCGTCGCGACGCACACATCACCGGCTCTTATAGCAGAAATCGCACCAGCCAGGACATACTCGTTCGCGAGGCCCCATGGCGCAAAAGGAAAACGGAGCAGACCGGCTGCTCCGTTCTCAATCCGATGCGGCTCCCTGACCCTCTTAGTTCAGAATATCAAAGCCCGCGAGCGGAAGATTGAAGCTGAACTCAAAATCCAGGAAATCCGGATTGAAGTCCAGATCCCGCTCCTGCTCCAGACCAATGGCCTTGGCGGTAGCGATCACTTCAGCGGTCGTAGCGTTGTGGGTCACCACAGCAAGGCTGACATCATTGCCCAGCGCGATGAAATCACCCTGCCCCAACTCACCCAGCTTGACCCCTTCCAGGGTCAGGGTCTCGCCGGTCGCGGCGTCGGTGTAGACAATCCCGCCCCGCGTGTCCGACAGGCCTGCCTTGAAGGCATCGAAGGTGAGGCCGCCGTGGAACTGGCTAATATCCAGGACATCCTGGCCGGGCTTGAAGTCGAGGATGACGTCATTGCCGTCGGTCCAGACAAAGAGATCTGCGCCCTTGCCGCCTTTCAGCACATCGTTCCCAAGACCACCATTGATCAAGTCCACACCGCGATTGCCTTTGACGATGTCGTCGCCGGCCCCGCCATAGACGATGTCATCGCCATAACGGCCCCAGATCTGATCATCGCCGGTGGCACCGAGAACCACGTCCTCATCTCCGCCACCGCGCAGGATGTCATCCTCGCCAAAGCCGATGAGGAAGTCGTCCCCGCCCTGGCCCCGTAGGACATCTTCCAGATCAGACGCGAAGCGTTCATCCGCACCGGTCTTATTGCCCAGGAATAGTTGTTCGCGCAGGGCCTCCAACGGATCGGTCACCCCATCGGTCCGGGCATCCAGACGCTGAATGCGCGCATCCTCGCTGGCCGGCGTGTCGGCCTCGGCGAAGGCCACATCCGGCGTGGCGTGATTGGCCACGATGAATTCGGCCAGCGCATCTTGCTCGGTGCCGGACTGAGCGAACTCCACCGCCCCCGGAGGACCGTCGAATGCGGTCAGGTCGACACGCTCCGCCCCCAGAGGATCAGCCGCGATGATATCGGCCAACGGCGAACCGCCCGCGCCATCGGCAAGGCTCGTGAGCGTGACGATACGGAAGCCGTCTTCCAGAATGCCCGGGACCACGTCGCGATCGATGATGAGCGGCTGGAGCCCTCCCTCTTCGTCCGTAATTAGAACATTCCGGACACGCTCGCCTTCCCGGGCGTCCGGGTCGAAGCTGTAGCTGAGACCTGCGACCTGGAGGAAGCGATCGGTGCTTTCCCCAACACCGCTTTCCTCACCCGCAAATTCCAGCAGCGTGAGCAGATCATCCGCTTCCAGCGTTACGAGCGTCAGGCCGTCATTCTGCGGCAGCACCCGCTTGACATCGCCCACCGTGATGCCCCCGGCGGGCAGGCCGGTATCCGCGTCTTCTTGTGGAGGCAGTTCGACGCCTTCTTCCACGACGCCAATGGAGCCACCAAACGTGGAGCCGACCGTGAGCGAGGCCACCACGGCAGAGTCAAACTCTTGTGCCGCGGCCAGATTGGCCTGAGCCACCAGACTGCCGAGATTGGTTTCCTGGGTGAGGATCTCCGGAGGCGTGCCTTCCAGATAAACGTCGGTGAAGCCCAACACGTCGGAATTGTTGTCGTCACCGCCGTCATCACCACCGTCGTCGCCGCCGTCATCACCGCCGTCGTCACCGCCGTCGTCACCGCCGTCGTCACCGCCGTCGTCACCGC
>CAZVEE010000066.1:0-16725 GCA_964625525.1 uncultured Alphaproteobacteria bacterium | reverse complement strand
GTCATCGCCGCCGTCATCGCCGCCGTCATCGCCGCCGTCATCGCCGCCGTCATCGCCGCCGTCATCGGCATCATCATTAAGAATGATCCCGAGGGCGCTGCTTTGGGCGAGTGTCAAGCCTTCAGCGTCGGACAATTGCACCTGGAAGTGCTCATCGGCCTCGACGTCGGTGTCGCCGCTAACAGAGACGGTGATGGTCTGCGTGGTTTCGCCATCGGCAAACGAAATCAAGCCCGAAGGCAGAGCCCCGCCGAAATCATCCGCATCCGCCGTACCGCCTTCTACGGTGAAGCGCAGCGAACCGGTGCCCTCGCCGCTGTCGCGGGTGACCGTGTAGGTATAGGTCGTGGTGCCAGCGTCGCCTTCATCCTGCGCAATCGTCAGCGGAGAAATCGTCACCGCCGGATCAGCGTCGGCCACGCTGCTATTGGTGAAGCCTGCCCAGACCGAGCCCCAAGCCGCGTCAAATCCGCTGTCGCCGACATCGGCCGCATACGGACTGTAGAGCCAGAACTCGCCCGTGACCGGGTCGACCGTGAGGCCCGATGTGGTGCCCCACTCGGCCTGGCCGTTATAGGTCACCAGATCGAAGGCCGCATCGCCCTCGCGCACGGTTTCGATCTCGAACGCCGAGCCCGGCGCCGCGTCGCCGTCGCGCAGCGCCACATAAGCGCCCGGATAGAGACTGTCGGCGGAGGCCGTGAAGCTGATGGCGAGGCTGCCGTCCTCGGCCACGGCGATGGCCGGAGCATAAGTAAACGTGCCCGGCGCGATGTCTTCGCCGCCGATGTTGCCTTGCTCAATCACCGCAAGCTGGTTCTTGTCATTAGCGCTGGTGGTATCGGCAGCAACCCAGTGAACCGCCGTTTCACCATTCTCCACCACCTGGAACGCCATATAAAGCGTACCATCCTGCACCACCGCATCCACCGCGCGGCGGTCGCCGGTATCGATGAGTGTGTCGCTGCCCAGCTGTGGCGCGCCCGGCGTCAGAAAGCCGAGCCAGCCCTCGGAGGTATCGTCGATATCGCCGAGCGGCACCACAAAGCCTTCATAGTCCGGCGTGCCATCCAGATCCGTGACATGAATGGCGAGGGCGTATTCTTCGGTGGTGAAGGGCTGGTGCAGACCGTTATAGGAGACGAGCCACAGGCCGTCGTCATCCGAGGCGGCCGGCGTGAAGGAAAAGCCCACCGGGTGACCCAACGGCAGGCCAAGGGCCCCGCCCGGATCCAACTCTCGCACGGCGGAGGTGCCGCCGTCATAAAGACCGCCCTCGCCTTGGCCCTTGTCGAGCGTCCACAAGCGGGTGCCGAGCAGTTCCTCGCCATCGGTGGATTCGATCTCAAACACGTTGCCAGTGACATAGATGGCGTCGTCATCGACCGTCACGGCCGGATAGTCGGTAAAGCCGTTCACCCCGTCGACGGAGACGAGCGCGTCGATGGTTTGCACGCTCCAGGCGCCGTTGGGATCGCCGTCATCGGATACGGCCACGTACAGCGTCGCGGCGTCATCGGCGACCGTGCCAGTGTTGCGCCCGTCAAGCGACACAGCGGTGACAATGAAGCGATCATCGGCCGCGTCATAAATGACGCGCGGGTCGTAAAGCGCCTGCGGACCAGTACCCGTCAGGCCGAAAAAGGCATCAAGATCTTGAGAGCCTTCCAGTGTGCCGTCCTTCGCGAACCACTGCAGCGTCCCATTGACCGCATTGACCAAGTGGTCCTGGCCCGCCGCGCCATCCGGCGCCGCAGGCGTGGCCAGCGCGTCGGTGATGTCAGCGGCTTCAAAGCGAATGGTCCGCGCGCCGGCGTCGTCGGCCGGCCCCAGATCGAGGCCGCCCGCGTCGGGCAATGACACGGGCGCGTCAGGTGCATCCAGGCGTTCGGGGATCGTGCCCCCGGTCTCCACCGAGATGAGCCGAGACGGGATCAGGCTCGCCATCAGGTCGTCAAAGCTGAGAGACCCGGCACCGTTCGTCTTATCGACACTCATTGGGACTTCCCCCATTGGGACCGCGCCATCACGCGTAACGGTCCAGAAACCAACCCTGTTGCAGCTTTAAGTGGTTCCTGGGAGGAGGCCTCTTCCCGTTTTTCCACTTAAGCGCACTCCAGTCTTCCCTGCGAGACGCCCCCTGACCCCGACGTGGCCAAATCCGATCACGGCTCGTCTCACATCCGCACATTCCAAAAAACGCGCGTTATCCCAAACACTTACCAGCTGCCCGTGAGAGTGCGGGCGCACTAAACGTTTATTACGGCTTCATTACATTACGCGATTGTACCGATCATGCACAGACACAAGTGCGAGGCGGTGCTCTCATGGATCCATTAACCCAGCGGGTGTGACTATTTCACATCGTTAAGGCGCAATCATGGTCATTATGACCCAGTCGTACCTTTTACGCTGATTCTCGGGTGGCGTGTAGGGGCTCCCCACCGGAGACAATGGCGGCCCGAAATTTCCGGGCTTTAGGCGCCTGAGGGCCTTGCCGGCGAGAAGCGTGCGCCTTAACGATGTGCGCCCGCCGCGCCCGCGTGTGCCGCGGCCGGCGTCCCGCATCGGGGCGTCCCGTTTTCAACCGCCGGCGGCGCCGGACGAAGGATGATCCATGGCCTACAACGCAAACCTCAATCTCGGCGTCATCGGCAACTGCGCCATGAGCGCGCTGGTGGACGAACGCGCGCGCATCGTCTGGAGCTGCATGCCGCGCTTTGACAGCGATCCGGTCTTCTGCTCGCTGCTCACAGGCGAGGACCCGGCGAGTGACACGGCCCAAGGCTTTTGGGATGTCGAGGTGGAAAACCTGGCCCGCCACGAACAGCGCTACATCAAGAACACGGCAATCCTGGTCACGCGGCTGGAGGACGATAAGGGGTGCGCGCTCGACATTATCGACTTTGCCCCGCGCTTCACGCGGCTGGGACGGAAGTACCGGCCGCTGTCGCTGATCCGCATGCTGCGGCCGGTGTCGGGAACACCGCGGGTGCGGGTGCGGTTGCGCCCCATGGGCGAGTATGGCGCGGAAGCGCCACAGGTGACCAAGGGGTCAAACCATATCCGCTATCTGTTCGACGACATCACCTTGCGGCTCAACACCACCGCGCCGCTCACCTATGTCCGCAACGAGACGTGGTTCAACCTGGAGCAGGAAACCGCCTTTTTCCTGGGGCCGGATGAACCCTTTAGCGGCCCGATCCTGCCCACGTGTCGAGACTTTCTGGAAAGCACCGGGAATTACTGGCGCGAATGGGTGCGCCATCTGGCGGTGCCGCTCGAATGGCAGGACGCCGTGATCCGCGCCGCCATCACGTTGAAGCTCTGCTATTACGAAGAAACCGGCGCGATCATCGCGGCCATGACCACCTCGGTCCCGGAGGCCGCGGATTCGGGGCGCACCTGGGACTACCGGTTCTGCTGGATCCGGGACGCCTACTATGTGGTGCGCGCGCTCAACCGGCTAGGCGCGGTGGACATCATGGAAGGCTATCTCAGCTATCTGCGCAACATTGTCGGCGTGGCCGATGGCGGTTACATCCAGCCGGTCTACGGCATCGGCTTGGAAGCCAAGCTGACCGAGCGCCAGATCGCCCATTTGGACGGCTATCGCGGCATGGGGCCCGTGCGCGTGGGCAATCAGGCGCATGAGCACATTCAACACGACGTCTACGGCCAAGTGGTGCTGTCCGCCGCCCAGGCCTTTTTCGACGAACGCTTGCTGGCGCCCGTGGGCCGGGCCGATTTCGAGATGTTGGAAAAAGTCGGCAAGCGCGCCTTTGATGTGCATGCCGAGCCCGATGCGGGGCTGTGGGAGCTGCGCACCAAAGCCTCGATCCACACCTATTCCAGTGCCATGTGCTGGGCTGCCTGCGACCGGCTGGCCAATATCGCTCAGCATTTGGACCTGCCCGATAGCGGTCAGATCTGGCGCGAGCGGGCCGACCGTATTCGCGCGGAAATCCTCACCCGCTCGTTCAGCAAGGAGAACAAAAGCCTGTCGGCGGTGTTCGATTCCTTCATTCTTGATGCCAGCCTGATGCAGCTCATGGATCTGGGCTTCCTGGAGCCGCAGGATCCCCTGTTCGTCTCAACCCTGCAGGCGGTGGAGAAAGAACTGCTGAAAGGGGATCACATCATGCGCTATGCGGTGCAGGATGATTTCGGCGCCCCGGAGAACGCCTTCAACATTTGCACATTCTGGTATATTGAAGCGCTGTGGTGCGTCGGCCGAAAAGAACGCGCCCGGGAAATCTTTGAAACCATGCTGGCGCATCGGAATCATGTCGGTCTGTTGTCGGAGGACATCTCCTTCTCGACTGGCGAGTTGTGGGGGAACTACCCGCAGACATACTCGCTCGTCGGGATCATCAACACCGCGATGCTGCTGAGCAGGCCGTGGAGCCACGCCCGATGAGCCGCCTCGTCGTCATCTCGAACCGGTTAACCCTGCCGTCCGCGAAGGAAAAGGGGGCATCGGGCGGGTTGGCGACAGCGCTGCACGCAGCGTTGAAGGAATATAGTGGCATCTGGTTCGGCTGGAGCGGCCGAGTCGTCGAAGAGGCGAACCAGCAGATTTCGGTGGAAGATGTGGGTGGCGTGAAGATCGCCACTCTCGATCTGGACCAGGACGATTACGAAGAATACTACAACGGCTATGCCAACAGCACGCTATGGCCGCTCTGCCATTACCGCATCGACTTGACCGCCTATGACCGGGCTTTCGATGCGGGCTATCACCGGGTGAACTCACGGTTTGCGCGCACGGTGGCGCCGTTGATCGAACCTGACGATCTGATCTGGGTGCATGATTATCATCTGATCCCGGTCGGGGCGCATTTGCGGGATCTGGGCATCAAGAACCGCATGGGGTTCTTTTTGCACATTCCCTGGCCGGCGCGACAGGTGCTCACCACCCTGCCCAAGCACAAAAAGCTGGTGGAATCGCTCTTCGCTTATGATCTGGTGGGGTTTCAGACCACGGATCATGTGGAAGCGTTCCGCGATTACGTCAAGCATGAAGTGAACGGTGAAGTGCTGCCCAAGGATCATCTCTCCTGTTTCGGGCGCACGATCCGGGCCTCCGCCTTTCCGATCGGGGCGGACACGCAGGACTTCATCAAGATGGCGCAGTCCAAGCCCGGCCAAGCCATGTATCAGCGCATGCAAAAGAGCATCGGCGGGCGCCAGCTCATCATCGGCGTTGACCGGCTTGACTACTCCAAAGGCCTGGGCGCACGCTTTGAAGCCTATGGCAAGATGCTGGAGAAATATGACGAGCACTGTCGCAATGCGCTGATGCTCCAGATCGCGCCGCCCTCGCGCACAGGCGTGCTGGAGTATCAGGAATTGCGCGACGAGCTCGACTCGCTCGCAGGCCGCATCAACGGCAAATTCGCCGATGTGGACTGGGTGCCAATCCGGTATGTGGTGAAGGGGTATCAGCGCACGGAACTGGCGGGCCTGTTCCGCGCCGCCCGAGTGGGCTTTGTCACGCCCATGCGCGATGGCATGAACCTGGTGGCCAAGGAATACATCGCTGCTCAGGATCCGGAAGATCCGGGCGTGTTGATCCTGTCGCGCTTCGCCGGCGCCGCCGACCAGCTCAAATCCGCCCTGGTGGTCAATCCTTATGACCAGGACGACCTGGTGAACGCCCTGCACAAGGCCCTCACCATGCCGCTGGACAAGCGCAAGGAACGCTGGCAGCGCCTGTTCGACAATGTCAGCAAATTTGACGTGGTCTACTGGCGCGACGCCTATGTGACCGCGCTCAGTAAAGTGCAACAGGCAGCGGCGGTGGACCCCGGCACAGACGAGTGATCCATCCCGATCACACTTTGCACGACGCCGCGCCCTACGCCGCCGCCGTCAGCCACGCCACCCGCCACGGTCCCGTGCCCTCAAACACGCTGCTCAGCCACGCCAAGCCCTCTCGTGCGGCGGGTTCCAGCGTATAGGGCGGGTTGATCACGACGAGGCCGGAGCCGGTCATGCCGTGGCCGGTGGTGTCGGGACTGCGACACCATTCGATAACGAGTTGACGCGGGATACCGGTGGCTTGAAGCGCCTCCAGAAATGCAGTGGTGCGGGCGCGCTCGATGACCGGATACCAGAGCAGGTAGACGCCGGTGGCGAAGCGGCGGTGCGCTTGGCTCAGACGCTCGACCACCGTGTCATAGTCGCTTTTCACCTCATAGCTCGGGTCGATGAGCGCGAGGCCGCGGCGCTCGGGCGGCGGCAGGCGGCTGATCAGGGCTGCAAGGCCGTCCTCGCGATGCACACGGACGGCGCGCCGGCCCGCCATCTGCGCGGCGAGCGCTTGGTAATCGCTCGGATGCAGCTCCATCAGGTCAAGCCGGTCGCCGGCGCGCATCAGACGCTGCACAAGCTCTGGTGAACCAGGATAGCCACGCTCCGCCGCCCCGGCCCGCAGGACCGCATCGCGATAACCCTGCCAGAGAGCCGGGACCGGGCCGGGAGCGTCGAGAAAGCGGACGATGCCGGCTTGGGCCTCGCCGGTCTTGCGGGCCTCTGCGGCCCCCAGATCATAGGCGCCGGCGCCCGCATGCGTGTCGATCAACGCGAGCGGTTTGGGTTTTTGCATCAGGTAGCCCAGGGTAAAGACAAGCACCCCGTGCTTCAGCACATCGGCAAAATTCCCGGCGTGGAAAGCGTGGCGGTAACTTAACATCGGCTAGGGTTCCGCGCGGTGCATGAGCCCGCTTGTCTCTGCATTTGGCCGCTCCTATTGTGTCGCCTGCCTTGCAGACGGGAAGCAGAATTCGGGTCTTAACCCTATGGGGTTAGGCTCGGCCAAAATGCGGTTTAGAGGACCGGGGGCATAACCCCGGGTTTCAGTCCCATCAGACAGGGCACAGGATCAGCACCGCAGTGTGGAGTGCGAAGAGTTGGCCATGACCAAGACCCCGCCGAAAAGCGCCCAGGAGCATTACCGGCACGCCGTCGAGTTAAACAAGTCCGGCAAATTGGAAGAAGCGCGCGTGTCCCTGTCGCTGGCGGCGCGCGAGGGCCATCTGGAAGCCGCCTATAGCCTTGCCGCCTGTATGGCGGAAGGGATCGGTGGGCCCATGGACCGGGCCACCTGCATGGATCTGTTGCAGCTTGCCAGTTCCGCCTCGCCAGCCGCGCGGCAGTTGCTGGCGCTGGGACGTGCGGTGGGCTGGAAGACACAGGCCGACTGGACCGGGGCGGTGCGCGGCCGGGTGGCAGACGCGGACAAGGGCGATCCCCATGCCATGGTGGAAGTGGGCCTGTTGCTGCTGCTCCAGGACCCCATGAACGCGGAAGCTGATCGCTGGATCGAAGCGGCTGCGCGCATCAATGACATTGCGGGCATCACCGCAAGCCTGCGCCGCGGCATTGAGTTGGGCTTTTCGCCGCCCCAAGCGACGGCGCGGCAAATGGTGCTGCTGACCAATAATCATCCGCAGGCGCAGTATTTCGACTACACCATGTCGCGCATGAACCTGAACCCGGCACCCGAAAGCCTGACCCACACGCCCAATGCGGCGGATGCCTCAGCGCGCCTTGAACAGATGCCCTATTTCCATGGCGAGCTGGCGCTGTTCTCGCAGACGCCCTATGCGGTGACGGCGCAAAAGGTCCTGCCGCGGGCGGTGGCCGATTATGTGCTGAACCGTTATGCCCCGCGCATGCGCCCGGCGGCGATTTTCGATCCGGCCTCAGGCACCTTGCAGCCCCACCCCCATCGGCGGTCGTTCTCCGCCAGCCTGACCTTAGGGCACCAGGACCTGGTGATTCACGCAGTGGAGCGGCGGCTCGCCGCCTTTGCGGGGCTCGACTGGACCCATACGGAACGGATGGTGGTGCTGGGCTATCGCCAGGGCGATGAATATCGTCCGCATTACGATTACATCGAGGCGGGCGACGGCGGCGCGGCGGACCAGGAAATTGCCCGCGCGGGCCAGCGCGTGGCCACGGTGCTCGTTACCCTGGGCGAGGATTTCGAAGGCGGCGCCACCGCTTTCCCTCATGTGAACAAGGTCTGGCGGGGCGCCCAGGGCGATGCCATCACCTGGCGCAACGTGACCCAGGACGGCCGGCCCGACCCCGCGTCGCTCCATGCGGGCGAGCCGGTGACATCCGGCGTCAAAGCGCTTGCGAGCCTGTGGCTGCGCGAACGCCCCTATGGCGGCTGAGCGGTTACGGGGCTGAAACGGGGGCCGGTCCATGCTACCCCTTTCGAGGCATCAGCTTGAGGGAAGGGATCGGCCATGACCACGCTGGGACGGATCGCGGGCGCGGGCGCGCTCGTTGTGATGATGGGGGCCGGCGCACCGGCCGGAGCAGACACCACCGCCATGACCTGGGCGACGCGCGACGGCACGCCGCCGCACGTCATCGCCCATCGCGGTGCCAGTGGCGAGCGCCCGGAACACACGCTTGAGGCCTATGAGCTGGCTATTGCTCAGGGGGCGGACTGGATCGAACCGGACCTGGTGATGAGCAAGGACGGCGTGCTGGTCTGCCGCCATGACCGGTTCCTGTCCACCACGACGGATGTAGCCGAGCGCCCGGAATTCGCGGACCGCAAGACCGTCAAGCTCAGCAATGGGGAAGAACGCGAGGATTGGTGGGCAGAGGATTTCACGCTCAGCGAACTGAAGACCTTGCGCGCCCGCCAACCTTATGAGGGCCGGCCCACCAGCTATGACGGCCTTTATGAAATCCCAACTTTTGATGAAGTGATCGCGCTTGTCGCGGCGCACACGGAAGAGACGGGCGAGACCGTGGGGATCCTACCGGAGACGAAACAGCCCAGTGCACTTGCCGCCCTGGACCTTGATGTGGAAGCGGCTCTGCTCGCGACTTTCGAGACCGCCGGCTGGCGGGATGCGGCCGCGCCGGTGATTGTCCAATCCTTCGAGCCGGACATCCTCGTGGCGCTGAACGACAAGACCGATGTGCGCTTGGTACAGCTTGTCTTCGATCCGGGGACGGGCGAGAGCAACATCCCCCTCGATACCCTCAGCGCCTATGCGGATGGCGTGGGTCCGTACAAGGGGCTGATCGTGAAGGACGACGGCAGCGTGACAGATTTCATCACCCGCGCCCACGCGCTGGGGCTCATGGTTTATCCCTGGACCTTCCGGGATGATGCTCTGCCACCGGACGGAGCCACGGCGGCAGAAGAAGTAGAGCGCATGATGGCGCTCGGTGCTGATGGCCTGTTCACGGATTTTCCCGCCACGGCGCTGGCCGTCCGAGAGCGGATGATGCAAGCCGCACAGTGAGCCTTACAACAAGAGTGAGCCTTACAACAAGAGGGAGCCTTACAATATGGCTGGCCGGAGCGGCACGCCCCGGCCCGCCCCCTTCGCTCTAGGCCCTTTACTCGTCGTTCGAGACCGGCAATTGCGCATTGGTCCAGGCCTCGATTTTGTCCTCCAGGATCAATAGCGGCAGGGGACCGTCGCGCAGCACTTCATCGTGGAAGGCGCGAATGTCGAACGCCTCGCCCAATGCGGCGCGCGCCGCTTCACGCACGTCCAGGATCTTTTCCTTGCCGATCAGATAGGCGGTCGCCTGGCCGGTATAGACGATATAGCGTTCGATGGCTTTTTGCGCATCGGCGCGGGGGTTGGGTGTGTTCTGCACCAGATACTCCACCGCTTCTTCGCGGGTCCAGCGCTTGTGGTGAATGCCGGTGTCCACCACCAGCCGGCAGGCGCGCCAGAGTTCCATGGCGAGGCGGCCAAAATCCGAATACGGATCTTCATAGAACCCCATTTCCTTGGGCAAGAACTCGCTATAAAGGCCCCACCCTTCCGTATAGGCCGTGATGGAGGCGAATTTGCGGAACTGGGGCAGGCCCTCCAGCTCTTGGGCGATGGAAAGCTGCATGTGGTGGCCCGGCACGCCCTCATGATAGGCGAGTGCTTCCATCTGATAGGTGGGCATCTGCGCCATGTCGTAGAGATTGGCATAGTAAATGCCGGGACGTGAGCCGTCAGCGGCGGGGCGCTGATAGAACGCTTTGCCGGCGGAGCGTTCCCGGAATGGCTCAACCCGCTTCACGATCAGCTCCGCCCGGGGCAGGATTCCGAATACCTCGGGCAAACGCTCGCCCATGATATCGATGAGCGCGGTGGCCTCAGCCAGATAGCGAGTACGACCCTCATCCGTTGTCGGATAATAGAATTGGTCATCGGTCCGCATAAAGTCGAAGAACGCGTTCAGCGTACCCTCAAAGCCCACTTGCTCCATGATGGCTCGCATCTCCCCGTGGATACGCTCCACATTGTCCAGACCAATCTGGTGGACCTCCTCCGCCGTCAGATCGGTGGTGGTGAAATGGGCCAGGCGCGCCTGATAGTAGGCCTCGCCATCGGGCAGTTTCCAGGCACCGTCATCGCTGGGCGCGATGTCCATCTGGCGCTCCAACGCCGCGATCAGGCGTGCATAGGCCGGCCCCACCCCATCGGTCAGCGCAGCCACGGCGCGCGCGCGCATGGCGTCGGCGTCCTCGTCGGACAGATCAAGGCCGTCAAGCTTGGTGGTAAAATCGTTGAGCAGGGTCGAGGGCTCGGCCCCCTCCACAAATGGGGCGCCGGCCATCACATTGCGCGCAGCCTCGATCATCATGGGATAGGACCAGCGCGGTGGGAAAATGCCCTTGTCTTCGCGAATGCGCATTTGCTCGATCACCTGATCGAACAGCAACTCGACGCCCTCCAGGCGCTCCACATAAGCGGTCAGATCCGACGGTTCGGTCACCCGGTGAATATTGATCAGGAAGCTCGGCACGATCGTGTGCCAGGCCCGGAACTGGTTCATCACATAGCCGTGATGACGGTAGCGGTCATTGGCAATGGCCCGCTCGTTCAGCAGGACGAAAATGTCGTAACTGAGCTGAGCCTGATCATTGAGAGCCTCGTAATCGAAGCCGCGCACCTCATCAAGACGGGCCCGGATCAGCGCCATGGTCTCGTCGGCAAACTCTTCAGACAGATCATCCCATCTCCCGTAATTGTCCTTGAGTCCGCGATAGCTCTGCGTCATGGGCGATCGGTCCAAATCCTCATCATACACACGCTGGAAGAACGTATTGAGCCGTTCGCTCTCGGTTGCTGCCGGCTCCTCGATCACTGCCACCTCGCCAGTGCCTGCGCCGGCCGTCTCCGCCGTACCACTCTGCGCCGCCCCATCTGTATGGGTCGGCGCGGGCGGCGTGTCGCTACGCTCTTGCGGTGCGTCGCAGGCGCTCAGGGCAAACAGGGCGGCACTGCACATGCCCATGGTCACGGCGCGCAAGACAGATGTGTGAAACATGATCGACCCTCTGTGTGTATTCTTGGACGACTGCCATTAAAGCGCGAAAGACCCTTGGCGCGCCAGACGGCATGGTCAGCGTGGCGCCGGACCGTCCCCCTATCGCGGCGGCGTGCCGCATGGGCTGAGGGATCGAAAGCCCCACTATGCGTCTCACCGCCCGCTTGCCAGGAGATCAAACATGAGCACCGACCCAAACCAGACAGAGCCAGACGACGACGCACCGCCCCCAGAGAGACATCAAGACAAATCCAAGAACACACAGATGATGGAACGGCGCGTGGGCTTGCAAGCTCTGGTGATTGTCGTGCTGTTGGGTGTGCTCTACATGTGTACGGGAACCGCTCCTGAGTAAAACTCGGTGTTGGGGTGCATTTGCGTCTGCGCGCGCCGGTGCAGTAGACTACACCAACAGCATGAAGTCCGGGCGATGTCCTGCCCCGACGACCTGCCCGATCAGGGGGGCCCGCGGCCGGTGATCGTCATCGACGACGTTTCCAAATCCTATGACCAGGGTCGCAGCTATGCGGTCCGGAACATCAGCGTGACCGTGCAACCGGGGGAAACTTTAATCCTCCTGGGCACATCAGGCTGTGGCAAAACCACGATCCTGAAAATGATCAATCGCCTGGTGGAGGCGACAGACGGGCATATCGCCATTGATGGGGACGATGTCCAATCCTTGCCACCGAGCGAATTGCGCCGGCGGATCGGCTATGTGCTGCAGGACAGTGGCCTGTTTCCGCATATGACGGTGGCGGAGAATATCGCCATCGGGCCCCGCCTGTCGGGCTGGGAGCAGGAACGGCGCCGGGAGCGGGCGCTGGACTTGTTAGAGCTTGTAGGGCTGGAGCCTGCCACCTTCTGCGACCGCTTCCCGGATGAATTGTCCGGCGGGCAAAAACAGCGAGTGGGCGTGGCGCGGGCGCTGGCGACGGATCCGGACTATCTGCTCATGGACGAGCCCTTTGGTGCGCTCGATAGCATCACCCGCAAAAAGCTCCAGGATGAAATGCTGGACCTGAAAGCGCGGCTGAAGAAGACCATCGTCTTCGTGACCCACGATATTCTCGAAGCCTTTTATATCGGCGACCGCATCGCGGTGGTGGATGAGGGGCATATCGCGCAGATCGGCACGCCGGGCGAGATCGCCCAGGCGCCGGCCACCGGCTTTGTCAGTGATCTGGTTTCGATCCCCATGCGCCAGTTGAAATCATTCGGAGCGGTGCTCGATGGGGTTTAACGAGGTCTGGCAGACCATTGTGGCAGCCGCGCCGGAGCTGTGGCTGCGCACGGGCGAGCATTTGATGCTCACGGGCGTGTCGATGACATTCGCGGTGCTGATCGGGGTGCCGCTGGGCATTTATGCCGCGCACCAACCGCGCCTGCAGGCGACCATCACCAGCGTGGTGGGCGTGCTGCAAACGATCCCAAGCCTGGCGATGCTGGCGCTGCTGCTGGCGCTGACGGGCCAGATCGGCGTGGTGCCGGCGATCATTGCGCTGACGCTTTACGCGCTTTTGCCGATCGTCAGCAACACGGTGTCTGGCATCACCAATCTGCCGCGCTCTTACGCGGAAGTCGCCCATGCGGTGGGGATGCGGCCGTTTCAGCGCCTGACTTACGTCGAACTCCCGCTGGCGAGCGATGTGATCCTGGCGGGCATTCGCACCGCGGCGGTGATCTGTGTGGGGATTGCCACGCTCTCCGCATTTATCGGCGCAGGGGGGCTTGGGCAGTTCATCAATCGCGGCCTGGCGCTGCGGGATACGGAGTTGATCCTGCTCGGAGCCATTCCGGCGGCGATTATGGCGGTGGCGGTGGATCTGTCCTTGCAAGGCCTGGGCTGGGGCCTGCGCCGACGCCACAGCCTGACGAGTTCTTTCTGGCAGAGCCTGTTGCCGGGCCTGCGAGTGGCGGCGGTGGCGGCACCGTTCCTGATCCTGGCCACGGGCCTTGTCGCCTATGTGGGCACCCGGGCGCCGTCGTCGGCGGATGCGGGGATCGTGCGGGTCGGCAGTAAGAACTTCTCCGAACAACTGCTGTTGAGCGAGATCGTCGCCCAGACCATCGAAGGGCGCACCACGTTGCGCGTGGACCGGCGCTTCAATCTGGGCGGGACCATGATTGCCCATGGGGCGCTCGCGGAAGGGGCGGTCGATCTTTATGTGGAATATACGGGCACGGGCCTGACGGCCATTCTGGACTTGCCGCCCACCAGTGACCCGGACGAAGCATTCCGCATCGTGCGCGAAGCCTATGCGGAGCAATTCGATGCGGTATGGCTCCCCCCGCTTGGCTTCAACAATACATTCGCGATCGCGGTGCGCGGCAGCGATGCGCGGGCCAATGGCTGGACAACGCTGTCGGATCTGGAAGGCGTTCTGGGCCTGCGCGCGGGCTTCGGGCCGGAGTTCATTGAGCGCCCGGATGGTCTGCCCGGCCTCTTGGAGGTTTATGATCTGGAGTTCGCCAGCATCGTCGATCTGGAACTGGCCTTTGTCTATGACGCGCTGGCGGAAGGCGCGGTGGACATTGTGAGCGCCAATGCCACGGATGGGCGGCTGGCGGCATTCGATTTGACCGTGCTCGCCGATGACCGCGGCTTCTTCCCGCCTTACTACGCGGCGCCGGTGGTCCGCCGGGAAACGCTGGAGCGGTATCCGAGTTTGCGGCTGGCGCTTGAGACCCTGGCGGGGCGTATTGATGACGCACGCATGCAGGCGCTGAATTTCGAGGTCGACGGCAAGGGCCGCACACCAGCCGATGTGGCGCGAGAATTTCTGGTGAGCGAGGGCCTCATTCGCGCCGACGAGGCCCCCGCGCCGCTCGAGTGATCAGTACGCCAAGCAGATCTTGCCGAAATGGCGCTGGGATTCCTGGTGGCGGAAGGCATCGGCAATGCCCTCCAGCGGGAACGAGGAATCGATCACTGGGTGAATGCCAGTGGCCTCCAGACCGGCCACCATGTCAAGCTGTTGGGCGCGGCTGCCCACGGTGATGCCATCAAGGCGGATATTGGCGGAGAAGAGCGCCGCCGTCGGCACCTCGCCACTGACACCGGTCAGCACACCGATGAGTGAGATATGCCCGCCCACGCGCGCGGCATGAATGGATTGCCCCAACGTGCCGGGGCCACCGATTTCCACGACCTCATCCACGCCGCGCCCGCCGGTCAGCGCCTTGGCCTTGCGCCCCCAATCGGGGATCTCGCGGTAATTGATCACTTCATCCGCACCCAGCTCTTTCAGCCGGGCAAGCTTTTCATCCGACGAGGAGGTGGCGATCACCGTACACCCAGCTGCCTTGGCCATTTGCAGCGCGAAGATGGAAACCCCACCCGTGCCTTGCGTCAGCACGATATCGCCGGATTTGATCCGTGCCTCCACCATCAGCGCCCGCCAGGCCGTTAGCGCCGCGCAGGGCAAGGTGGCCGCCTGCGTGTGGGAGTATCCTTTAGGTGCGCGAGTGAAAGCGGTTTGCGGCATGGCCACATACTCTGCGGCAAAGCCTTCGGTGCGATCGCCCGGCACCGCCAGCAGTTTCTCCAGCGCCGGCTCCCCATCGATCCAGTTGGGGAAGAATGTGCCCATCACATGATCCCCAGGCTGAAAGAGCGTCACGCCCTCGCCCACCGCCTCAACAATTCCCGAGCCATCGGACATGGGCACGCGGGCATCATCCACTGGGATCATGCCGCTGACCACCGCATAATCGTGAAAGTTCAGCGAACTGGCGTGGACACGCACCAGCAGGTCGCCAGGGCCCGGGGCAGGCAGCTCGCGCTCGTTCACCGCGAGGCGGTCGAGGCCGCCGGGTTTCGTCAGGGTTACAACTCTCATGGAATCCTCCCAATCATCCGTTTCGTGATTATGGATTAAAAGGCCTCGCGCGGGATGATCGTATCGCCGCGCCCGTCGTGTAGGATAGCCTCACCATTGCGCGCCACCGTGCGCCATTCCAGCAGGAAAAAGCGCTCCGTTGCCGTACAGCTCAGTTCGGTGTCCAGGCTCGCTTGCCAGCCGGGGCGGTCGAAACGGGCCCGCCACTGGCAGGCGGCACGCATGTGCTGCCGGTTCTCGCCGACGAGCTTCAGGTCAAAACGCCCGCTCATGGCGAAATCTGTATCCGTGTCCGCCAGATTGAGGCCGCCGAAAGACTGACTGTGACTGGCATCAGGCTCGGCGAAGGCGGGGGCGATGGCAAGCGCCCCCATATCGATGCGGCGCACCGCCCCCACGGCCGGCGGCGGGGCCATGTCCGGCGCCTCGAACGGAGCGTCCAGGTCATCCGCGTCTGGATCAAGCAGCGGCAGATCAAGCCGCAGGCTGGAGGGATCCACGTGCACATGGCCGGCCACCGGCGGAGGCACCAGCACGGGCCAGTCCTGCCCGCAAAGCGCGAGAGCCAGGCGATGCCCCGCGCGGAAGCGATGTGCAAGCCCTTCGATCATGAGGCTGACGGACAGGGGCTCATCGGCGCGACAGGGGCGTAGGCTCTCATAGCCGGTCGTGAAGACGAGGTTTTGGGCCCCTTTCGACACCATGCGCGTGGTCCCGTCCGGCGCCACATCAAGCAGACGCACGGCAACGAGGCCTTTAGGCTGGTCGCACGTGGCCGTGAAGCGCAATACGGGGACGGAAAAAACCGTTAGATCTTCCTCTAACGGCGCAGAAAGAAACACCTGAGCCCCAGCGCGACGCAGCGCGTAAAGATCCACGGCGCGGGGGGCATCGTCATAGATATCATCCGGAAGCGGTGTTTCAGCTTGGGCTTGCGTTGTCAGGCGAATGGGGGCGCGCGGGTTCCCCTGTGTATTGGGCGCACCAGGTGTGAGTCGATTGTCCGCATCAAGCGCAAAAGAACGGCTCTGTAAATCCGCATCGGGCCATGCAGGCACACCGACCCAGGCTCCCTCCCCGTCCGTGCCAGCGCCTGACACCCAGGCGGTCACGGCCGCGCGTTCCATCACGCCTGTCTCTGCCCCTTTCAGCCAGTGATCCCACCAGCGCAGGCCTTCGCGCCCGTAACCGATGGCCGGGCCGGTTTCAGCAATGCTGGGATAGGTATGCTCCCACGGGCCCAGTACGCCGCGCGCGGGGCCCTGCCAGATAGACAGGGTCCGGAACAGGGCGGTCTTATACTTGTCCGCCTGGCCCGCCAGCACATAGAGCGGCGTGGTCAGTGTGCGGCCTTCTCCGGCGAGGGCTTTGTCCTGCCAATAGGCATCGCGGGTTTGATGCCGCAACCAGGTGGCCAAGGGCGGCCGGTTCGCTTCCAGCCGCGCCTGCCAGGCGGCCTGCCAGTCGCCGCGAAAGCGTGCCGGGTCCGGCGGCAGGGCATTGAACATGAGCATGGTGCCCGCCCAATCCACCCGCCCCGCATACATGGCCCCCCCTAGATGGT
>CAZVEE010000065.1:0-20007 GCA_964625525.1 uncultured Alphaproteobacteria bacterium | reverse complement strand
CGAACCCTCGTCGTCAGCTTGGGAAGCTGCTGCTCTACCATTGAGCTACACCCGCAGAAAACGCCACTGATATCGGGCCAAGGGGCGAACGCTGTCAAGGCACCGCAATGAGTTAAGAGCGAAAAACAAGACCCCCAACCCTCATAAAGTGTGCGCTCGTCGCCACGAGTGCACATCCCCCAACCCACTGTTCTATAACTCTATCACGATTGGACGGTCTTGAAATGCTTTGAAAGTTTGAGGCCCTGGCGCTGATAGTGCGAGCCGATGTCCCGGCCATAGAGCCGGTCTGGCTGACCGGTCATGGGCTCATACACAAGACGCCCAACAATTTGTCCGTCCTCCAGCACAAACGGCACTTCGTGGCTGCGCACTTCCAGGACCGCACGGCTGTTTGTCCCGCCGGCGGCTCGATTGCCAAAGCCCGGGTCGAAGAAGCCTGCATAATGCACCCGGAACTCCCCCACCAAGGGGTCAAAAGGAACCATTTCAGCCGCATGATCGGGGGGAATGTGGATCGTCTCTTTAGACGCCAGAATATAGAACTCATCCGGGTCCAGAATAAGCCGCCCACGCTCGCGCGGGGCGATCGGGTCCCAGAAATCGAGAGGATCATAGGCGTCCTTGCGGTCCACATCGATCAGGCCCGCGTGACGCTTGGCGCGATAGCCCAACACCCCATCCGGTCCAAGCCCATCCAGATTGACCCGCAGGACCAGACCCTGATCGATATGGGGTTCGAGATCGGTCAAACGCTCGGTCTCGTGCAAACGGCGCAGATTGGCATCCCCAAACCGCGGTGAGCCACGGCGCAGGCGCAACTGATTCAGGCGCGAGCCGGCCCGCACCAGGATCGAAAAAGTCCGCGGGCTGATCTCGGCATAGAGTGGCCCTTTGTAACCTGCCTCTACCCGGTCAAAGGCGGTCGTGTGATCGGTGATCAGGCGGGTGAAAACATCCAGGCGCCCAGTAGAGCTTTTGGGATTGGCAATCCCGGACATCTTGCTCGACAGCCGCAGGGTCTCCATCAGCGGCACCAGATAGACACAGCCCGTCTCAAGCACCGCGCCTCGTTCCAGATCCACGGTGTGCATCACCAGATCCTGCAACCGCTGCGCCACCGTGCACTCAGTCCCGGGCAGGAAACTGGCGCGCAGACGATAGGCCACGGACCCAAGACGCAGATCCAGACTGGCGGGCTGAATCTGGTCGTCGTCGAAGCGGGTGACCGCGCCGATCTCCCCTTGCGCAACCAGATCGTGCAGTTCCCGGTCGCACAGAATGCCACTGCCGCGGCGATCTGGATCCTCGGCGTCTGGGGCGGGTGTATTGGGCGTTGGTGTCATAAACCGCACCATAGATCGACTCGAAAGCCCGGCAAACAGGGCGTACCGCGCTCGCGGGAGAAAACGGCTCGTCAATTACCCAATTGACGACTGCACGCGCAGATGCTGCCCTAGACGATTAATGACCCTGGGGCGGCTTGCCGGCGTGCTGGCAGGCCGCCGCGCGTTTCACCGGAATGCCTAACGTGGATATGAGGACCTATGGACAGTCTCACTACCGTCATCGGCCCCCAGCTTGAACCTCTGGGGCCTGTTTTCGGCCCTTTGGCCATGATTGCCGGCGGCCTGATTGTCCTCGTCTTCAGTGGTGACTTCCTCGTCAGCGGCTCGGTGCATCTGGCCCGGCGTCATAATATTCCAACGGCTCTGCTGGGCTTAACTGTCGTGGCCTTCGGCACCTCGGCGCCGGAACTGGTCATCGGGATCTCCGCGGCCCTGAAAGGGCAAACCGACATCGCCATTGGCAATGTGGTGGGGTCCAACATTTGCAATGTGCTGCTGGTGCTGGGGCTGCCGGCGCTGTTGTTCACCATTCGCATTGTGGAGGCGGAGGTCATCCGCGTGAACGGTGTCTTCATGATGCTGGTCACCGTGGTGTTCGTGGCTTTTTCCATTATGGGGGGCGGGCTCGACCTCATCGACGGGGTCATTTTGCTGTGTTTGCTGGGTGGGTTCTTGTGGATTTGCGCCTTCCAGGCCCGCGAGGCCGGACGGGTGGCGTTCGATGAGGAGCTAGAGGAGATCGAGACCGCCCCGCTGCCGTTTGGCATGCCGCCGATCCCGTCCCTGATCTGGCTCACGATTATCGCATCCCTGGCCGGTCTGTGGTTCGGGGCCGAATTGACCGTCACCTATTCCATGGAGCTGGCGAGCCGCTATGAGGGTGTCACCGCGGGCATTGTGGGGCTTTCAATCATTGCCTTTGGCACCTCACTGCCAGAACTGGCGACCACGGTCGCGGCAGCGGCCAAACGCGAACATGCCATGGCCTTCGGCAATATCGTCGGCAGCAACATCTTCAACATTCTGTCCATTGCCGGGGTCACCACGGTGCTGGCCAATATCAATGAGCCCGGCACGGTGATCAGCTTGGAGGCGATCAAGCCATTCGCCGACATGAAGAACAATGTCTGGGTGGATATCGGGGTGATGGTCGCATCCACAGTGCTGCTGTTCACACTGATCCTGATGCACTGGAAACGCATCACCCGGATCAGCGGCGCGGCCCTGTTCCTGGCCTACGCCGCTTATGTCTTCTATCTGATGACACCGGCACTGCATTCAGTGTAGGGGAGCGGGCGGATCCGAACGATCCGCCCATCAAGGCATATCGGGCGCATGCCGATCAGCCCCGCACTCTGGCGCGCGGGCGATCTTCTCGCCCTGCGTGTCGTGCCTTGAAATGGGCAGTGGCCCCCAACGGGCCTTTGCTTGACAGAGGCTCACATTGGGTTCATGTCAGACAGGCGGGGCGATTTGTGCCGGCCGGCTTGCGGCCCCGCGCTTGTCGCCGCTGCTTGATTGGGCTGAGGCAACAGGTTTGATGCGCTAAAAGGCCGGGGCCGATTGTCGGGCCTTCCTTCGCCAGAAGCTCCCCTCCGTTCCCCGCTTTGTGATGCGCTCTCATGTCAAGCCGGCGCCTGGCAAGGAGAGCTGTATCAATGTCCGCCGAAGCCCCCTACTCGCCGCGCACCGCCGCCCCCGCCCGTTTGCGCCCTCAAACCCGTCTTGTCCATGGCGGCACCACGCGCAGCGCCCATGGCGAGACCGCAGAGGCGCTGTTTCTGACCTCCGGCTTCATCTACGACCGGGCGGAAACAGCAGAGGCGCGCTTTGACGGTAGGGATCCCGGCTACACCTACACCCGCTACGAAAACCCCACCACCACCATGTTCGAAGAGCGCATGGCGCTGCTGGAAGGGGCGGAAACCGGCTTGGCCACGGCCACGGGCATGGCGGCTGTTACCGCGGCGCTCATGTGCCAGGTGAGCGCCGGAGACCATGTGGTGGCGGCCCGAGCGCTGTTTGGGTCGTGCCGGTACATTGTGGAGACCCTGCTGCCGCGCTTTGGCGTGGGTTGTACTCTGGTGGACGGAGCGGATCTGGATGCTTGGGCGGCGGCGGTCCGGCCGGAAACCAAGGTCTTCTTTCTGGAGACGCCCTCCAACCCAGCCCTGTCCCTTGTCGATCTGGCCGGTGTCAGCACCATCGCGAAAGCGCATGGGATCCGCGTGGTGGTGGATAATGTGTTCGCGACGCCGGTCCTGCAACGCCCCATGGAGTTTGGCGCCGATGTCGTAGTCTACTCCGCCACAAAGCATATTGACGGTCAGGGCCGCTGCATGGGCGGGATTGTGCTGTGCTCCAAGGCGTTCCTCGAGGCCCATTTGCGCGATTTCGTGCGCAATACGGGCCCGACCTTGAGCCCGTTCAACGCCTGGGTCATGACCAAGGGGCTGGAGACGCTGGCCCTGAGAGTAGAGCGGCACAGCACCAATGCGGCGCGCCTGGCCGATGCCTTGGCAGCCTCACCGGGCATCACCCGCGTGATCTACCCGGGCCGCGCCGACCATCCCCAGCACGCCCTTGCCATGCGACAGATGCGCACCGGTGGCAGCCTGGTGGCCTTCGAAATCGCGGGCGGGACCGAGGCGGCGTTCCGCTTTGCCAATCGCTTGGCGTTGATCGGCATTTCTAACAATCTCGGCGATGCCAAGAGCCTGATCACCCATCCGGCCACGACAACCCATCGTCGGCTCGATCCCGTGGAACGGGGGGATTTGGGCATCTCTGACGGCCTCTTGCGCCTGTCAGTGGGCCTGGAAGACGTGGAAGATCTTATTGACGATATAAGCCAAGCGCTCGCCCTCTAACACCTCGGCGAGAGGCTGTAAGGGGATGGGGGTGGAGCCCGCCGACCACCCATCCCCGCTGTCAGCACCAGACCACGGTCATCGCCTGCCGGCGCATCCGCTTTTGCGGCTGAGCGTGACGGTGACCGCCCCGGCACGGATTAAGCAGGCCCAATCCCAACCGTGCTGGGCGAGATCCGCAAGCTCCCCCTGACCCGCCGGGAAGTCCAAAGCATCATCGGCAACGCCGCTTCCGGCCTCGATGGGTCACGCCCTGGCAGGACCCTCGACTTGACCCTTGTGACCGGCCCGGATAGCGCTATGCCCCTACCGGGCCGGCATTCCCGCCGGCACCCATCACAGTCGCGCCGTTGCCGGGGGTCACTTTGAAGCGGTTCCGCCCTGTCCTGCTCGTCCTGGGCATTCTGCTGACCACGCTCGGCGCGGCGATGGTTATTCCGGCTTTGATTGACCTGTCCCTTGACCATCCGGACTGGCGCGTCTTCACCGTGTCTGCGGGTGTGACCCTGTTTCTGGGTGTGGGCCTGTGGATCTCGCATGCAGGCCATCAGGACGATCTGACTTTACGCCAGGCTTTCCTGCTGACGAGTCTGGCCTGGGTCGTGACCGTCGTATTTGCGGCCATCCCGTTCACCATGGGCTCGCTCAATCTCAGCTATGCGGATGCCTTCTTCGAGGCCATGTCCGGCCTGACCACCACCGGGTCCACGGTGATTGTCGGGCTCGATACGGCCTCGCCGGGCGTGTTGATGTGGCGAGCGCTGCTGCAATGGCTGGGCGGTATCGGCATCATCGTCATGGCCATCGCTATTCTGCCCATGCTGCAAGTGGGCGGGATGCAGCTCTTTCATATGGAATCCTCCGACAAGTCGGAGAAGATCTCGCCCCGGATGACCCAGATCGTGCTGTCGATCGCCATGCTCTATGTGGCGATTTCGGCGGCCTGCGCCATGGCCTATCGGGCCGCCGGCATGTCCCCTTTCGACGCCATCGCCCATGCCATGACCACGGTCGCCACGGGCGGCTTTTCGACCCGCGACGCCTCCATTGGTCACTTCGACAGTGCCTCGATTGATGCCATTGCGACGGTGTTCATGATCGCCGGCAGCCTGCCTTTCGTGCTCTATCTGCTCGCCTTGCGGGGCAAACCGGGCAATCTGTGGCGCGATCCGCAGGTGCGTTTGTTCTTCGGCATTGTCGCCGCGCTGGTGATCACCATGACGCTGTACCAGATCTCGAACGACATCGCCGCGCCCCTAGAGGCTCTGCGCTATGCGTCCTTCAATATCGTTTCCGTGCTGACGGGCACGGGCTATGCCACCACCGATTATGGTGCGTGGGGGCCGTTCGCGGTGACCGTGTTCTTTTTCACCATGTTCATTGGCGGCTGTGCGGGGTCCACGTCCTGCGGCATCAAGATCTTCCGCCTGCATGTGCTGTGGGCGGTGATGGCGAGTGAAATCAAGCGGGTCATGCTGCCCCATGGCGTGTTCATTCCCCGCTTTGGCGGCAGGCCCATTGCCTCTGGCGTGATCACGTCGGTGACGAGTTTTATCTTCCTCTTCGCGCTGTTGTTCGGGATCCTGTCGGTGGCACTCGCGCATTTGGGCCTCGACACGTTGACGGCCATGTCCGCGGCGGGCACGGCGCTGGCCAATGTGGGGCCGGGACTGGGTGAGACAATCGGCCCCGCCGGATCCTTTCAGCCCTTGCCGGATCTGGCGAAATGGCTGCTGGCGGCGGCCATGCTGCTGGGGCGGCTGGAACTCTTCACGGTGCTGGTGATGTTCACCCGGACTTTCTGGCGCTAGACTATCGTGTTCAAGATACGGCCTTGAGGAGACGCCATGACCGAGTCCGCCTACGGAACACCGCCACGCTATTCGGCCGAGGCCATGCTGGCCGAACTCGTCGCCTTCGATACCACCAGCCGCAATTCTAATCTGGCGCTGGTCGACTTCGTCACCGCCTATCTGGATGCCCATGGCGTGGCCCATGAGCGGGTGATGAATGAAGACGGCACCAAAGCCAATCTATACGCGACCATCGGGCCGGATGTGGCGGGCGGGATCATTTTGTCAGGCCACACGGATGTGGTGCCGGTGGACGGGCAGGACTGGTCAAGCGATCCGTTCCGCCTGACCGAACGCCAGGGGCTTTTATACGGGCGCGGCGCGACGGATATGAAAGGGTTCCTCGCCGCTGTCCTGGCGCTGGTGCCAGATTTCGTCGCCGCGCGGGCGGCCCGGCCAATCCATCTGGCCTTCTCCTATGACGAGGAAATCGGCTGTGTTGGTGTGCGGCCCATGCTGGAGCATATCGCCGCCCATCGTCCGCGCCCGGCCATCGCCATTATCGGAGAGCCGACAAGCATGACCGTGGTCAATGCCCATAAGGGCATACAGACCTTCCAGACCCGGATTACCGGCCAAGAGGCTCATTCGAGCCGCACGCATGAAGGCGTCAGCGCCGTGACCGCGGCGGCCCGCCTGGTGCTGTTCCTAGAGGAATTGGCCCAGGACATGCGCGAGCGGGGCGATCCGTCGGGCCGTTTCGACCCACCCTGCACGACCCTGTCCGTGGGTCGCATTGACGGCGGTACGGCCGTGAACATCATCCCCGGCGAGTGCCAGGTCATATGGGAATGCCGCCCCTTGCCGGGTACGGACGAAGACGAAATCCTGACCCGCGTGCAGACCTTTACGCAAAACGAGTTGGTGCCGGCCATGCGCACTCGCGCACCCCAGGCCACCATTGAAACGGAACGCCAGAGCCTGTCTCCAGGTCTGCGGGCCGAAGACGGATCTCCGGCCGAAGCACTCGTCTTGCGTCTGGCGCAGCAAAACAACGTTCATGCGGTCGCCTATGGCACCGAAGCGGGCCTGTTCCAGGCCATCGATATTCCGTCCGTGGTCTGCGGCCCTGGTGATATCGCGCAGGCTCACAAGCCCGATGAGTTCTTGGCCCGCACCCAATTGGATCAGTGCACGCAGTTTCTCGCACGGCTGGTGGAGGCAATCCGCGACTGATCAAGCCGCTCGCTGAAACGCCGGCTGGAATGTGCGCGTGAGCTCACGCGCCATTTCCGCGTCAAAGACTGTTTCCAGCTCCTCGATCATCTCGAAATAGACCCGTTCCAGCGCTGCTTCGTCCACGCCTTCCAGCACAGTGCGGGTGACAATGGCGGTTGCCTCGGTGCTGGCCGCGCCGGTGGCGCCGACGAAATCAAGCTGCACCGCCAGACGCGCGACAAGACGGCGCTCGGGATCAGCCCGCAGCCAGCCGAAGAGCCCGCCCTTAGGCGCGATCGGCTCCTCAATGACGCTCGCCTCCATAATGGTCAGCTTCACGGCCCCAGCGCCGCCGGTCAGATCCAGCCGATCCCGCGCCCAGGCCCGCGCAATCTGGGCCGGCGCCACGCGGAAGCGGTGTTCCACATGGGGCGCGCGCAAGGGCGGACGGTAGAGGTCCACGACCTCCACCGGGCCTTCCGCATCCAGACGTAATGGCGGCGCGGTGTAGCCGATCTCCGGCAGCGGCAGCGTGCTCGGACCGCCGCAAGCGGTCAGCAAGACAAGGCCCATCAGGGCCAACAAGAGAGGTCGCACGGTCATCATCCCTTTGCCGTGTCCGCATCGTCCATACTCGCAAGCGTGTCCGGATCGAAGCGGAAGGTCTTATTGCAGAATTCGCACCGCATGCTGATGGCCCCGTCCTCCACCAGATCCGCGCGATCTTCGTTCACATAGCGGTTCAAAATCCCCTGAAGCCGATCCGGCGTACACCTACAGTCTAAGGTCAAGCTGGCCTTGTCATAAACGCGCACCCCGTCCTCGTGGAAGAGGCGCAAAAGCAGCCGCTCGGGCGCCACGAGAGGATCGAGCAACTCATGGGCTTCGGTCGTGTCAAGCAGCAAGGTGACCCGGTTCCAGGCCTCCTCCACCGGCTCCCCGCCCTCCGTATAGACGGTCGCCGCAGCCAGCGCGCGCGCCTGACGCTCCTCTTCATCAGCCGCACCGCCTTCAACGGCCATGTGCTGGATCAAAATACCGCCCGCCCGCCAGCGCGCGCCTTCATTTCTCGCACCAGGCACGAGACGCTGGCCCACCGCCAGCACCAGCCGCGTGGCGATCTGTTCGGACTGGCGGAAATAATCATGAATGGAGGCCGCGAGCCCGGCGGGTGACAGCGCCACAATGCCCTGATAGCGATGCAAGCCCGCGCCGGGATCGATGGTGATGGCAAAGCGCCCTTCGCCCAGCAGGTCTCTTTGCTCCAAAGGCCGGCCCAGCTCCGCCGCCAGCGCCTCAACCCGCTCGCGATCCGCCATGGCATAGCCGCGCAGCCCCCCCGGCGCCGCATAGGACGCCACAAGCAACGACACCGGACCATTGTCACTGTGGATTTGCAGGATCAAGCCGCCATCGGTTTTCAGCGCCGAGCCCAGAAGCGCCGCCACCAGCAGCGCCTCACCCAGCAGTTCCGACACAGGTGCCGGATAATCATGGCGCCCCAGGATCGTATCCACCGTATCGCCCAGGCGCACATAACGGCCCCGCACGCCTGTGCTCTCCACCTGGAAGGGCAGCACCATGTCTTCCGAGGCGGCGGAGGGGGTCAACGATTTCAACGGCCGGTCCGAGGCCATGGGCGGTTGCCTTCCTATCGTGGAGAGTCGCGCGATGTCCGTACTCAGAGCGTCCCAAGACACCAAGCGATGACGCTTTTTTGCGCATGCAGACGGTTTTCCGCCTCGTCCCATACGGCGGACTGAGGCCCGTCAATAACCTCCGCTGTCATCTCTTCGCCCCGATGGGCCGGCAGACAATGGAGGAACACTGCATCGCTCGCCGCGCGCGCCATCAGCTCCTGCGTGACCTGAAACGGGCGCAGGCGTGCGTAGCGGCTTTCCGTATCTTCATCCCCCAATGACACCCAGGTGTCCGTGACCACACAGTCCGCCCCGGTCACGGCTTCTACCGGATCTTCCGTGAAATAGACTTTACCGCCTTCGGCCTGCACCCATTCGCGCACTTCATGGCTGGGGCCGTGATGGGGCGGCGAGGCCATGGTGATCTCGAACCCCAAGCGCACCGCCGCTTCGATCCAGGAGACGGCCACATTATTTACGTCCCCGCACCAGGCCACTTTGCGCCCAGCGATCGACCCTTTGCGCTCCTCGAAGGTCAGCACATCGGCCATGATCTGACAGGGATGGCTGCGCTTGGTCAGACCGTTGATGACCGGAACATCCGCATGCGCTGCAAGATCAGCCAGCAACTGGTGATCAAGCACCCGCGCCATCAGCACATCCACATAGCGCGAGAGCACGCGCGCGGTGTCGGAAATGCTCTCCCCCCGGCCCAGTTGCAGCTCATGGCCGGTGAGGAACAGTGTCTCGCCGCCCATCTGGCGCATACCCACATCAAAGGAAACGCGCGTGCGGGTCGAGACTTGCTCAAAAATCAGCGCCAGGACCCGGCCTTCCGCCAGCGGCATGCTGTCCCGGGCGCCGCGCGGGCGGCCCTGACGGCGCTCCTTTTGCGCGCGCGCATGATCAATGATGGCGCGCAGCGTGTCCGCGTCATGATCCTTGAGGTCGAGGAAATGGCGGGAGGCGGACTGGGTCATGGTGTGGTTCCTCGGGGACATGGCCCCAGGTCGGGTTCAGGATTGCACATCAGTCGCGCACGAACCGTCCGCAGACGGTCGCGATCTTGTCGAGCGCCTCGCTCACATGGGCGTCGTCGATAATCAGGGGCGGCAGCAAGCGCACCGCATTGTCACCGCCCCCCACACTCAAGAGCCCCTCATCGCGTAAGGCCGCGACCATCTCCGTGTTCGGCACTTTCAGCTTAAGGCCCAGCATCAGACCCTCGCCGCGCACCGCTTCGATAACATGGGGGAACTGGGCGGCCAGACCCTCCAGTTCCGCTTTCAGATGCGCCCCCCGTGCCGCGACCGTGTCAAGAAAACCCGGCGCCAGCAGCACATCGAGCACCGCATTGCCCACTGCCATAGCCAGTGGGTTCCCCCCGAAAGTCGAGCCATGGGAGCCCGCGGTCATGGCCGCCCCCACTGCCTCGCGCGCAAGCGTCGCGCCAATGGGCACGCCATTGCCGAGCCCCTTGGCCGTGCACAGAATATCAGGGGCGATGCCGGCATGTTCATGGGCATAAAACCTGCCCGTGCGCCCGTTGCCGGTCTGCACTTCGTCCAGGATCAACAGCACGCCATGCTCATCGCACAGCTCCCGCACCCCGCGCAGACATTGGGGCGGAACCGGACGAATCCCCCCCTCGCCCAGGATCGGCTCCATGAGAAGGGCCGCCGTTTCCGGCCCGAAAGCGGCCCGCAAGGCATCATGATCACCGAAGGGCACATGGTCGAAGCCTTCCACCGGCGGGCCGAACCCGTCCAGATGCTTGGCCTGACCGCCCGCCGCGATGGTCGCCAGAGTGCGTCCATGAAACGCCCCCTCCATCGTGATCACGCGCCAGCGCTCTGGCTTGCCTTGGGCGGTCTGGTAGCGGCGCGCCATTTTCAGGGCGCACTCCACGGCTTCCGCGCCAGAATTGGAAAAGAACACCGTGTCGGCGAATGTCGCCTCCACGAGCCGGCGCGCCAACCGCTCCTGGTCCGGAATGCCATAGAGATTGGAGACATGCCACAACGCCTCGGCTTGGGCTTTCAAGGCCTCCACCACGCCGGCATGACTATGGCCCAGCGCATTGACGCCGATGCCGGCGGCGAAATCCAGATAGCGTTCGCCCGTTTCAGTCAGCAGATACGGCCCCTCACCTTTCACGAAAGTGAGATCCGCCCGCGCATAGGTCGGCAGCACCGGATCGATCATGGGAACTCCTCAAAGGGCCTTTGGCGGCCCCGCTTGCATCGCGCCAGAGGTCAGGCTTTCAGCCGGTAGCCGCTTGCCAACATCCGATAGGCCGCAATGGTCAGAACCAGATTGAGCCCAAAGGTCAGCGCAACGCCGATCATCACATTCCCGTCCGCCGCTCCAGTGAAGCCGTAACGGAAGCCGTCGATGAAATAGAAGAACGGGTTCCAGTGGCTCAGATCCTGTGCGAACTGCGGTAATACGGTGATGGAATAAAACGTTCCCGACAAGAGCGACAAGGGCGTGATGGCGAAATTGGTGATGGTGGCGAGGTGGTCGAATTTCTCCGCCCACATACCCGCCATCAGTCCCATGAGCGACAACGTCATGGACGCGCCCACGGCGAAATACAAGATCGCCCAGATGTGGTTGAACTCGAAGGGCACGAAAAAGGCCATGGGGATAAAAGTGGCGATGGCACAGACAAGGCCCCGCGTCACCGCCCCCATGACAAAGGCGAAGGCCAACTCCCCCGCCGATAATGGCGGCATCAGCACATCCACGATATTGCCCTGCACCTTCGAGATCAGCAGCGACGACGAGGAATTTGCAAAGGCGTTCTGCAGGATCGCCATCATAATAAGACCGGGGGCGATAAAGGCCTGTAATTGATCCACACTCAGGTCCGGCCGGCGGCTGGTGAAGGCCATGGAAAAGACAGCAAGGAAGAGCAGTGTCGTGACCACTGGCGCGATGACCGTCTGGGCCGCCACTTTCAGGAAGCGCGAGACTTCCTTGTGATAAAGTGTCCACAGGCCGATCCAATTGACCATGCCGAAGCGGCGCACGCCGATTTCCGGAAAATCTGGCTCCTGAGCCGCCGGGCGGCCGGTCGCCATCTCCTCGCGCGGTTCCTGCGTGAGTGTATCGGCCATGGCAGCATCCTCATAAAATCTTGAAAAGACGGGGCAAATCAGGGCAGAACCGGGAAAGATCCTCGGGCCGCGCGCCACTGCGCCGCTTGTCCCGTCCGTGCCCCCAGACTTAGGCCATAGGACGCCCCCGGACAACCCGGGTGTGGATAAACACAAGATCTGGTGCTGTCCTGCGATCCACAGGAAAGCGCCCACCCTATCTTGTGTTTCAAATTGAACCGTGTACGATATCTAGCGGTAGCCGGGGCGCAGGCACTAGATCTGCGATCAGATCATCCCAATATGCCTCACCGGCTTGCCCGCCCGCGCACGGACTGGATTGTCCACCGTGTTGCCAGCCGTCGCGCGGGGCCCACTGGGGCCCAAAAGATGAGGGGGGTCCTGAGGATGATCATCCCATTAGGGAAACGAGAAGGTCCATAACGATGGCTTGGACAGATGACCGGGTGGAACTGCTGAAAAAGCTCTGGGCCGAAGGCCTGAGCGCCAGTCAGATCGCCCGCCAGTTGGGGGAAGTCACCCGCAATGCCGTGATCGGGAAAGTGCACCGCCTGGGCCTATCGGGCCGCGGGTCGCCCGCCCGCTCCGAACGCCCGCGCGCCGTGACCGTCCCGAAGCCGACCGTGAAGCCCGTCTTCATTAAACCGATCATCGCCGAAGATCCGGTGGTGCTGGAGAACGGTGAATTCGCCACGGTGGTGACGCTGAAGGAAAATATGTGCAAATGGCCCATCGGGGATCCGGCGAAACCGGACTTTCGCTTCTGCGGCCGTCCCGCCACCCCCGGCACGCCCTATTGCGCAGCCCATGCCCGCATCGCCTATCAGCCGGTTGAGCGTCGGCGCAATCGCAAGCGCGCGGCCAGCTAACGCCGCATGACACCGTTACGCGGGTTCGCGGGGCTCCGGCCCCGCGCCGCCCGGCAGCCGCTCCGCCAGATGGCCCCCATAGGTATCATCAAGCGCATACCCCGCGGAGCGGACGGTCCGAATAGGATCAACCTCCCCTTTCACATTGATCGCTTTGCGCAGCCGGCCGATATGCACATCGACCGTGCGCGCCTCCACATAAACGTCCGATCCCCAGACCGCATCCAGTAACTGTTCCCGGCTGAACACCCGGCCAGGGAACTGTACCAGATGATCGAGCAGGCGGAATTCAGTCGGACCCAGATGAATGTCCCGACCGTTCCGGCGCACCCGGTGTGCAGCGCGATCAAGAATGATATCGCCCACGGTGATCACGTCTTGGGCCAGGGCGGGGCGAATGCGCCGCATGACCGCGCGAATGCGGGCCATGAGTTCGGATGTGAAAAAGGGCTTGACCACATAATCGTCCGCGCCCACCTCAAGGCCGCGAATACGGTCGTCTTCCTCGCCCCGGGCCGTCAGCATGATGATGGGCAGATTGCGCGTATCAGGCCGATTGCGCAGACGCCGGCACAGTTCGATGCCGGAAATCTTCGGCACCATCCAGTCGAGCAGCACCAGATCGGGCCGCTGCTCCTCCACCACCAGCAACGCTTCTTCCCCATCGCGCGCCGTAATGACCCGGTGTCCGTCCCGCTCCAGATTATAAGCGAGCAGGGTGGCTAAAGCGTCTTCGTCTTCGACGATGAGTACTAACGGCTTCATGACCCTCACTCGCCCTCTTAGTGCTGATCCGATGACCCACCGTCTGGCCACGAAGACCCGGAAGGCGATGGCATCGAGCCGAAGGACACGCTGGTCAGGCTCGTTAAATCGCCTTTCGGGCGCTCGCCGCTCACATAGGCGCCACGGTCGAAATAGTAGATGATTTCGGCGATATTGGTCGCGTGATCGCCGACACGTTCGAGATTTTTCGCCACAAACAGGAGATGCGTACACAAACCGATGGTACGCGGATCTTCCATCATATAAGTGAGAAACTCTCGGAACAGGCTGTTGTACATTTCGTCAACATCTTCATCGCGCCGCCATACGGCCATGGCCCGTTCCGCATCGCGTTCACTAAACGCGTCAAGGACGTCTTTGACCTGAATGACAGCCTGATGCCCCATACGCTGGAGCCCTTGGCTAAGACGCAGGCGCAAGGGCTTTTCCCGGTTCACCACCAGGGCACGCTTGGAGATATTCTTCGCCAGATCGCCGATGCGCTCCAGGTCAGAGGCAATCTTCATCACCGAGAGGGTCAGGCGCAGATCCGCGCCCTTGGGCTGGCGCGCGGCGATAAAGCGCGCCGCCGCCTCATCCACCGCCTGTTCGATTTCATCAACGCGCTCATCGCCATCAATGACGGACTGGGCAAGCGTGTTGTCGCGCCGCGCCACCGCTTCCACCGCATTGGCGAGTTGGCTTTCGCACAGGCCCCCCATCTGCTCAATGCATTGGGCAAGCTGTTCCAGATCGCTGGCGCCGGCTTGGACGATCGGTGTCACCATGGCTTACTCCCGGGCGCGGATGCGCGCCGAACTCACGTCCCGTGCCCAGCGGTCATAGCCGGGTTGACGGTCGAGCGCCCAGGTCGATACGGCTTAACCGAACCGGCCGCTGATGTAATCGCGCGTCCGCTGATCCTTGGGCGTGGAGAAGATATCAGCCGTGTCGCCGATTTCCACTATTTCGCCCAAATGGAAGAATGCCGTGCGCTGAGACACGCGAGCCGCTTGTTGCATTGAATGTGTCACGATCACGATGCAGTAGTTCACGCGCAACTCCTCAATGAGCTGCTCCACCTTTTCCGTGGCGATAGGATCGAGGGCTGAGGCCGGCTCGTCCATCAGAATGACTTCCGGGTTCACCGCAATACAGCGTGCAATCACCAGGCGCTGCTGCTGACCGCCGGACAGGCTGGTGCCGCCCTCGTCAAGCCGGTCCTTGACCTCGTCCCACAAACCGGCCCGGGTCAGGCTGCGTTCGACGATCTCTTGCAGTTCCGCATGGTTGGCGGCGAGACCGTGAATGCGTGGTCCGTAGGCGACGTTTTCGAAAATGGATTTCGGAAACGGGTTGGGCTTTTGAAACACCATTCCGACGCGGGCGCGCAATTGTACCGGGTCGATGATGCGGTCGTCATAGATATCCACATCTTCAAGCTGTACCGATCCCACGATCCGGGCTCCATCGATGACATCGTTCATGCGATTGAGCGTGCGCAGAAAGGTGGATTTTCCGCATCCAGACGGCCCGATCAGCGCCGTGACATGGCGGTCGGGGATGTCCAGGGACACCGAATGCAGCGCCTGTTTCTCGCCATAAAACATGTCCATATCGCGCACGGCCATTTTGATGGCCGCGCCGGGGCTCACGCGCCCGCTCGGCTTGTCGATCTGGATCCCGCCATTCGCCATGGGTCTCGTCCTCGAGTTTCGGTTCGTCGGTCCTTACCAGCGCCGCTCAAAGCGCCGGCGCAGCACGATCGCAATGCCGTTCATGGTGATCATCACGGTCAGGAGCACCATAATCGCCGCGGCGGTCAGTTCCTGAAAGCCCAGTTCCGGACGGTCGTACCACAGGAAAATCTGCACCGGCAGCGCCGCCGCCGGTTCGGTGAAGGAGGTTGGCACATCGGTCACGTAAGCCACCATGCCGATCATCAACAGCGGCGCGGTCTCGCCCAGCGCCTGCGCCAGCCCGATAATGGAGCCCGTTAAAATGCCCGGCAGCGCCAACGGCAACACATGGTGAAACACCGTCTGCATGCGCGAGGCGCCGATGCCGAGCGCGGCTTCACGCACCGACGGCGGCACCGCCCGGAGTGCCGCGCGAGTGGCGATAATCACCGTGGGCAACGTCATCAGGCTGAGCACCAAGCCCCCCACTAAGGGTGAGGACAAAGGCAGATTGAAGAAATTGATGAACACGGCCAGGCCCAACAGACCGAAGACGATAGAGGGCACCGCCGCCAGATTGTTGATGTTCACTTCGATAAAGGCGGTGAACGCGTTTTTCGGCGCGAACTCTTCCAGATAGATCGCCGCCGCCGCCCCAATCGGCACCGACAGCACCAAGGTCACCGCAAGCGCAAGGATCGAGCCGACCAGCCCTGTCAACAGACCCGCCAGCACCGGATCGGTGCTTGAGGGGCTGGTGAAGAAGGTGCTGTTGAACGTGCGGTAAAGCTGGCCTTCCGCCGACAAGGCGTTGGCCCAGGCAATCTGCCGGTCACTGATCGTGCGCAAGGCTTCCGGTGTCTCGGTCGTGATGTAGCCCTTCATGAACTGGTCCACATCACTCGCCACCGGCACGGTGACGGTCACCGCTTGCCCGACCAGCCCCGGATCGGCGAGCACCGCGTCGCGCAACTCCCGGGTGGCGCCACTGGGCGAGACAATACCCAGAAGTTCATCCCCCAGATTGATCCGCTCGCGGCGGACCTCACGCACCGTGCGCCGCAGCCGGGCCCCCGCCGCCGTCTGCTGACGCAGCCGATCCATGGCAGTGAGGAACTCATCGGCGTCTTGGAGTGAGTATTTGACGAGGCCCAGCGCCAGGGCGGTGTCGAAATCGCCGCGCTCGATCTCGTCTTCTTCGCGCCGGCCGCGCGGATCAATCAAGTCTTCGTCGAGTTCCACCAAGATCCGCAGCCGCGCGCCCCCATCGGCGGTGGCGAGCACAGCCCCGCGCGTCGATTCCCGCGCAAGGCCTTCCAGGATGCGAACAGCACGGGCATCCAGGCCCGCCGTATCCGCGCCACCAGAAGCCAGCCAGCGGCCCACCGGCGCGGCGGCCGGCACGGTGATTTCAATGGCCTCGCCGATCAGATCCGGATCATCGAGCACGTCGTCACGCAAGGTGCGAATGGCCCGACGCGCGTCCAAAAGACCAAGAATGTCCTGCGTGAGCGTCTCGACACGGGCTTCAAACTGCTCCACATCGGCTTGCGCCTCATCCTGGAGCACTTGCAGCCGCGCCAGCCGCTCATCCGTGGCGGCGATTTCCGTGCGCACCTCAGGCAATTGGGACAGCAGGCTGGCTTCCAGCACGGCGCGATAATCCGCCTGGCGCAGCGTGCCTTCTTCACGTGTTCCGTCAGGATCCAGGACCGCCTCGTCCAGAGCGACGGTCACATCCACCCGATGGGTCCAGAATGCCGTGTAGCCGGTGGAAACAATATCACCGAGCAGCCACAGAAGACCTGCGACGGCGAGCCCGATGGCCGCGAGGCCCAAGGCCTGAAAACGCCATTCGGATGCATAGCGCCGCTTCAGGCGCGCATCTGCGGCTGGTCCAGTATGGGGCGAGGGCTGGCTCATCTCAGTCATACCTCTCGCTGTATTTCTGAATGATCCGTAGCGCGATGATGTTCAGCACCAGGGTCACCACAAACAACACCAGCCCCAGCGCGAAAGCCGAGAGCGTCTTGGCACTGTCGAACTCGCTATCCCCCTTGAGGAGGCTCACGATCTGCACGGTCACCGTCGTGGTGCGGTCGAGCGGATTGAATGTCAGATAGGCCTGGGTCCCCAGTGCCATGACGACGATCATGGTCTCGCCGACCGCCCGGCTGATGGCCAGCAGAAAGGCCCCCATCACCCCCGGCAGTGCGGCGGGCAGAATGACCTGCCGCGTGGTTTCCGACTTGGTGGCCCCGAGCGCGTAAGAGCCGTCCCGCAAGGACTGGGGCACCGCGTTGATCACGTCATCCGACAGCGAGGACACGAACGGCACGATCATCAGCCCCATGACCGCCCCGCCCGACAGCGCCATCTGGGAATAGACGTCGAGGCCGAACATCTCGAAGAAGTCTCGCAGGAACGGCCCCACTGTCAGGAACGCAAAGAAGCCGTACACCACCGTCGGCACCCCCGCGAGGATCTCCAACACCGGCTTGACGATGCCGCGAAAGCGCTTGCCCGCATATTCCGACAGATAGATGGCGCTCAACAGGCCGATGGGCACCGCCACGGAAATGGCGATCACGGTGACGAGCATCGTGCCCAGAAACACCGGCACCGCGCCGAACGCGCCGGACGAGCCCACTTGCTCGGCCCGAATGGCTTCCTGTGGGCTCCACTGTGTGCCGGTCAGGAAATCAATCAGCGGCACTCGAGCAAAGAAGCGCGCGGATTCAAACACAAGGGAAAGGACAATACCGAGCGTGGTGAGAATAGCGATGGCCGAGCACAGGATCAGGATCCAGCTCACCCGGCTCTCGGTCACGTTCCGGGCGCGGAAGGCCGGCGTCACCTGCCCTCGGGCGACAGTGAGCATGAGCAATCCCAGACCACCCACGATGAGCAGCATGGCCCAATCCGAGGCGGTCCGTAGCGCATTCAGGGTCGCCGCCCCGTCGCGGATGAGATCGGTCAGGCGCGGGCTTTGGCCCGTGGTGGCGAGCGCCACGATATCCGCCCACAGCACCTCACGTTCCGTCGGCTCCAGATCCGCCAGCGCCGTCGCCGGCAGGGAACCGAAAACAAGCCCCCGCAACACCGCGGGCTCCAGCGCGAACCACAGCAGCATCAGCCCGAAACAGGGCACCGCCACCATCCACGCCACATGCGTTCCGTAATAGGAGGGCAGCGAGTGGAGCCGCAGGCCCCCCTCTTGTGCCACCGCCACGGCCCGCGACCGGCCGATCCAATAGCCGAGCGCCGTGAGGACCAGCACGATCAGCGCCGTCACCGCATCGATGCTCAGGCCCAGGATCGTCTGATCCGCAGCCAGAAGGCCATCCGTCATGGGGGCGTCCCCTCCCTCATACGCCGGGTCGGGAATCCCCCCGCACCCGGCGATCCGTGACCCGTGCGAGGACTGTCCGTCCCCGCACGGGCATGGGCTTAGCGCTCGTAGGTTTCCAGCTCGCGTGCGGCTGCGCCGAACTCTTCACGCAGGTCTTCTGGCAGTGGCACCAGACCCAGCCGCTCCAGATAACCGCCCGCACCCCACGCGGCCTCGGAGGTGAACTCCTCCAGATAGCCGCGAATGGCCTCGGCCGGCACATCGGCGACGGAACCGTCCGCATGGGCCTTTTTCACATAGAAATATAGCGAGCGGGCAATGGGATAATCGCCGGCTGCGACCGAATCCAAATCCGGCTCCACGCCGTTCACCGTGGCCGCTTTGATGCGGTTGCGGTTCTGATCGAGGAAGGAATAGCCGAAAATGCCCACCGCTTCAGGGGTGCGCACCAGCGTGGCGACAATGGCGTTGTCGTTTTCACCGGAGTCGATCCAGCGGCCATCTTCACGCAGTTTGTGGGCGATTTCCTGGAACAGCTCGCGGCCCCGGCGCGGATTGCCGTCCCGGTCATTAAGCCAGCCCTCTTCCAAGCCCGGCACTGCGGCCAGGGCGTCGGCATAATCCGCATCTTCCGGATCGGCGCGGCGCAGATCGGACAGACAGGCAAAATCGCGCGCGCCTGCTTCCATGGCCAGTTCCACAAACGCATCGCGCGTGCCGGACGTGGGCGGCGGGCCATAGGCTTCGATGGGCTGATCCGGCAGCGACGCGTCAATCTGCGACCAATTGGTGTAGGGATTGTCGATCAGCGTGCAATCATCGTCCGAGGTCGGCACTTTGGCAGCGACCGCCAAATAAATCTGCCGCTCGGTCAGGTCGAAATCGGCGGATCCCCGCGCGTTGGCCACGACGATGCCATCATAACCCATTTTGATTTCCACGATTTCGGTCACACCGGCTTCCTGGCACAGCTCGAATTCCGAGCGCAACTGGCGGCGCGAGGAATTGGTAATGTCCGGTGTGTTGGGGCCGAGCCCCTCGCAGAAGCGCTTGTGACCGCCACCGGAACCAGTGGACTCGATCACCACATTGTTGCCGGTCTTGTTCTTGTACTCCTCGGCCACACGGCTGGAGAACGGGAACACGGTGGACGAGCCGACAATGCGCACTTCGCTGCGCGCTTGCGCTTCCGGGATGGGCGCGAGAGTCGCGGCGATGGCGACACCCAGGGCGGCGGCCACACCACCGGCAATGGCCAAGGATCTCCACTTCATAAGTCCGTCTCCATCTGATGCAGTCCGCCATTCGGACTGAGATCATACGCCCCTGAAACGCAGCACAAGAGCTGAA
>CAZVEE010000064.1:16390-20089 GCA_964625525.1 uncultured Alphaproteobacteria bacterium | reverse complement strand
GATATGCGACGGCCTGTTTGGACAGGTCATCAAAGATGATCAGGGCATGCATGCCATTGTCGCGGAAATACTCGCCCATGGCACAGCCGGCAAAAGGCGCCAGGAACTGTAGCGGCGCCGGATCGGAGGCGGTGGCGGCGACGATGATGGTGTAGTCCATCGCGCCCCGGTCCTGCAGCGTCTTCATGATCTGCGCCACGGACGACCGTTTCTGCCCGATGGCCACATAGATGCAGAACAGCTTCTGGCTGTCGTCCTCGGCGGCGTCGTTGATGGCTTTTTGGTTCAAGATGGTGTCGATGGCGATGGCGGTCTTGCCGGTCTGACGGTCGCCGATGATCAGCTCACGCTGGCCCCGGCCCACCGGAATGAGCGAGTCAATCGCCTTGAGGCCGGTCTGCATGGGCTCATGCACGGATTTACGCGGCAGGATGCCAGGGGCTTTCACGTCCACCCGGCGGCGTTCATCCGACTTGATCTCGCCCTGCCCGTCGAGCGCATTGCCCAGCGGATCCACCACGCGGCCCAGAAGGCCTTTGCCCACCGGAGCGTCCACGATGGCGCCGGTGCGCTTCACCGTGTCCCCTTCGCGGATCTGCTGGTCAGAACCGAAGATCACGACACCCACATTGTCGTGCTCCAGGTTCAGCGCCATGCCGCGCACACCGTTGGGGAATTCCACCAGTTCGCCGGCCTGCACCGTGTCGAGGCCATAGACCCGTGCGATACCGTCGCCGACCGACAGCACCTGACCGACTTCCGTGACCTCGGCTTGAGCGTCGAAATTCTTGATCTGCTCTTTGAGGATGGCGGAGATTTCCGCGGCCTGAATCTGCATTAGCCCGCCTCTTTCATCTGGATCTTCAGCGTGTTCAGTTTGGTGCGGATGGAGCTATCCACCATCCGGCTGCCCACCTTCACCACAAGGCCCCCGATCAGGTCAGGGTCCACGGCGAGGTCGAGATTAACGTCTTGGCCCAAAGCGGCTTTCAGCGCCGCGGCCACATCCGCGCGCTGCGCGTCACTGAGCGTGCGCGCGCTGGTCACGCTGGCGACAATTTCGCCGCGCTGTTCGGCCATTAACGCCATAAACGCGCGCACCATGTCGTCGAGCACGAAGAGCCGGCGATTGCGGGCCACAAGGCCGATGAAATTCTGAGTCAGCCCATGGGCACCGGCCCGGGCGAGCACTTCGCCCAGTGCCTTTTCCTGTTGCTCACGCGAGAAGAGCGGGCTGCTGAGCAGCCGTTTCAAAGCGTCGCTTTCCGCAATCAAGGAGCCGAGGCCTTTCAGGTCCTCTTCGACGGCCGTGAGGGCGTCCGCGTCTTTCGCGAGATCGAAGAGGGCAATTGCGTAGCGTCCGGCGATGCCGCCGATCATGCCGTGTTGGTCGGACACGATGTGGAACTCTCAAGGTTCTATTGTGGGCGCTGATCCGCCGAGGCGTGACCGTGAAGTGACATCCGCGATGCCGGTGAGCAGGGCTCTGATGAGCTTGGCTCGGTTCCGGGCGCGGCCGCCACTCCCGGGCCAATGCCCTGCGAGTCGCTCGCGGCCGAGAGGATGAAGGGGTTTGCGAATAAAGAAACAGGACCCGTTCCGTCCACTCCGGACGGCGAGTCCAGCCCTTCCATCCGGAAGCCTGCCCCTCGGCGCGAGATCTGATAACACTCCTTATATCGACGCGCAATAAGCGCAGATGCGCGTTTTAAGACAGGACGCGCACAGACGCACTCAAAAGAGTAGCGATCGCAATCGCCTAAAAGGCAACCTCCCAGAGCAACTTGACACGCAGGACGCGCATACACGCATAGGCAATACACAGACCGCCATGTAAAACTTCCTACTGCGCATCCCAACCTGTTGATATATAGGCTACCGTAAAAGCTGTTTTCCGGGGCTGCCGACGCCTCGCGGGGGGGAACACGCGGATGAGCGAGAAGAAGGTTGCGCCGGAACAACCAAAACGCGACACGCACAGTGAGTTCGACGCGAAACTGCTCGATTACCTCAAATACGCGTTCGGTGCCGTGGCCGGCAGCTGGGGGATTATGGAGATCCTGCTGCGGGTCAACCCATTCTGGGAAGTGGAATTCAAGAACGGCTCTGCAGTGGGCCTCGTTTGCATGGCGATCGCCGGGCTGTTGTTCCTGATAATCGACTCCCGCCGCTACAGGCAGGATGCGACAACCGCCACCTGGGTAACCCGCGCGATCTATTGGACCGGCCACCAGATCCGCAGGGCAGGCGCCTGGCTCGCCTCACTGCCGGGCCTTAAGGCCGTCATGACCGCCCGGCCAGTCCAGGCCGCGACAGTGGGTGCGGAGGTCCGCGCCCACCGCTTTGCCGACTGGGTGCGTCAACACATCACCGTGCCGATGATCACAGCGGTATTCCTCGTCGGATTTATGGCCTTCAGCATTAGCATGAGCGGTCGCGTTCAAAACATCGAAGAGCGCGACATCGCGCTGGAAGAACTGCGCGCCGCCGGTATGCGCTACGACCTGAAGTCTCTGCAAACGGCACTCTACTTCTTCAACAATCGGGGCGTGCAGCTCTACCGCCAAGCGGGCTTCGAATATGCCGACGTGCTACTTGCCCTGACCCAGCCCTCTGAGTTCTCCGACAAGGACCCGCTGCTCTTCGCGGTGATGCAGCGCGCCGAGGAAGGCCTGCGCCGTGGGGACCCGGCTGGCCGCACACGGGCGGGCCGACTGATCGAGCTGTTCACGGATCAGAGCATCATCGAGGATACACCGCCGCCGCCGCCTCTGCTGACCCACCTAACCCGTGGCGCGGGATCGCTGGTTCGCCATCTGACGGCGCCTTTCACAGATACTGATGCATGGGCTTCTATCCATGTGCAGGCTTCCGGTCCCGCGCATTCGACACGCATCAATGATCCTCTGACGGTCTGCCGCGCCACCGCGCGCGCGCCGGCACAGCAAGAGGATCGGCTGAATGTGCCCAAACCTGATGTGCCCAAGATCGGCCGCTGCCATGCGCTCGGCCCGCCGCGCCCGCTGCTCCATCACGCGATTGAACGGGGGCACACGCTGCTCGCCCGCGCCCTACTGGCCGAAGGCGCGGTTTTTCGGACAGACGCCGACATGCGTGCCTCGGTGCGGCGGCGCAAGCAGGACGCGCCGACCCAGGCCCAACTGCGCGCGGCCGTCGATCCGCTCTTCGCCGTCTTAACGGCCACGGCCGACGACCTGGCTCTCGACGTGCCGAACTTCTGCCTACTGGCCCAAGACCTCTACGGCCGCCCGGACGGACGGGTCGAGACACTCGCGCTGACCTCGCAGCATTTCCTCAGCGCCCATGGGAATGATCCTGAATCGGATCAGACGCTTGAAACCGTGTGCCGTGACCACTGGCACGCCGCAGATACCGCTGAGACCGCGCCACGCTGGACCCTGACTAGGCCATCACCCCGCCCCGTCTGGAACGGCGCGCTGGTGCGCCTCCATCGTGACAACGGCTGTTCGGCCGAGGCCTGGAGCGAAACGGCGGCGATCACCACGCCACAGGGCGATGCCACCGCGCCGTGGGACACTCGGATCGAACTTCGCCCCGCCGCCCGGAACCTTGACGGCTTTGCAGTGCTGAACTTACGGGACCGGGACGGCGAAGCCGGCCCCCTGCCAAGGGAACATCGCGTGATCTATCCCACTGGCCAAACCGTGGCGGGCACGC
>CAZVEE010000064.1:0-16290 GCA_964625525.1 uncultured Alphaproteobacteria bacterium | reverse complement strand
CTGCCAAGGGAACATCGCGTGATCTATCCCACTGGCCAAACCGTGGCGGGCACGCTGCCCGAACTCTTCGCAACCGCCTGGCATCAGCCATCGGACCAGCCATCGGACCAGCCATCGGACCCGGCGGCTGATGAGAAGCCGTTCGCAGCCCTGGATGCAGCGGGCCTTGCCGTACCGGAAGAATTCCACCGCGTTATCGCTCTGCGTCTCCGGGAAGCAGGCGAGAGCGCCACCGTGCTTGGCCATAGCGACAGCATCAATCCGGACCGGAGACCCTTCAACCTTTCGAAGGGTACCCGAGTGGCACATTGGGCGTTCCAGGGGCGCGATGACGCGGCACTGAAAGCAAGTGTGCAAAATAGAGGCCCCGACCGCCCCAATGAGCACGGAGGATCGGCCTTTGAGGATACGCTGTGCGCGCTTTGGACCGCAACCGGTCCTGACGGCGGGCACCGGATCATCGCGAGTGAAACAGTTTCATCGGGCGACGGTCCAGTGACCCTCATGGCCCCGGACATCTCCTCGACCGAAACCGCGCATTTGATCCTTTCCCTGATGAGTGACGGGGGCGCGATAGGCGGAGAGGTCCGTGTCCAGGCCGTCGTCCGCTCCCCCACCGAACCGTCACGCGATAACAGAGCCCCTGTCGCCCTTGCCCCCCAATGCGGCACCGATCGAGAAGCGATCGCCAGGAGCACGGATCCGGCGGCGCCATTCGAAGCAGGCATGCAGTTGACAAGGCAGATCACCGAAAACCAGCCGGAATTCTTCTGCCGCTACACGGTGAGCGACACTCAGCTCGTCCGCATGGAACTCACCAACCTCGAGGCGGACATCGACTTCGAGGTCCTCCATAAACCACGCGATAGGACGGCCTCGGACTATAAGGTCCTGGCTAGAGCAAGCCGCGTCGGCACAGATGATGAGGCGCTGACGCGTATTCTGCGTCCGGGAGATTACATCATACGTTGGTTCGGCTTTGAAGGTGCGATATCCCCCTTCACGTTTACGGTGGAGCAAGCCGCCCCAGCCGAGACGAGTAGTTTGACATACCCGGTCTTCTCTATAACCGATCCCCCTACGGATGTTCATGATCTGGGGCAGCTCAATGAGGGCCCGCTTGAGGTCGCGGATGCACTCTATCTGGGCTTCCATCAACGTTTCCGCATCACGCTGGGCGAGTCAAAAAAGGTGTTTATTCACCTGTCAGACCTAGAGGTTGACCTGGACATGTCCCTCCAAACCGTTGACGGGACAATCATTGCAAACTCTCTAGCCGGCGGTACAGCCAACGATGAAATAATGGAAGGCCTCGACCCCGGCCCATACGTGGTTCGGATCTGGCCGGCGATCAGCCCACCGGCCGTGCAGAGCCCGGAGGACTTACGAACACCCTACACGCTCACGATCAGCGGCACGCCGTAGCCCGACGAGGGACATGCGCCGGAACCGGGATAGGCGTGATAAAAACCGTCCAATCCATGCCATCCCGCAAGCATTCTTATTCGTGACTCCAGGACCTGCGTAATCCAATGACCGTCCGAGAGGGAAGGCACACCGGCCCTCCCCTCTCATGCAAAGGCCCCCCCGACGCAAAACGCCGCCGCCCCAGAGGAGCCGGCGGCGCTTGCACCCAATCAGTCCGTCAACGGAGAGGCGTAATCAGACGCCCCAGGTGAAGTCCAGATCGAAGGCTTGCTGGACCAGGCCTTCGAAGGTGTCTTGATCCTGTGGCGTGGGGAAGAAGTTCGCCGCATCGACGAAGGGGTCCTCGTCGGTAGTTGCCACGAAACCGACCACCAGGCTGTCACCCGGGTTGAACGTCGTCTGGAAGCCGTTGGCTTCAGAGAACGTGCCCGTTGCCGCATTGGTCGTCGAGGTGGCGCCTTCTACCCACAACGAGGTGAAGTCGAAACCGTCGATATCGATGTCCCCGTCGAACAGGGTCTGGGCCGCGCCGGTGTCGTTCTCAATAATGAGTTGGCCCTGGAAACCGGCGGTGTGGGCATCACCATAGATCGTGATGAAGTTGAGCGTCACCGGTGGGCTCGGCAACTCCACCGCCCCGGCCTGTCCTTCCAGGATCACCGTTGTGAGATCCTGACCGTCACGGCTTTCGCGGATGATGGCATCGTCGCCATCGACGCTCACTTCGACGAGGCCATCGCCAAAGGCATAGATGCCGCCTTGGATCTGCGTATCGTTCGCCCCGATGAACTTGCCGCCGTCTAGGATCAGCTCATCCAGATCGAACTCGAAATCGGTGATGGTGTTGGTGCCATTATCGTCATCCCGGGCAATGAAGCGATCACCCTCGGCGCCACCGGTGAGGGTATCGTCGCCGTCGCCGCCATTGAGTCGATCCTCACCCAGGCCACCGTCCAGCGTGTCGTCGCCACTGCCGCCGGCCAGGATGTCATCGCCCGCAAGACCGATCAGCATGTCATCGCCACCCCGGCCCTTGAGCGTGTTGGCGCCGTGGGTGCCGGTGATCATGTTGTCCAGACCGTTGCCCGTCCCATCCGGCCCGTCAGAGTCGAACACGGAATAGGTCAAGTCATCGAACAAGAAGCCCTGGTTTTCGCCGCCCGGCCCATCATTAGGCGCACCACCCGCAGAATTGCGGAAGAACACCCGGCTGGTTTGGTTCAGCTCAGCCGCCACATCATGGTCGTCGCCGGACGCCACGCGGAAATTCTCGAACGTTGTGCTTTCGCCGATAAAGGCGCCATTCAGATAGTATTTGATGACGTCGTTATCGACACCATCCGCATAGGTCACGATGGCCGTCAGTTCGTGTTCCGCGGATGCATCCACGCCCTCGATCAGGGTCGTGTTCCCAGTGAACGCGGTAAAGTCGTTCAACGTGTCGCCGGTCACCCAGGTGCCGTCCAGTTGCGGATCGGCGACGGCGATGCGAATACCCTCGGCGGTGTTCTCGATCACCATGAAGTTATTGCGGTCCGTCCCCGCATCAATGCCGAAGTCCACTTCCAGGCGCGAGTTATCGCCCGGCTGCACCGCCTTGAAGGTGACCGTGTACTGCATGCTGTCCGCATCGGCAGTGGTGCTGGGCTCACCCGCTGTGGCCGTCAGGGTGGGCGAGTAAGGACCGCCAAACGCGCCAGTGCTTGGGTCACTGGACATGCGGAAGACCTGATTGCCCGCATCGTCAGGATCCGTCACGACTTCCTGATCCGAGGTGCCGGCGAACTTCCAACCATTCTCATCGTTGGCGATGGGCCCCAGGGCGAAGTCGTCGAATGTTTCCGTATTCGACGCAATTTCCATCAGGATCAGCTTCTCGACATGGTTGGGCAGACGGTAGTCACCAAAGCTCTGCACCGTGTCGATGCCCTGATCGCTGCGTTCGCGCACCGTGTCGAGATCATCCACAAGGTAGAGGTCATCGCCTTTTCCACCGCGCAACACATCCGCATCGGCGCCACCGTCGAGCGTATCGTTCCCGGAACCGCCTTTCAGCACATCGGAGTCCGCACCGCCCAAGAGCGTGTCATCGCCACCGCGCCCGTTCAGCCGATCCTCGCCGCCATTGCCCACGAGGACCGCATCTTCATCACCGCTGGAGATGGTGTTGGCGCCACCATCGCCTTGCAGGACCGCAGGGTCCGGTGCGCCGGTGGTATCAATGCCAAAATCGCGAAAGTCAAAATCGCCGCCGATCCCGGAGAAATTCACCGCGAGCTGGAAGTCCAAGCTATCGGCGGTGACCTGAACATTGGACCCGGATAATCCGTCCAGGTTGTCATAGTTGAAGACCGCAATAGGCTGCTTCTCATAGACACCGGCGACGGTCACATCCTCCAGGGTCACCGCCCCGATGGCGCCACTATCCCCCCGGAACTGGATCCCGTTTTCCGCCGGGCCCGAGCCACGCACTTCGCCGGTGATTGTCAGCTGGCGCAACTCTGCGTCGCCGCCATACTGGAAGAACAGAATGTCCCCGTCACCGCTCGACGTCTGTGCCGCGCCGTCGCCACCATTCCCGGTGAAAGTGCTATCGACAATGGAGACGAAATCCAGGTCCACCGCTGTGTTATTGCCACCGATGGCCACACCATTGCGGAAATTGCCCGTAAAGTCGGCATCGGCAATCTCCAACGATCCGAGCACCGCATTATCGTCATACGCGACACCAGCCCCGTTGGGAGAGTCCGCAAAGGTGAACCCGGAAATGGATACGGTCGCATCCGTCCCCAGATCGCCATTGATATCAAAGCCATTGCCGCTGGGCGGTGTCACGATGGTCTGGCCCGCGCCCGCACCTTCAAAATGCAGCGCCTTCGTGACCGACACGCTTTCCGCATAGGTGCCCGGCCCGGCCACAATCGTATCGCCGGCACTCGCCGCGTTCACCGCGTCCTGGATCGTGCCGAAGCTTGTCACTGCACCGCCGCTGGCGGGCACAACGAAGACAGTGCCATCCACCGGATTGGCGCCGCCCCGCGCCAGATCCAGTTGCGCCGGGTCCAGACCATTGGCGATGTCCCAGGCAATGGAGTTGGCCAAATCCGCCGCGTCATTGGCATTCCCGTTGTACAGCGGACGGTCCAGATAAGTCTCGGCGAGCGGGCTCAGCGGCGAGACCGGCAGGTCGGCCACCCCATCGCCGGTGGCATCCACATCGATCCCCAAATGGGCCAGAAACCGGTCCTGGACCGCTGGCTGGCTCAGATTGCCGAGAATATTGTCATGATAGGACTGACCCGGATCATTGGGTCCGCGCGGCTTGGCGATACCCAGAATCGGCGCGTTACCCGCATCGAGCCATGCCACATACTGATTGCCCAACTCGACAAAGGCCAAATTGGCCGCCAGAGCCGCCTGGCCCAGCGTCGTGCCGCTCCCGTCGAGGACGGAAGAAAACTGGGAAAACTCGGCCAGTGTCGTGGTGAGGCTTGTCGTGGCAGAAAACGCCGTAGCATCTTCGTAGTCGCCGAACACCGCCGGCTCGCCCGTATTATTGTTGGGGGCCGCGGAGAGCTCGCCATACAAGGCGTCAAGCTCGGTCCAAATGTCGATGAACTGTTGTTGGGTCGTAATGGCCATGTCTCATCCCCATTCTAACTGCCATGCCGCCGCTCTGGCGGGCAGACGCGGGCACAGGGAAGGGTTCGCGCACCAAGCCCTGGTGCTTCGCCACTCACCCGTGTCCTCGCAGAAACCGTGTACTCGCTGACTACTCGCAAACTCGGCGAACAGCGCCGCTATCGCTTCCCTCTCCTGCCGCCGCAGTTTTCGGCGACGCGGCCCGCACCTTACCAAATCGACACGTTAACGGAACAGTAACCACCCGCCTGACGACTCGCAATAGGGGAATAGCATCTAAAAACGCGAATTTTTCCTATTTTGGCCTACACTACACTCACAACTCGCGGCATGAGGGATATCACGAGATCACCGCTCAAGACTCAAACCTAAGGATCTGCTCCCTATGGTTGGGCGTCCCAACGAGCAACGGCCCCGACACGACTATCGCGCCGGGGCCGTTTTGATGCGGTCTCGGGGGGAGGTCACTCCGGGCGAGGCGTCCCCGGCACATCGCCTTCATTGGCGCGGTGGATGACATAGGCGTGGATGCGCTCCACATCCTCTTCGTCGAGCCAAGCGTCGAACGACGCCATGCCATTAGCGGCCAAGAGGCCCTCCAGCAGAATCTCCCGATAGAGCGCGTGCACCTCTGGTGTGGAATGGCGCAGATCGGGCAACACGCCCCCACCCACGGCGCCAAAGCCATGACAGGCCGCGCAGAAGGTGTTGTAGAGCTGAAGCCCCGCTTCGATCGTCTCCGTGCTCGCCGTCGACACGGGCGGCTCGGGCGGCTCCGGCGCGGCGGCCAGCGGCGGCAGCGTGAGATCTGCGCCGAGCTTGAAGGTCAGCACACGCCCCACATGGCTGACGCCGGCTGCTGCCGAGGCCCGCCCATAGGCCAGCGCTCCAACACCGCCCCACCCGACCGCGACAGTCACATACTGCTCGCCGTCGAGGTCGTAGGTCATTGGCGCCGCGATCACGCCGGTCTGGGCCGGCGCGGTCCACAACAGCGTCCCGTCATCGGCTTTGAACGCCCGCATGAGACCATCACCGCCGCCCTGGAACACCAGATTGCCCGCCGTGGCCAGCAGCCCGCCATTCCAGTGGCCCCAATGCTCAAAGCGCCAGCGCGCTTTGCCCCGCACCGGGTCCCAGGCCAGGATGCGGCCCTTCAACAGCTCCGGCGGCACATCCGCGGTCAGGTCCGCCCGCGTGCCCGTATTCCACCAGCCTTCCAGCCGCTCATAATCCGGGAACGGTTCCAACAGCGCCGGGATTTCCATGGCCGGGATGTAGACAAGCCCTGTATCAGGCGAGAAGGCCATAGGATGCCAGCTATGCCCCCCGGCCGGCCCGGGAAAGACAAAGGCCGGCTGATTGCTATAGACACCCGCACCGGTTTCCACCGGGCGCCCCGTGGCTAGATCCACATGGCTGGCCCAATTGGCCGGCACATATTTGTCCGCCCGCAACAGTTCGCCTGTTTCCCGGTCCAGCACATAGAAGAAGCCGTTCTTGGGCGCTTGCATGATCACTTTGCGGGTCTCGCCGAAGATCTCGAGATCCGCCAGGATCATGTGCTGGGTGGCGGTGTAGTCCCAATTGTCCGCCGGCGTCGTTTGGTAGTGCCAGCGCAAGGTCCCGTCGTCCGGATCCACCGCGACAATGGAGGACAGATAGAGATTATCCCCCCCGCCGGGCGAGCGCACATCCCGGGCCCAGGGCGACCCATTGCCCACGCCCGCATAAAGCAGATCCAGCTCCGGATCATAGGCAAAGGAATCCCAGACCGTGCCGCCGCCGCCCGATTGCAGCCAGTCGCCCTCATCCGCCCAGGTTTCGGCGGCGGCGGCCATGGCGTCGTTTTCAAACGGGCCGTCGGGGCCCGCCGGCACGGTGTAAAAACGCCAGGCCATCTCACCGGTGCCCGCGTCATAGGCCGAGAAATAGCCACGCACGCCATATTCCGCGCCGCCATTGCCGATGATCACCTTGCCTTTGATCACCCGCGGCGCGCCGGTGATCGTATAGGGCCGGCTCCGGTCGATGGTGTTGACGTCCCAGTTGACTTCCCCGGTTTCCGCCTTCAGCGACACCAGGCGCCCGTCGAGAGTGGCCACAAAGACCGCCCCCTCATAGACCGCAACACCCCGGTTCACCGCATCGCAGCAAGCTTTCTGCCCCCAGGCCCGGTCCACGGTGGGATCAAAGTACCAAAGCTCCGCCCCGGTCCGCGCATCCAGCGCCCAAACCACAGACCATGGGCCCGTCACATACATCACCCCATCCACCACAAGGGGGGTCGCCTGCACGCCGCGCTGCGTGCCGAGATCCACCGCCCAGGCAAGCCCCAGCCCGCTCACATTCTCCGCGGTGATACGATCAAGTGGCGAATAGCGTTGCTCGGAATAGGTGCGCCCGTGGCTGAGCCAGTTCTGCGGCTCGGAATCCGCCGCCGTGATGCGCGCGGTATCCACATCCGCCGCGCCCGCGGGCCCCGCCAGCAATAGAACGGCTGCCGCCATCCCGCGCAGCCATGTCATTGATCCCGTCATGAAAACCTCCCCTGTTCGCAGCCATTCTTTTTGGTCGGTACTTTTTTTGTCGGCACCAGTCTGCGCGCTTTCGCGGGACAGATCCATGGGGCTGAACGGGCCCTACAGGAAACTGTAAGGATCGACATCCACCGACAGGCGCACTTTGGCGGGGATTTTGACGGCCCCGAGCCACGCCCGCAGCACAGGCTGCACGGCCACGGCGCGGGCCGCCTTCAGCAGAAAGCGCAGACGGTGGCGCCCTCGCAGCAAGCCGATGGGCGCAACAGCGGGACCGAGCACGCTCACACCGCCGGCCTGTGGCGCCGCACGGGCGAGCGCCCGAGCGGTCTCATGCACCAGATGCTGATCCTCGCAACTAAGGATGAGCGCGGCGAGACGGCCGAATGGCGGCTGACCCGCCGCCTCCCGTGCCGCTGTTTCCGCCGCCACAAAGCCGTCGCGATCGCCCGCCACCAGTGCCGCCATCACCGGGTGGTCGGGCATATGGGTCTGCAACAGCACCCGGCCCGGCTTTTGCGCGCGCCCCGCCCGGCCCGCCACCTGGTGCAGCATCTGATAGGTCCGCTCGGCCGCCCGCAAATCCCCGCCATTGAGGCCCAAATCCGCATCCACGACGCCCACCAATGTCAGACCTGGAAAGTTATGGCCCTTGGCCACCATCTGCGTGCCCACAAGCAGGTCGACCCGTCCCCCCGCCATATCCTCGATCAACGCCTGGGCCTGCGCCGGGCTATGGATCACATCACTCGACATCAGCGCCAGCCGCGCCTCGGGCCAGAGGGCACGCGCCTCCTCCATCACTCGCTCGACACCCGGACCGCAGGCATGCAGCGTGTCCTCCTCGCCACAGGCCGGGCAATGAGTGGGACGGGGCATGGAAAAACCCGTCTGGTGACACACCAGCCGATTGGCGTAGCGATGCTCCACCAGCCAAGAGTCCGTATCGGGGGCCGTCATGCGATGCCCGCAGGCCCGGCAAATGACGAGCGGGGCATAACCGCGCCGGTTCAAGAACAACAAGGCCTGGTCGCCAGCCCCAAGCGCCGCGCTCACCGCCTCCACCAGGGGCGGCGACAGCCAGCGATCCCGCCCTGGCGGGCGATGGGCGCGCAGGTCCACGGCTTCCACATCCGGCAGACGCGCGCCCCCTGCCCGGGTCGGCAAGTGCAGCCGCTCATAACGGCCATGCTCGGCATTCACGAGTGTTTCCAGCGCCGGTGTCGCCGACGCCAGCACCACCGGGCAATCCGCGAAACGCGCCCGCACCACGGCCATGTCGCGGCCGTGATAGATGACGCCTTCCTCCTGCTTAAAAGCGCTTTCGTGCTCTTCATCGACAATCATCAGCCCCAGGTCGGTGAACGGCAGGAAGAGAGCCGAGCGGGCCCCGACCACCACCCGCGCCGAGCCGTCCGCCACCGCGCGCCAGACCCGGCGCCGCTCTTTAGAGCCCAGATCCGAGTGCCATGGCGCCGGCGCACAGCCGAAGCGGCTGGCAAAACGCTCTAGAAACTGCACAGTCAGGGCGATTTCCGGCAGCAGGATCACCACTTGCCGCCCCGCCCGCAGCGCCGCCGCCACCGCTTCGAAATAAACTTCCGTCTTGCCCGACCCCGTGACCCCGTCGAGCAGGACCGGCGCGAACGCCGCCGCCTGCACCAACTTGGCAAGCCGTGCCGCGGCGTCCGCCTGCGATGGCGAGAGTGTCTTGCCCGGCCCTTGCGGATCAGGCGTCGGCATTGGGTCGTCTTCTGGAACCTCAACCGGTGTCAACGCGCCATGCGCCAGGAGGCCTTTCACAACGCCGGTGCCCGTGCCCGCCTCCTGCGCCAGGGCGGCCGCCGTGCGCGCCAGCCCGTCCGCGGCCACCGCAAGCACCCGCGCGCGCGCAGGGGTCAGCCGCTCAGGCTCGCCAGTGCCCCGTCGCAGCAGGGTTTTCAGGCGCGCCGGCTCCAACGCCGCCGTCGAGCGCAATGCCAGCGCCAGCACCGAGCCCAGCGGCGCCAAGGTGTACTCCGCCACCCAGTCCACGAAATCGCATAACTGCCCGGGCAAGGCCGGCGCCGGGGTCACGGAATCGATCGCCTTTAGGCGCCCTGCCTCCACCGTGCCGCTGCCGGGACCCCAGACCACGCCGCGCACCAGACGCGGCCCCAGCGGCACCAGCACATGCGCCCCCCGCACGGGCAGGGCCGCGTCGCTGGCCCAATCGCCGGGCACCGCATAATCATAAGGCCCGGCCAGCGGCAACGGCACCAGCACCTGCACGGTCCGGGGAGCGGTTTCGGGAAAAAGCGACTCAGTCATGGCTGGGTTATACTAGTCTGACAGCGCGGCCGGCAGCGTGAATCGCGCCCCGCCACGCCCCCCTCCCCCTTGCCTCCCTGTTTGAGGAGAGACCCATGCAGATCTTTCTTGATACCGCCGAGATCACCGAGATTCAGGACTTCGCCGCCACCGGCCTGATCGACGGTGTCACCACCAATCCCTCGCTCGTGGCCAAGTCGGGCCGTTCTTTCGTGGACCTGGTCGCAGAGATTTGCGACGTGGTGCCGGGCCCGGTGAGCGCCGAGGTCACTGCCCTGGACACCGGCACGATGGTGGCCGAAGGCAAGAAGCTCGCCAAGGTCGCGAACAATGTGGTGATCAAACTGCCCTTGACCTGGGATGGCCTGAAAGCCTGTCGCACACTGACGGATGCGGATATCCGCACCAATGTGACCTTGTGCTTCTCCGCCAATCAGGCCCTGCTGGCCGCGAAGGCTGGCGCCACATACATCTCGCCTTTTATCGGCCGCATCGACGATCTGGGAACAGATGGCCTGGAGCTGATCGCCGATATCCGCCAGATCTATGATCAGTACCCCGCTCTCACCACGCAGATCCTGGCCGCCTCGGTGCGCCATCCGCTGCATGTGCGCGACGTGGCCAAGCTGGGCGCCGATGTGGTGACCCTACCGCCCAAAGTGCTGAAGAACTTGGCCCTGCACCCCCTCACCGATCGCGGGCTGGAGCAATTTCTGAACGACTGGAAAGCCACGGGCCAATCCATCCTGAAGGCGGATGGGCCCAACAAGGCCGACGGACCGAAGGCTGACGCGTGAGTATCACAGATCATCCGGACACGGCCTGGCGCGCCCAAGCTGACTTGGTCGCCGCCGTGTCCGCCTGGCTCACGCAGCTAAAGGTGGAACACCGGGCGTCGCCCCATACCCTCGCTGCCTATGAACGGGATGTGCGCCAGTTCCTTGCGTTTCTCACTGACCACCTGGGGGGCGAGCCGGGGCTTGGCGATATGGCCGGCCTGCGGCCCGCCGACATCCGCGCCTTCATCGCTTCACGCCATTTCGGCGGCATCGCCAAGCGCAGCACGGCGCGCAGCCTCTCATCTTTGCGCGGACTATTCCGCACGCTTCAGGACAATCACGGGCTCGACGGAACCATCCTGCATGCCTTAAAAAGCCCCAAACTCGACGCAACTCTACCGCGCCCAGTTCCCGCGGCCAAAGCCATGGACATGATCGGCCTGGCCAGCGAAGCCGATGACCGGGTGTGGGTGGGCCTGCGGGACGCGGCGGTGATCAGCCTGCTCTATGGGTGCGGTCTGCGCATCGCCGAAGCCCTGTCCCTCGACCGTGGCCAAGTGCCGTCGGGGACACCGGAAACCCACAGCGGCGACTGGATGCACTGGGACAGCTTGCGGGTGCTTGGCAAACGGAATAAGGAGCGCCTCGTGCCGATCTTGCCCTTGGTGGCTGAAGTTATCGGCCATTATCTGGGGCGCGTGCCCCATTTGCTGGGTCCGGATGATCCACTCTTTGTCGGCATTCGCGGCGGCCGGCTCGATCCGCGCACGGTGCAACGCCGGGTGGCACAATTGCGCGGGGCCCTAGGCTTACCTGAAAGCGCCACTCCCCATGCCCTGCGCCATGCCTTCGCCACCCATCTGCTGCGCGACGGGGCGGATCTGCGCTCGATCCAGGATCTCATGGGCCATGCCAGCCTGTCGTCCACCCAGGTCTACACGGCGGTGGATACGGAGGATCTCGCTCGCATCTACGAAAACGCCCACCCCCGGGACAAGGGGCGGGCGTGATCGGCACGTTCTCGGACCGAGACTGCTTAGCGCGCCACGGCATCTCCGGCACTGGCGCCAAGTTCGGCTCGTGCCGCTTCATATTCCGCCACCATCCGATCCACCACATCCTGGACCGGCGACAGGTCTTCGATGGTGCCCACACCCTGGCCCGCGCCCCAGATATCACGCCAGGCCTTGCTCTTCTGGTTGCCACCAGAGCCAAAATTCATCTTGGAGGGATCGGATTCCGGCAGAGCATTGGGGTCAAGCCCGGCTGCCGACACCGATTTCGACAGGTAATTGCCGTGCACACCGGTGAAAAGGTTCGTGTACACAACTTCATTCGCCGTCGACTCGACGATCATCTGTTTGTATTCCAAGTCCGCATTCGCCTCGCGGGTGGCAATGAAGCGGGTGCCGATATAGGCGAAATCCGCCCCCACCGCTTGCGCCGCAAGGATCGATCGGCCGTTGGTAATGGACCCGGACAGCGCAATGGGGCCCTCAAACTCCGCCCGTAATTCCGGCACGAGCGCGAAAGGCGACAGCGTACCCGCATGCCCCCCGGCGCCCGCGCACACGGCCACGATGCCGTTAGCGCCTTCGGAAATGGCTTTGCGGGCATGGCGCATATTGATCACGTCATGCAGAATGATGCCGCCATATTCCTGCACCCGTGTGATCACTTCAGTCGGCGCCCGCAGCGAGGTGATGATAATCGGCACTTCATGCTTCACACAGACATCAAGGTCCTGCATCAAACGGTCATTGGACGCATGACAGATCTGGTTCACTGCGAACGGTGCCACCACCGCACCCGGATTGGCGCGTTTGTGCTCCAGCAGCTCCATCTTGATGCGGATGATCCATTCTTCCAGCAACTCCTGCGGCCGCGCGTTGAGCGCCGGGAACGACCCCACAATGCCGGCCTTGCACTGGGCAATGACCAGTTCCGGCCCGGACACGATGAATAACGGCGCGCCGATCACCGGCAAACGCAACTGACCTTTGAGAACCTCAGGCACGGACATGAGTAAGACCTCCCAACTCCCTGATATCTTGTCATGCTCAGTATAAGCAGAAGCCACCCATACTGGCGAGCCTCGCGCAGTCTGGGACGCCTCGTGCCGTGCTGACGCTGCGGCAATTGGAAGCAAGAATGGTCGGGATACCGCGAGAGCTGCGGGGACGGGAGAGCCGATCGCGCGATGCGGGACGACTCTCCCATCACCTTACATTTGCATGGTCCAGCCTTCGACGCCCATGGCCGCCTGGCGCAGAGCCTCGGTGAGGGTTGGGTGCGGGTGGGAGGTGCGGGCAATGTCCTCGGACGAGGCACCAAATTCCATGGCAAGGGCGGCTTCCGCGATCATCTCACCCACATTCGGGCCGATCATGTGGACGCCAAGCACCTTGTCCGTGCGCGCATCAGCCAGCACTTTCACAAAACCCTCGGTAAGGTCATTGGTGCGTGCCCGAGAATTAGCCGTGAACGGAAATTTGCCCGACTTGTACTGAATGCCGTCTTCCTTCAGCTGCTCTTCCGTTTTGCCGACAGAGGCAACTTCTGGATAGGTGTACACGACCGCCGGGATGGCATCGTAATTCACATGCCCCGCCTTACCGACAATCACTTCGGCGCAGGCCACCGCCTCGTCCTCGGCCTTGTGGGCCAGCATGGGGCCTTCGCGCACGTCCCCAATGGCATAGACACCCGGCGCCGTGGTGCGGAAATGCACATCCGTCGGAACCCGGCCTTTCGAATCCAACTCGATGCCCACGGTCTCCAGACCCAGATTGTCCGTGTAAGGGCGCCGGCCGATGGCCACAAGCACCACATCACAGTCGAGCGTCTCTTCCTCGCCGCCCGCCGCCGGCTCCAGCGAGACCTTGAGCTTGGTCTTCATCTTCTCCACGCCGGTCACCTTCGTGGAGAGTTTGAAGCTCATGCCCTGCTTGCCCAGAATGCGCTGGAACTGTTTCGACACTTCGCCATCCAGCCCCGGCGTGATGCGGTCGAGATATTCAACCACGGTCACCTCGGCCCCCAGGCGGCGCCAGACCGAGCCAAGCTCCAGGCCGATATAGCCACCACCCACGACCACCATGTGCTTAGGGACCACCGGGAGCGCGATCGCGCCGGTCGAGGAGACAACGCGCTCCTCATCAATCTCCACATTGGGCAGACCGATAATGTCCGAGCCCGTGGCAATCACGATGCTCTTGGCCGAGAGGGTTTCCTCCCCGCCATCGGTCAGCGCCACATGCACACTGCCCGTCCCGGCAATTTTACCGTGGCCCAGATAGTGAGCAATTTTGTTCTTCTTAAAGAGGAACTCCACCCCCTTGGTCAGACCGTCCACGGCCTTGTCCTTGAACGCCAGCAGCTTGTCGATCTCCACCGACGCGCCTTTGGTGGAGATCCCCATTTCCGGCAGATGAGTAGAGATCTGCTCAAAATGCTCCGACGCGTGCAAAAGCGCTTTAGACGGAATACAGCCAACATTCAAACAGGTGCCGCCGAGCTTCTTCGTCTCCCGGCGCTCCACCACGGCCACGGATTGGCCGAGCTGCGCGGCGCGGATCGCGCAGTTATAGCCGCCGGGTCCCGCCCCGATCACCACCACATCATAGGATTGAGCCATTGGGCGCCTCGTTCTCCACATCTCTCAGGGTTCGGCGTGTCGCTGGGACGGCTTACAGATCAAGCAGGGTGCGTTGGGGATCTTCGAGTGAATCCTTCACCCGCACCAGGAAGGTCACGGCTTCTTTGCCATCCACGATACGGTGATCATAGGACATTGCCAGATACATCATGGGACGGATCACCACTTGTCCATCCACCACCATGGGGCGCTGCTCAATCTTGTGCATACCGAGCACACCCGACTGCGGCGGGTTCAGAATGGGCGTGGACATGAGCGATCCGTACACACCGCCATTGGTAATGGTGAACGTCCCGCCTTGCAGTTCCTCAAGCGCCAGCGCGCCATCGCGGGCACGGCGGCCAAAATCGGTGATTTCGGCTTCGATCTCGGCAAAGCTCTTCATGTCGCAATCGCGCGCCACCGGCACCACCAGGCCCCGATCCGTGCCCACCGCAACACCGATGTCGTAGTAATTCTTGTAGATAATATCCGTACCGTCGATCTCCGCATTCACGGCCGGCACGTCTTGCAACGCCCGCACGCAGGCCTTGACGAAGAACGACATGAAACCAAGGCGCACGCCATGGCGTTTCTCGAACAGGTCTTTGTACTGACTGCGCATGGCCATGACATTGCTCATGTCCACCTCGTTAAAGGTGGTCAGCATGGCCGCGTTGTTTTGCGCCTCTTTCAGGCGCTGAGCGATGGTCTGGCGCAGGCGGCTCATGCGCACCCGCTCTTCGCGCTTTTCCTTGGCGCGCGGTGCCGTGGAGGTAGAGGGCGGCAGTGCCACCGTTTTGGTATCGCGCATTTCCAGCGCGCCCAGCGCGTCGCCCTTGGTCACCCGGCCATCTTTGCCGGTGCCTTCGATGCGGGTGGCATCAAGATTGTTCTCGTCGATCACCCGGCGCGCCGAGGGCATCGTCTGCACGGTACCACCAGAATCCGGCGCGCCTTGCGTTGACCCCTCCTGACGGGCGGCCGCGGCGGCTGGCTGTTCCTGTTTGGGCGCTGGCGCAGCGGCGGGCTTGGCGTCGCCCGCGCCTTCCTCGACCGAGCCCAGAAGCGCGTTCACTTCCACCGTGTCGCCTTCATTTGCGACGATCTCACCCAGCGTACCAGACGCGGGCGCGGGCACTTCCAGCGTCACCTTGTCGGTTTCCAATTCCACAAGTGGTTCATCCGCTGTCACCGCATCGCCCGGCTTCTTGAACCATTGGGCGACGGTGGCTTCCGTCACGGATTCGCCTAACGCCGGCACACGGATTTCGGTGGTCATGAGTTGGATCCTCGGGTCTTGCCAGCGCCGCCTTTCGCGCACGCCGCATTCATCGCTTCATCATCCGTGGTCACACGGTTCATCACTACACAACTCACGGCGCGACAGCCGCGCCGCCGGGATCAGCCCCCAACAGTCAAGGCCTGATCAAGGAACTGCTGCAGTTCCTGCTGGTGTTTTTTCATCAGGCCCGTGGCCGTCGCCGCCGAGGCACGCCGCCCCGCATAGACCGGGCGCTTGTGTTCCGCCGCGAAGCCGGCCTTGTCCAGCACCCATTCAATATGGGGCTGAATGAAGGTCCAGGCGCCCATATTCTGTGGCTCTTCCTGGCACCAGATCACTTGGGCCTGGGGGAACCGTTGCATTTCATTGAGCAGGCTTTTATTCGGGAACGGATAAAGTTGCTCAAGGCGCAGAATCTGCACATCGTCGATGCCGCGCTTCTCGCGCTCTTCAAACAGATCGTAGTAGACCTTGCCCGTACACAGCACCACGCGGCGGATCTCCGCGTCCGGCTTCAAGGTCACACTGCTGCCGGGCCGCTCTTCGGCATCATCAAGCAGCACCCGGTGGAACGAAGTGCCCGGCCCCATCTCTTCCAGGCTGGAGACGCAGCGCTTGTGCCGCAGCAGCGACTTCGGCGTCATCAGGATCAGCGGCTTACGGAAGTTG
>CAZVEE010000063.1:0-20339 GCA_964625525.1 uncultured Alphaproteobacteria bacterium | reverse complement strand
CATCATTCACGGCCTCAACGATAAGGAACGCCGCGACGCCTACGCCGCGGATGTCACCTATGGCACGAACAATGAGTTCGGCTTCGACTATCTGCGCGACAATATGAAATACAGCCTGGAGGCGATGACCCAGCGCGGGCACTACTTTGCCATAGTCGATGAGGTGGACTCCATCCTCATTGATGAGGCGCGCACGCCCCTGATCATCTCCGGCCCCACCGACGACATGTCCGCGCTCTATCAGGTGATGGACTCCCTGATCCCCCAGCTCACCGACGAGCATTTCGAGCGCGATGAAAAGACCCGCGCCATCAGCCTGACCGAAGAGGGCAATGAAGCGATCGAGGAGCTGCTGCGAACCCTGGACGAGATGCGCCTGGAGCAGAACCCCGATGCCGAGCCCCTGCTCCAGGGCGCCGACCTTTATGACAGCGCCAATGTCTCCATCGTCCACCACGTGAACCAGGCGCTGAAAGCACACAAGCTGTTCACCCGGGACAAGGACTACATCGTCAAGAACGGCAAGGTGATCATCATTGACGAATTCACCGGTCGGATGATGGAAGGCCGGCGCTACTCCGAAGGCCTGCACCAGGCACTGGAGGCCAAAGAAGGCTGCCCCATTCAGCCGGAAAACCAGACCCTGTCCTCGGTCACCTTCCAGAACTATTTCCGTCTCTATGAAAAGCTCGGCGGCATGACCGGGACGGCCATGACCGAAGCAGCGGAATTCGAAGACATCTACAAGCTCGGCGTGGTGGAGATGCCCACCAATGTGGACGTGGCGCGCATCGACGAGGATGACGAGGTCTACCGCACGTCGCGCGAGAAATACGAAGCCATCCTGGATCAGATCGAAGACTGTGCCGAGCGGCGCCAACCGATCCTGGTGGGCACCACCAGCATCGAGAAATCGGAATCCGTTTCGGAGCTGCTGAAAAAGCGCAAGATCAAGCATCAGGTTCTCAACGCCCGCTATCACGAGCAGGAAGCCCAGATCGTCGCCGAGGCCGGCGTGCCCGGCGCGGTGACCATCGCCACCAACATGGCCGGCCGCGGCACCGACATTCAGCTCGGCGGCAATGTGGACATGCGCATTACCCGCGAGACCGAGGGCCTGACCGACGACACCCAAATCGCTCAGAAAATCGCGCAGATCCGTGAGAATGTGGACCTGCTCAAGCAGGAAGCGCTCGACGCGGGCGGCCTTTATGTGATTGGCACCGAACGCCACGAAAGCCGGCGCATCGACAATCAGCTGCGCGGCCGCTCAGGGCGTCAGGGGGACCCGGGCTGCTCGAAATTCTATCTGAGCCTGGAAGATGACCTAATGCGCATCTTCATGGCCGAACGCCTGGACAGCATCCTTCAGACCCTGGGCCTGGAGGAAGGCGAGGCCATTATCCATCCCTGGATCAACAAGTCCCTGGAAAAGGCGCAGACCAAAGTTGAGGCGCGCAATTTCGAGATCCGCAATAACCTGCTCAAATACGATGACGTGATGAACGATCAGCGTAAGGCGGTGTTCGAGCAGCGCATCGAAATGATGGAGGCGGAAGACCTCGCCGAAGTCATCGCCGACATGCGCCACCAGGTGATCGACGATCTCGTCGCGGCTCATATTCCGGAAAATGCCTTCCCCGACCAGTGGGATAGCGAGGGCCTGGAAGCTGAAGTGGAACGCACATTTGGCGTCCACCTGCCCATCCAGGAATGGGCCCAGGAAGAGGGCATCGCCGATCAAGAAATCAAGGATCGCCTCACCAACGAAGCCGATCGTCTGATGGCGGAAAAAGCGGCCATGCTGGGCCCGGACACGCTGCGCAAAGTGGAAAAGAGCGTGCTGCTCCAGACCATCGACCATGATTGGCGCGAGCACCTGCAGCAACTCGACCATCTGCGCCAGGTGGTGGGCCTGCGCGGTTATGGCCAACGGGATCCGCTGAACGAGTACAAGACCGAGGCGTTTGCCCTGTTTGAGGGCCTGCTAAATCGTCTGCGCCAGGAAACGACCCAGCAATTGCTGCGCATGCAGATCAACCAGCAGCCGCCGACGGACCTGCCCGACGGCCCGGATCGGCCCATGCAAGAACAGCATATGGACCTGACCACAGGCCGCAACGATGCGGCCCCGGCCGCCGCCGCCGCGCCGCGCCCGGCCGGCGCCCCGCGCCCGCCCCTAAACCCGAACGATCCCAGCACCTGGGGTAAGGTGTCGCGCAATGCGCTCTGCCCGTGCGGATCAGGTCGGAAATACAAGCACTGTCACGGCTCGTTCGCCGTGAAGGCCTAGCACATCCCTGTTGTGAAAAAGCCGTCCGTCCACGGGCGGCTTTTTCCGTTCTGCCCTGCCCTAGCCCCCTCTCAAGGAGACCCATCATGGAGTATCGCGCCCTCGGCCGCACCGACATCAAGGTCTCCAGCGTGTGTCTTGGCACCATGACTTGGGGTGAGCAGAACACAGAACAGGAAGGCCATCGACAGATGGACTATGCGCTGGAGCGCGGCATTAATTTTTTCGACACCGCCGAGCTCTACCCCATCCCGCCCAAAGCCGAGACCCAAGGCGAGACCGAGCGCGTCATCGGCACCTGGTTCAAGGCACGCGGCACGCGCGATAAGGTCATCCTGGCCACCAAGATCGCCGGTCCGAACCCGGCCATGCCTTGGTTCACTGAAGATGGCGGCCCGCGCCGGCACACGGCCGCTCACATCCGTCACGCGGTGGAGCGCAGCCTGCGCAATCTGCAAACGGATTATATCGACCTTTATCAACTGCATTGGCCGGACCGCTCCGTGCCGCTGTTCGGCGGCAGCGCATCCTGGCCCCATGAAACCCCCATCGAGGAAACCCTGCGCGCACTGAGCGATTTGGTGCAAGAAGGCGTTATCCGCCATGTGGGCTTGTCCAATGACACGGCCTGGGGCGTGATGGCATTCTTGCGCGCCGCCGAGGCGGAAGGCCTGCCGCGAGTCGTGTCCATCCAGAACGTTTATAATCTGGTCTCGCGCGCCTTTGATATGGGCCTTGGCGAAGTCGCCGAGCGCGAAGCCGTGGGCCTGCTCGCCTATTCGCCGCTGGCACAAGGCTATCTGACCGGGAAGTATCGCGATGGTGCCCTGCCCCAGGGCTCACGCAAGCAGTTGTTCGACCGCCTGCAACGCTATGAAGGCCCGGGCGCGCAAGAAGCCATCAGCGCCTATTTGGACCTGGCGCGCAGACATAATCTGGACCCGGCGCAATTGGCGCTGAAATTCTGCGACGAACGCCCCTTTACAACCTCGACCATTATCGGGGCGACCACCCTGGAGCAACTCAAGACCGATATCGATGCCTTCGACATCCGGTTGAGCGACGACATTCGGGCCGGCATCCGCGCCATTCATAAGGAACGGCCGAACCCCTGCCTGTGATCAGCACGGTATCATCCGGATCCGCCGCACGCCCTGGGGACCAGCATGAAACTGTTCACTGCGCTTGAGATTCCAGAAGCCATCCGCATACGGCTTGACATGATGATGGTCGGGATCCCGGGGGCTCATTGGGTGGACCCGGACGGCCTGCACCTGACTTTGCGCTATATCGGCGAGGCCGACCCGCATACGGCGCAAGACATCGACGACGCGCTGGCCCGCATCCGCATGCGTCCTTTCACGCTACGCCTCGCGTCACTGGGCACCTTCGCCGACCCGGCACGGGTGCTGTGGGCAGGGGTTGAACCATCACAGCCCCTCGCACAACTCGTGGAGAAAGTAGACGGTGCGCTGACGCGGCTCCGCGTGGACTTCGACCGTCGCCGCCACACGCCCCATGTGACACTCGCCCGCTTTCGCGGACACCCGGGACCGGACCTGGGGCATTTCATCAACGCCCATGCGAGCCTGCGCTCAGAGCCTTTTGAAGTGACGCGCTTCGTGCTCTATTCAAGCCATCGCAGCCATGCGGGATCCGTTTATGAGCCCGAACGGTACTACCTGTTTTGAGGCCGGTATGACCTGTGCGGACCACCGTCCCAGACCCGTCCTGGTCATCACACGGCCATACGCGAAAACAAGAAAGGGGCCGAGACCATGACGATCTATCGCAACATCGTGATCCTCACCGGGGCCGGGATTTCAGCGGAATCCGGACTCGGCACCTTCCGCGACGTGGACGGGCTTTGGACGAAATACGATCTGAACGATGTGGCGACCCCGGAAGGGTTTGCCCGCAACCCCCAACTCGTGCTCGACTTCTATAACGCCCGCCGGCGGAACTTAGACGACGCCAAGCCAAACCCAGCCCATTATGCCCTGGGCCTTCTGGAGCATACGTACACGGAGCGGCAAGCAGGCTCCGTGCTGCTGGTCACACAAAATGTGGACGACCTGCACGAGAAGGGCGGCTCCACCAACATTTTGCACATGCATGGGGAATTGAAACAGGACCTGTGCAATCAGTGCGGCACGCGCTCTCCCGTCACCGGCGACCTGACGCCTACCTCCACCTGCGCCCAGTGCCAGAGCGTCGGCACCTTGCGCCCCGACGTGGTCTGGTTCGGCGAGATCCCCTATCACATGGACCGCATCCACGCGGCCTTGGCCGAGTGCGACCTGTTCATCTCCATCGGGACGTCAGGCTCGGTCTATCCGGCGGCCGGCTTCGTCATGCTGGCCCGGGACATCGGGGCGCATACGGTGGAACTGAACCTGGAGCCTTCGGACGGCGATTATCTGTTCCAGGATTGCCACTATGGCAAGGCAAGCGACGTGGTGCCCGCCTATGTGAACGCGCTGATCGGCGCCCTGCCCTAAACCGCGGGCGCCTTAGTCCACTTCGTTCTCGATGGCGTCCATGTCCTCATCGGACAGGCCGAAATGGTGGCCGATCTCATGCACCAGCACATGGGTGACGATGTGCTTTAGGCTCTGACCGCCTTCCGACCACAGGCGCAGGATCGGCTCACGATAGAGCGTGACGCGGGCGGGCTGGGGAAATGGATCGTTCACGCTGGCGCGGGTCAGGTCCACGCCTTGATAGAGGCCCAGAAGGCCGAAGGGGCTGTCAATCTCCAGATCCTGCAGAATCTCGCGGGCTGCGAAATCCTGCACGTGGATGTAGACATCTGACGCATTGGTGCGGAAGGGGTCGGGCAGCGCCTCAAAGGCATCGCGAACCATTCGGTCGAATTCCGCCAGATCGGGCGGGCGTCTCTCGGGTCGCCACATGGACGGGCCTCGTGCTGTGCTGTTGCTTTAAGCGCATATAAGACCTTGGCGGGCCCGCGTCACGGGCCCACATCCGTTCGGCATGCCCGGACAGCCAAAAGGAGCACCATCATGGCGGAGAAGCTGAGCGCGAGCGAGCGCGAAACCCTGTTGCCGGCCTTGGCCGGCTGGAGCCTCACCGACGGCCGCGACGCCATCGAAAAAACCTTTGAATTCAGCGATTTCAACGAGGCCTTCGGCTTCATGACCCGGATCGCTATGATTGCCGAGCAGATGGACCACCACCCGGAATGGTTCAATGTCTACAAAACCGTGCGGGTCACCCTGTCGACCCATGACGCGGGCGGGCTGACCCAGCTCGACACCACTTTGGCGGCGCGTATGAACGACATTGCCGACAGCCTCGTCTGACACCGCAGGAGATCTCCATGGCCGACAGGACCACGAGCGTTTTGGAGACCCGCATGCCAGACCAGGCGGACAACAGCGCCGCCTTCCCGTTGCTCACCGACGAACAGATCGCGTTCTTGGCCGGGTTCGCCACCAAGCGGGTGTTCACCGATGGCGAGGCGCTTTGGGAGGTCGGTGACACCAATGCGTCGTTCTTTGTGATCTTGTCGGGCGCAGTGGCGATTTCGCAACTGACGACCGACGGCGGCAAGGACCCGGTGGTGAGCCATGGAGCGGGTGGCTTCACCGGCGATATCGACCTGTTGTCCCAATACGCCTCCGTGGTGGAAGGCCGGGCAACGGGCGAGACCGCCACGCTGGAGATCTGCCCCGCCACGTTGCAAAAGCTGGTGGTGACCAATTCTGCCATCAGCGATGTGATCCTGCAGGCCTTTCTGGAACGCCGGCGGATCCTGCTCGCGGGTGGGGTCGGCAGTGTGCTGCTAATCGGCTCGCGCTATTCACCGGATGCGTTCCGGATCCGTGAGTTTCTAGAGCGCAACTCCCGCCCCTTCACCTGGGTTGATCTGGAGACAGACGACCGCACGGAATCGCTTCTCAACAAGTTTGACATCAAACCGGAGGAAACGCCGGTAGTGGTGGGTCCGGATGGTCAATTGTATCGCAACCCGTCCATTCAAGAGATGGCAGCTTGTATCGGCCTGTCCACCTTGCGCGGCGAGGAAGTGTGCGACGTCATCGTAGTGGGAGCCGGCCCGGCGGGCCTGGCGGCGAGTGTCTATGCGGGCTCTGAAGGCCTCAATGTGCTGACGATCGATTCCATTGCGCCGGGGGGCCAGGCCTCCACGAGCTCCAAGATCGAAAACTATCTCGGCTTTCACACGGGCATTTCCGGGCGGGAACTGGCCCAGCGCGCTTTTGTGCAGGCAGAGAAGTTCGGCGTGCATGTCGCCGTGCCGCGCCGGGCGGTATCGCTCAATTGCGACGCCGTGCCCTTTGAGGTGGTCGTAGACAATGGCGAGATCATTCGCGGGCGGACCGTGGTGATCGCGAGCGGCGCCGAATATCGTAAAATCGGAGTCGACGGCGCGGCCCAGAAGGAAGGTCGCGGCATCTATTTCGGCGCCACGGCCATGGAAGCGCAACTGTGCCGCGATGCCAATGTAATCGTGGTGGGCGGCGGCAACTCGGCCGGCCAAGCTGCGGTCTATCTGTCTCAAGTGGCCCGGCAGGTGGACATTCTGATCCGCAGCGAAAGCCTTGACCATTCCATGTCGCGCTACCTGATCAGCCGTATTGAGCATACGCCCAATATCACCTTGCATCCGCATACCGAAGTCACGGGCCTGGAAGGCGAGGACAGCTTGTCTGGCGTCATGACAACCTGCAATAAGACCGGTGCCAACCGCCATTTCGACACGCCGTTCCTGTTCGTCTTCATCGGTGCACGGCCCAATACACAGTGGCTGAACGACTGTGTGGTGACGGACGAGAAAGGCTTCATCAAGACCGGCCTTGATCTGTCCCCCGAGGAGTTAGACCCGGCCCGTTGGGTGGGGACGCGCCGGCCATTCCTGCTGGAAACCAGCGTACCGGGCGTCTTCGCCGCCGGTGATGTCCGCAGCGGCTCGGTAAAGCGCGTCGCGTCTTCGGTGGGCGAAGGGTCGATCTGTGTCCCCTTCATCCACCAGGTGATCGAGCGCGGACTTCAGTAAGAAAGCACTGGCGGGGTGCTAAGGGCGGGGCAAAACCCCGCCCTGTGCGCTTACCGTCTGTGTGCGCCTTAGAGCCGTTGCACTGAAAACCAGATCATTGAAACGGCTCTCAGTCTTTGGTTTGGCGCGCTTTCCGGGCGGAAAACCGCGCACACTTTTCCTGCAAGCACTCTAGCGCGGCGCCATGCGGATGGCGCCGTCAAGGCGGATACTTTCCCCGTTCAGCATGCTGTTTTCGCAGATATGGCGGGCAAGTTGGCCATATTCCGAGGGCTGACCGAGGCGCGAGGGGAACGGCACCTGGGCACCGAGCGAGCGCAGGGCATCATCAGGCAGGCCCATCAGCAGCGGCGTGTAGAACAGGCCGGGCATAATGGTGTTGATGCGCACACCGTCGCGCGACAGATCGCGCGCGATCGGCAGGGTCATCCCCACCACCCCGCCTTTAGACGCGGAATAGGCGGCCTGGCCGATCTGGCCATCCTGAGCGGCAACGGAGGCGGTGTTCACGATCACACCGCGCTCGCCATCCTCATTCACCGGATCAAGGGTAAGCATGCCGGCGGCCGCATGCGTGATGCAGCGGAAGGTGCCGATCAGGTTCACCTGAATCACCCGCTCAAAACGGTCGAGGGGATGGTGCCGACCGGCACCCGTCTCCTTATCGCGCGAGGCGGTTTTGATCGCGTCACCGATCCCGGCGCAGTTGACCAGGATACGCTCCTGCCCGTGGGCGGCGCGCGCCTTGGCAAAGCCCGCCAGCACACTCTCCTCGTCCGCCACATTCACCTGGCAGAAGACACCGCCCAGCTCGGCGGCGACCGCCTCGCCCTTTTCCGCGTTCAGATCGAACAGCGCCACGCGCACACCGGTGCTCGCCAGCTCGCGCGCCGTCGCTTCTCCGAGGCCCGAGGCCCCACCCGTAACAACTGCCGCGACTGATGCATTCAGGTCCATGACCCGTCTCCTCTCCACCCTAAAGGCCAGTTGGCCATAAAACACACGGGGGGCTCAGCGATCCGGGCTTGGATCGGCCCCCTTCCGCCTTCATATTGACCCTATGACCGTCGAAGGCAAAGACCTGTCCGGCACCAAACTGCCCAGCGTGGGCCCGCCTGACCTTGGCAGCGGGGCCCCCGACCTGGGCAGCGGGGCTGAAGAGCAGATGGAGGCGAACGAGCGCATCGTGCGCGAGAGCTTCTGGCATAAGCTGCGCAAGCGGTTGGGCCAGGTGCCGTTCGCCCAGGATTTGCTGGCGGCCTATTACTGCACCCTCGATCCCCATGTGCCGGTGAAAGTGCGCGCGACCCTGCTGGCCGCCCTCGCCTATTTTGTGGCGCCAGTGGATGTTTTGCCGGATGTGCTGGTCGGGATCGGCTTCACCGATGACGCCGGCGTCTTGGTCATGGCCCTGAAAATGGTCAGCGATCACATCACGCCGGAGCATAAAGCCAAGGCCCGCGCGGCATTGGCCCAGGAAGATCCCAACCCGCCGCCCCCCTAAACCCGGTCAAGATTTGAGCCCGGTCAAGATTTGGCATCGCCCGCTTTCTGCGCCTCACGCACCGTGATGTAGAGGCTGGCGCCAGCAATGATCAGCGCACCAGCGACCGTCCACCAATCCGGCAAATCGCTGAAAATCAGAAACCCGATCAACGTCGCGAAAATGAGCCGCGTGTAATCCAGCGGCGCCAACGCGGTCGCATCCGCCACCGCATAGGCGCGCACGAAGCAGTTATGGGCGAGCGTCCCCACCGCCCCCATGAGCGCCAGCAGACCCAGTTCCTCCCAGGTCGGTGTCGTCCAAAGCAGGAAGGCCGGGATCGCGGACAAAATCGTGCCAATGAAGCCTGAATACAGCAACAGCGTGAGTGGCCCATCGGTGCGGGACAGCAATTTCACGCAAATGACAGCAAGCGCCACGAACACCGCATGGGCCACCGCCACAAATGCGGTGGGATCTGTCGTCCCGCTGGGGCGCAGGACAAGGAGCACACCGGCAAAGCCAATCAGGGTTGCCGCCCAACGATTGATGCCCACCGTCTCGCCCAGGAACATCAATGCCAAAGGCACCAGGAACAGCGCGCGGGCGAAACTGATGGCTGTGGCATCGGCCAGCGGCAGATAGGTGAAGGCATAAAAGCCACACAACATGGCCGAGGTCCCGGCAATGCCGCGCAGCACATGCAGCACCGGCTGGCGCGTGCGAAAGCCCCAAGCCCCTTCGCGCATGACGAAGGGCAGGATAATCAAGAAGCTCGTCAGCGCCCGGAAAAACGCGATTTGGAACGGGTGCAGCCGGTCGCCCAGGAATTTCACCAGGCTCGACATCACCACAAACAGGAAGGCCGAAGCCAACATGAGAAGGGCACCGCGGCTGGCCAGGGGCAGTCGGGACCAATAATTTGTTGTACGCAATTGAACGGTGTGCCAACGGGCGTTGAAATCAATCATCCGCGCCTTATAGCGCGATTGTCCGGCCTTGGACAGATCGATGAATACGAATGCGGTCTATAAATTGTGCTCAGATCATGAAGGAAATGGATAGGGATGACTTTCGAATACTCTACCCATCTCCTTTGCACACATCTTCCGAACGCGGCAAAAAGTATCAATCAGTAGCGTGCAACTATCGGTGTGCGAATGATCCGGTAGCGATCACTCTTGAACGCGTGACACGCAGGAGAAGCCCAAACCTTGATCGCCGTTCATGAACCCGTCGCCCACTTCGAGTTGTAACCGGTCACAGCGTCCTGCGCATCTCATGATGTGGAGGCGCTTACGACCCGCACGATCCGTCAACGGACCGTGATCGAGACCGGCCACACCGATATCCACTTCGGCAAACAGGTCCTAGGCAGGCCCGCCAAGATCCACCTTACCGGACCCAGGCGCCGGTTCCCTTGCCGTGATACCCCAACGCGCTATAGGTGGCGTCCACCAAGGCCTGTCCTCGCTCGTTGAGCAATTGGCCCAGGCCCATCTGGTTCATGACATAGCCCATGGACAGCCGCGCTTCCGGATCGGCAAACCCGATGGAGCCGCCCGCCCCCGCATGGCCGAAAGCCGCATCCGACAGGATGAGGCTCGCCGCCGGCGGGTCACGCAGCCAGCGATTGTCCACCGAACGCATGAAGCCAGCCGCAAAGCGCATGGGACAGCGCAGCGTCGCATCATCATGGCTGGCGTTGGAAATCCGCGTCATGGCCGGAATGCGCCGGGCGCTGACGAGACGCACCCCGTCCAGGGATCCATCAAGACTGAAAGGCGCGTAAAGGCGCGCCAAACTGCGCGCATTGGTCACCCCATTGGCAGAGCCGATTTCGGCGGCGCGGTAGTCCGCCCGGTTGGGATTGAAGCCGCCATCGTTGAGGAAAAACAGCGCCGGGATTGACTCTCTGTCCGCCAAGTCACGGACAAAACGGCTTGCCGGGATCGCAGGGTCAAGGCGGGCTTTCAGCAGGCGCGCCACGCGCGGCTCCTCCGCCTCCGGAAGGCCAATCCAGAACTCAAGGCCCAACGGCCTCGCGATCTCTTCGGCAAACAGGACCCCGGCCATGGTGCCCGTGGCGCGGCGGATGACCTCGCCGACAGTCCAGGCATAGGTGAGCCCGTGATAGGCGCTGCGGGTGCCAGGCGGGAAGAAAGGCGCCTCCGCCGCAAGCCGCATGGCCATATAGTCCCAATCCAGAAAGGCACCGTCGGGCACCTGCTCGCGCAAGGCCGGCACACCAGCCGTGTGATCAAGCATCATGCGCAGCGTGGTCTCGCCCTTGCCATGGGAGGCATAATCAGGCCACAGCGCCGCGACCGGCGCATCGAGATCAAGACGCCCCTGATCGGCCAGGCGATGGGCCAGGATCGCCAGTGCCCCTTTGGTGCAGGAGAAGACGCCCACCAAAGTGTCCCGTGTCCAGGGCGTCGCGGTCTTGGGATTGGCGCTGCCGCCCCACACGTCCACTACAGTGCGGCCCTCATGGGTCAGCGCCACGCCTGCGCCCACCTCTCCGCGCGTGCGGAAATTCTCCAAAAACGCATCGAGGACGGGGCGGAACCCGTCCTCGACAAACCCATCCACCATGCCCGAGGGCACGGCTTCGCTGATGGTGATCCGGGCCATGCGTGCTCCTATTCGGGCTTCACGACCAGAACGACCTTGCCTTTGGCCTTCCGCCCAGCGAGTTCGTTGATGGCCGCCGCATACTGATCGAATGCGTAGGTGGAGGACACGTGCGGGCGAATCTTACCGTCTGTGTACCACTGCATCAGCTCGGCCACATGGGCCTGGTGCCGCTCCGGGAAGCGCCCCACAAAGGCGCCCCAGAAAACGCCGACGATTTGGCAGCTTTTCAAAAGCGTCAGGTTCAGCGGTACTTTCGGAATGTCGCCAGCGGCAAAGCCGATGACCAGAAACCGGCCGTCCCAATTGGTGGCGCGAATAGCGGGTTCGGAGTAATCCCCACCCACCGGATCATAGACCACATCGGCGCCATGGCCGCCGGTGAGGCTCTTGATCTGGTCCGACAGGGCTTTTTGCTGATCCCGCGTGAGCGATCCACTAGGATACAGCATGGTTTCGTCCGCACCGTGATCGCGGCACACCTGGAGCTTTTCCTCGGACGACGCGGCGGCGATGACCCGCGCGCCCATGACCTTGCCCAGCTCAACCGCCGCCAGACCCACACCGCCGGCCGCGCCGAGCACCAGCAAGTTCTCACCCGGCTTCACCATGGCGCGATCTTTGAGCGCATAGTGCGAGGTGCCATACGTCATCATGAAGGCTGACGCCTCGGTCATGGGCATCTGATCCGGGATCGGAATGATCTGGCTTTCATTCACCACAACCATTTCCGCAAAGCCGCCCCAGCCGGTGGAGCCGATCACCCGGTCGCCAGGCTTCAGGCGCGTGACGCCCTCGCCCACGGACTCGACCACACCCGCGACTTCCCCGCCCGGTGAGAAGGGCAGCGGCGGCTTGAACTGGTAAAGGTTTTGGATGATCAGCACGTCCGGGAAATTCACCCCACAGGCATGGACGGCGATACGCACCTGGCCCGGGCCAGGATCGGGCGCGGCCACGTCCTCAATGACCAGATTTTCGGGGGGGCCGAATTCCTTACACAGAACGGCTCTCATCTTTGTCCTCCCTATCATAGTGATGCAGTGCAATTGACAGATAGTGTGGCATGGGCGCCGCGGCGGACACCAGTCCCCGGGGCGACAGCCTCAACCGAAGGCGGCCTCGGCCGGACGGATCTGGCCCACCAGCCGGCCTGTGCGGTTGCGCAGCGCCGGGCGGTGAAAGCCCTGGATGGCCGGATGGCTGGCATCCAGCACCCCCTGGCGCACCAACAACTCGCACATGGCGGACTGGGCAGCCCGGTCCGCACCGTCATCAATCTTGAGCGCGATGCCAATGCCCTGGTCCGGGCTTTGCCCCGGCAGCATGGCTGCATAGACCGCCTCCGCCCCGCATTTGACGATAATGCGGCCCTGGCCCGCCTGGATCAGCGCCGTATCGAGCCGCCCGAGCCCCGCCACCATGACCGGATGACGCTGCTGGGCCGTAAAGAGCCGACGCGCCGCTTGCGCCCGCTCCGGTGCCAGCATGCCTGGCGCAGCGAGACGGGCCAGCCCCAACGCGAAACTATAAAGCGGCAAGGCGTAGGCGGGCGCCGAGCAGCCATCCATGCCCGTGACCAGCGTGGCCTCGGGGACATCGCAAAGGGTGCACAGGATTTCGCGGATATATGCTTGCACCGGATGGGCCGGAGCGACGTAGTCATGCGGGGTGACCTCCCAATGCTGGGCGATCGCAAGAAAGGCCGCATGCTTGCCGGAACAATTGTTGTGCAACGCGCTTGGCGCCTCGCGCAGGCGGATAAGGCGTTCGTGCTCGTCCGGGTCCCGGGGCACTTGCGGGCCGCAGTCGAGATCACTGATATCAAGGCCGGCGGCCGCCAGCATGGTGGCGGCCATATCCGCATGGCGCCGCGCGCCCATATGAGAGGCACAGGCCAAGGCCAAAGCCGCTTCGGGCAACCGAAAGCGATCCGCCGCCCCGCTTTCCACCAGCGCCAGTGCCTGCATGGTCTTCATGGCAGAGCGCGGATACATCGTTGCATTAATGGCCCCGGCGCGCGCCAGCACCGTGCCTTGGGCATTCACCACTGCGAAGGCGCCCCGGTGGTGCGACTCCACCAGCTTGTCCCGCAGGACGTCCACCAACACCGGATTGACCATGGTTTTCTCATCCCCTGCGCGGCTGGTTTTGCCGGACCCCGCGAAAGCGGCTAAAGCAATGGGGGGACTATAGAAGGCTCGGCTCGGGAAGAAAGGACCTCTGCGCGTGCGCGGCTATTTCGGCATCGGTGTTGAAGGCATCAGTAAGGCATTCAATGTGGGCAATCTGTTCCGCACGGCCCATGCGTTCGGCGCCAGTTTCGTGTTCACCATCAACGCCCATTTCCGCGCCCGGGACGCCGCCAAGTCGGACACCTCACGCGCGCTCGGCCATGTACCCTTCTATGACTGGGATACGGTTGAGGACATGGCGCTGCCAAAGGGGTGCGAGCTGGTGGCGGTGGAACTGCTGGACGAGGCGGTGGAGCTGCCGTCCTTCCACCATCCTAAAAATGCGGCCTATGTGCTGGGGCGCGAGCGCGGCAATGTGTCCGAACCGCTGCTCGCGCGGGCCAATCACGTGCTGAAGATCCCCACCAAATTCTGCCTGAATGTGGGCATTGCGGGCGCCATTATCATGTATGACCGCATGCTCATGATGGGCCGTTTCGCCGATCGCCCCATGATCCCCGGCGGGCCAGAGGCCAGCGGGATGACGCGGCGCCGGCCGGCCGCACCGATCGCCCATGTGCACGGGGACGAGTTGTTGAAAGAAGCGATGCGCCGTGACCCGAAACGGCCGTCAACGCGATCGACGGAGACTTAACCGCCGCCGAGCGCCCGCTGGATCAGACCGAGAGCGCCGGTGAACCGGACAGGGCCGGTGGTCACGGCGAGTGCGATACACACCGCGCCCGGCTCCGCCACTGGGCGGTGCTCCAGATCCGGCGAGCCGATGGCCAAATCACCAGGACCATAAACGCCGGTGTGGTCACGGAACGCTCCCGTCATGACGAGCGTGTATTCCATATCCGCATGCGTGTGACGCGGTGAGGCGGCGCCCGGTTCAAGCCGGATCAGTTCAGCAGAAACCGGCGCGGCATCCGGTGCCGGCGCCTCATCAAGCATCAAGGTGCGGATACCAGGCAGCGGGCTGGACCACCCGCGCTTCCCAAGCGCTGACAGCGCCATGCCCCGCACCGGTTCCGGCAACGCCTCCAATTCAGGATCCGTGGGCACGCGAATGGGCGCGCCGGGCAGCGCCACCGCCGCGGAATCTTCCGCATCGATGGCAGCGAACAGCCGGTCGAGCGCCCCTTCATCCAGATCAGCCGGTGGCATTGCGTCGATCAACGCGCCCCCAATCATCTCGTAGCGGCGCATGGCCTCGCCACAGGCCGGGCACAACGCGGCATGCGTGCGGACGACGAGCGCCAGCGCCGGATCGAGGACCCCTGCCGCCGCAGCCAGCAGCATGTCGGGATCAGGGTGATGGTTCGGTTCTTGGGTCATGTCAGTGACCAAGTGTAGGCCATATCCACGGGCGACCAAGGCCCGGCAGAATGACGCAGCGCGAAAAATCCGGGACGCAGCGCGAAAAAATCCGGCCGCGCGGCTAAATCTCCCCGTCAAGCGCCTGACGCAGACGCGCAAAGGCGAGCCGCAGGCGCGATTTCACCGTGCCGAGCGCAATGCCCGTCTCGGCTGCGATTTCACGATGGGACTTCCCCTGAAAAAAGGCGAGCTGGAGCAAATCCACCTGCTCCGCCGGCAAGTCGGCAATCGCCCGGTGCAGGCGCGCCTCCCGCTGAACCATGGCCATGGTCTCGTCGGGCGCAGGCTCGGGCTCGGGCACAAGGAAGGGGTCGTCGGGATCAATATCCGGCCGGCGTGCCCGGCGCACCAGATCGATATGCCGGTTCCGCGCCACAACGAACAGCCAGGTCGAGGGCGAGGATTGGCGTCGGTCGAACAGGTCCGCTTTGCGCCAGACCGTCAGCATCACGTCCTGCACGATCTCTTCGGCCATAGCGCCATCGACACCGCGCTTCATGAGAAAGCCTTTGACGCGGGGGGCAAAGTAGCCGAACAGGCGGGCAAACGCGTCGCGGTCCCGGCGGCGCGCAACAGCCTCCAGCCAGTCCGCGAGTTGATCGCGATCAATTGCCTGACGATAGTCCGCTGTTACTTGAATCACTGCACTTCCGGATCACAACCGATGCTATCTTGCCACATTCGCAGCGCTCAGGGCCTTTGTCCACGAAAACTGTCTGGTCTTAGGCGGAAGGTTTGGCGGATTTGCTGCGACTCGGGTCGCGAATCGGGCACAGTGGAGATGTGTGGGTCGAAGCCGGTGCGTGGCGTTCGGGGGTCGGAAAGCGCGTCATACTTTGGCCCCAGTGCCTTAATACCGCCGTCACATGCCGGGTGGACGCTGTTACCGTTGATAAAGAGCTGTTGCTCGTTGTCATGGCTGCGCCCACGCGGCGCGGACCCGTTGAGACGCGTCGATGGACTGACTGTCGCGAGAGACCCGATTGTCGCCATGTACTTGAGGTCCAGTTCTCAAGAGGCGCGTTGAGCCGCATCCGTCCGTCGCTCGCAAATTAGAGGATCGCCGTAACGCCATGTTCCGCCAGGTGATGATCTCCCTCTCCCGTCTGTTCTGTCTGTCCGCTGTGGTCCTGCTCGGGGCCATAGGCACCGCCTATGCGGACGATCCCAAGGTGCTGGGCCGCTATCAAGCCTGGACCGCGTTCACCATGAATCAGGGTTCCGACAAGGTGTGCTTCATCGTGTCGGATCCAAAGGAAAAGCGCTTGTCGCGCCGGGGCCGCAACCGCGGTGACGTGTTCTTCCTGGTCACGCACTGGCCGGGCGAAAGCATCTATGCCCAGCCGAGCGTGGTGATCGGCTACCCCTTCGGCCGCAACGCGACGCCGACGGTGCAAGTGGGCTCGGATAAATACAACATGGTCCTCGACACCGAGACCGAGGAAAATGAGGAGCGCGCCTGGATCTCCGATCCGGCCGCTGAGCGCCGCCTGATCGACGCGCTGAAGCGTGGTTCGGAGATGACGGTGACCGGTCGCTCGGCCTCGGGCACAGTGTCCACCGATCAGTACTCGCTGCTCGGATTCACTGCGGCCCTTGAACGCATCGACCAGGAGTGTAGATAACGCAGACCGGTTGAGCGGGATTGTCCCCGCTGCCGGCTGGCGGCGGAGTATCGGATCCCGTGACTGACGAGCGATCGACAGATCCAAGACCTGATCCGGCGCCCCTCTCCGCAGCACTGCGGGAGGGGCGTCATGCTTTGGCGTTCCCCGGTCGCCTGCCGGGAACGGCCGGCACGGGTGCGGCTGCTGACACGCCCGCCGGAGACACACGCACGCCGCTGATTGGCCTGCCCTTTGACGCGCTGACACAGGCGCTTGAGCCCCTCGATATTCCCGAACGCCAGCGCCGCATGCGGGCCCGCCAGTTGTGGAACTGGCTCTATGTGCGGGGCGCCCGCGATTTCGCCGAGATGAGCAATCTGGGCAAGGGTCTGCGCGAAGGCCTTGCAGAGCGCTTTACACTGGCCCGGCCCGACGTGGTCGAGGATCAGCTGTCTGAGGACGGGACCCGCAAATGGCTGTTGCGCACCGCCCCGGGCATCGAAATAGAGACCGTCTTCATTCCCGATGGGGACCGGGGCACGCTGTGCGTCTCCAGCCAGGTTGGCTGCACGCTGACCTGCAAGTTCTGTCACACCGGAACCCAGGCACTGGTGCGCAATCTGACGCCCCACGAAATCCTGTCCCAAGTGATTGTCGCCCGCGACGCACTCGGCGAATGGCCCCGGCCCGGCGGCGGCGCGGAAGATCGCGCCATCACCAACATCGTCATGATGGGCATGGGCGAGCCGCTCTACAATTTTGATAATGTGCGCAATGCACTGCTGATTGCCTCGGACAATGAGGGCATTTCGCTGTCGAAACGGCGCATCACCCTGTCCACGGCGGGTGTTGTGCCGATGATCGAGCGCTGCGGGGCGGAAATCGGCGTCATGCTGGCGATTTCACTGCATGCGGTGCGCGATTCCCTGCGCGATGAGATCGTGCCGCTCAATCGTAAATACCCGATCGCCCAGTTGCTGGACGCCTGCCGCGCCTATCCGGGCCTGTCCAACGCCAAGCGCATCACTTTTGAATATGTGATGCTGAAAGACGTGAACGACAGCGATGCGGATGCCCGCGAGCTGGTACGTCTGATCCGGGGCATTCCCGCAAAGATCAATCTGATCCCGTTTAATCCCTGGCCAGGCTCGCCTTACGACTGCTCCGACTGGGAGCGCATCGAGGCATTTTCCGACATCGTCAACCGGGCGGGCTATGCGAGCCCCGTGCGCACCCCGCGCGGGCGGGACATTCTGGCGGCGTGCGGGCAACTGAAGTCCGAAAGCCGGAAACTGCGCGCCTCGGAACGGCGCCAACAGGCGTGACCCCCACACTACGCCCCGCCACAGCGGCGGATTTCGAACCGCTGTTTGTGCTGCTACGCGCCGCTCTGAGCCCTCATCAAGCCTGGGACGACGTCACCGAACGAGCGCGATTCGCGGCGAGTTTCAGCCCCGGCGACCAGCCCAGCGATGACAATGTCGTGGTCGCCCGGTCGGACTTGGCCGGGATATTCGGACTACGCCGATCCCCCCAGGGTCTGTTTTTGATGCATTTGGCTTTGGCGCCCGCCTTTCAAGGCCAGGGTTTTGGCCGCTTTTTGCTCACTCACGCCATAGCCGAAGCGGAGCAAAAGGGAGTGCCGCTCGAGCTGACCGTAGCGTTGTCCAATCCGGCGCGCCATTTCTACACAGCCGCGGGCCTGCGCCCTGTCATCGAAACGGACACCAAAATGAGAATGCGATATAGTCCAGGGTTAACGGTGTTCGGAAACAAAACAACGCTCCGGCCCCGTTAAGTCGCTGAAGTGGCATCATGATGCAAAACGCCACCAGCGGCTGAGACTGAGAAAAAACGGAGAGCCGAGCGGATTGGGCCGCCGGCCTCCCTGGTGGGTTCGGGGAAGATCGAACGTGTTGCGCGGGTTCTGGGCCTATGTGCTGGGCTGCCTGGCCGCCACGCCTATTCTCATGGCGGGCGGGCTTTTGGCGTTTGGCGCGGGCACGGTGCTTGAAGGCGAGGATGCGGGCACGGTGTTGCTTGCATGCCTGCTGCTGTTCCCTCTGACCTTTGTCATCTGCTTGGCGTTGGGCGCCTTTCCCACGCCCCCCACTCACCTGACCTTGAAAGGCGCCCAGCGCGGCGACTTGGGCAGCTATATGCTCGGGGGGGCATTGTCCTGGGGCCTGGTCGGCCTGCTTGTGGGCGTGCTCAGCGATCCCGGTAACACCGGCGGTGATGTGAGCAGCCTGGGCATGACGCTTACGGCGGCGCTTGCCGGAGCCGTGACGCTCAGCGTGATCTGGTATCGCATGGTGCGCCCCGTAGAGCTTGATCTCGGCACCGATAACATTTTGGCCGAAGAAGACGAACCACGCCTGATGCCGCCGCGCGAGCGCAGCCCCCAAGGGCCCCGCGCTTTCGCCCGCGCCCAAGCCATGCCCCAACGCGCCTCGCCGCCGCAGGCGGCCATGCCCGCCCCACCGGAGCAGTCCTATGCGACACAGGGGGACGGGGCATCCCGCTACACGGCACAGGGCTACGCGGGCCAGGGCTACGCGGGCCAGGGCTACGCAGCACAGGACTACGCGGGCCAGGGCTACACGGGCCAGGGCTACACGTGCCAGGGCTACACGGGCCAGGCACAAGCCGCGCCCCCCTCTCAGCCGCCGGGCTATCCCCCCCACAGCCCTCCGCCACAAGCCCCCTTGCCGGCCCCCTTGCCGGCCCCCTTGCCGGCCCCCGTAGCGCCATCCGTGGCGACACCCGCCATGCCTGTGGCCGCTGACCTGACCGATCCCTCCGGCCACTGGGGGCCGCAAGAGGCCTGGGCCCCGCAGCACGCGCCCGCCCCGCAGGCACGCTGGAGCCCGCAAGCCCACTGGCCGGCGCAAACCGCCGCGCCTGCGCCAAGCGCGCCTATACCAGGCTCGCCCACATCAGACTGGTCCACACCAGACTGGCCAACCCCAGAGTGGGCGCCGACATATTGGGGCGCACCCGAGCGCCCTGGGCCCGCGCGTCCTGGGCCCGCGCGTCCTGGGCCCACCGCCGCAGAGCGCGAAATCCGCGAACGGCAAATCGTTGAACGGCAGCTCTATCACCCCCCCGAGCCCCCCAGCGTGGCGCCTCAAGACGCCGCACCCGTGGCCGTGGAACAGCAACCAATCAGCCCGCAGGCTTTCTCGCCCGCGCCCGCGCCGCAGCCTTTCGCGCCTTATGCCGATATTGCGCCGGAGCCTGAAACGGCGCAGGACAAGCCCGCCTCGCCGCGCACACCCGGCCTCCCCAAGGCCACATCCCCGCGCACCAGGCCCGCACCAGCCCGCGCGGCCGAGCCCGTGGGTTATGAACCGCCGGTTCCGTTTCTATAACCCTTTCCGCCTCACCCTGAAGACGCCGGCCCCAATGTCTTCCAGCCGTGAAAGCCTGTCCCATGAGTGCTTCAGTTGCCCCGCCCCGCAAAGTGGTCCTGGCCTATTCAGGTGGCCTCGACACTTCAATCATCCTGAAATGGCTGCAAACGGAGTATGGCTGTGAGGTGATCACCTTTACCGCCGATCTGGGCCAGGGCGAGGAGCTTGAGCCCGCCCGCGCCAAGGCTGAAATGCTCGGCGTCAAGGACATCTATATCGAAGACCTACGCGAGACCTTTGTGCGCGACTATGTGTTCCCGATGTTCCGTGCCAATACGGTCTATGAGGGTGTCTATCTGCTCGGC